>JBMOHV010000040.1:0-15986 GCA_049317645.1 Bacteroidia bacterium
TCCTCCAAATTCGGAATCAATGAACATGAACCACCTCCTCCAAGGGCACCCGGAACCTTGGACCCCAAACCCCGGCTTCGGTCCCCAGACCCACGGCAATGGCCATGTTGATTTCGGCCCCACGGGGCAAGCCCAAAAATTTTCGAACGCGCACCCTGTCCAAGCCCTCCATCGGACACGAATGAAAACCCTCCGCCGCTACCGATAACATAAAGGTCTGAGCGGCCAAGGCGCAAGATTTATGAGCCACAATGCGCTGCTCTGCACGACCACCGGGCCTGTAAAAAGGCTTCCATGCCCCCATAATGAACCCGATCAGCCAACGCAGAACATGCATCAGTCCCAAGGGATCGTTGGTATACAGAAACGGCATGAGTTTTCCATAATAACGCAAACCCGCTTTTTGACCGTTGTTCGGCTCTCCTTGGATGCTGCTACGGACTTGTTGTAGGTTCCAAGCCGCCCGTTTTTTCCACAGGTCCTGACGCGTCACAAACACCACCAAATGCTTGGCTGTTCGGGCAGCGTTTTGGTTCAAACTAAGGGGAAACATTTGGGCCAAAGCCTGTTCGGACTTGATCCAATGAAATTCCCATAGCTGCATATTGCTGCTGTTGGGCGAAAGAGCGGCTCTTTCCAACGAACGCTGAATGACCTCATCGGGAACCGGTGTATTCGAGTCAAAAAGGCGGTTGGAACGCCGAAAATCGACGATTTCCTGAAAGGCTGTGGACTGCATGCACGAAGGTACATCCTGCCCCTTGCTGGGAGGTCCCTTCGTATAATTGAACCAAAGAACACCGAATGAACCACACCGTAACCAATTCCACCTTGCTTGCGAGGATTAGGGGGTACCTATTCCTGCTAGGACTGCTGTTAAGCTGTGAGTTTCTGGCTGCCCAGGTCGTCAACACCGGTTTTGCGGACTCCACAGGGGGCATTCGTTTGGGCTCGGAGCCCTTGGTCTTGGGAGCCCAATTGGATATTTACCGAAATTGGGGACCGTCCATGAGCCAACAAATTCCGGACCTGGTCAGTTCCTCCTCACTTAATCAGTGGGCCATCAACCTGGCCCTTTTGGACCTTCGCTACCAAAGCGAACAAATTCGGAGTCGCTTGATGCCGGCCTTTGGCACCTACATGGAAAGAAATTACCTACCCGGAGAACCCCGCCTTCTTGAAGCCAGCCTGGGGATCAAACCTTGGAAAAAATTGGACTTGTGGATTGATGCCGGTTTGTTGGGGTCGCCCTTCACCAACGAAAACCCCTTATCCAAAGATCAACCGACCTATACGCGTTCGTTATCGGCCGAATTTGTTCCGTATTACCTCAGCGGGGTTCGAATCGGTTATACCTGGGGCCCTCGATACAGCACCTATGTTTACTTGGTGAACGGTTGGCAACAAGCCGTGGATCGGGTTGCAGGCCAAGGACTGGTGGCCCAAATGGAAATCCGACCAAGTTCCCAATGGCTGATTAACCTAAACTATTTTGGGGGTCGTGAGGAACATGCGTCACGTTTGATTCCTGGTAACAACAGACCAGTGATTGGCTGGAGGTCCCTTATCGATGCCTATGCCTTGTACCGCCCCACCTCCAAAACCCTTCTAACCAGCAGCCTTTACCATGGCTGGCAAAACGGAGATACCTGGGCCCAGGGAAACATCGTTGCCGAACATTTTTTGAATCCGTTTTGGGCCTGCAATCTACGGGCCGAACTATTGGATGATCCGGCTGGGATTGTCGTACCCAAATCCGATAACAACGGTTCTTCCTTTTGGAGCGGTTACTCGATGGGCTTGAAATACAGACCCAACCATCACTTTGTGGGGCGTTTGGAATTCAGGAGACTCACCAAAGGACTAGCGTCGAACGGAGCCGAAAACTGGCCCTACCTCACCCTCAGCGCCACCGTAGCCCTTTAATTCCTAGCGAACCAAGAGACGATGTTGTGAAGTTTGGACACCCTGGCGTAGTTGAAGCATGTAAACACCCGCAGGAATTTGTTCCAAATCCACCGACAAGCCATCCATTGGACGTAGCAAACGATTCAAAACGCGCTGACCATTCAAGGATTGGATCGTGATTTCGATGGGATTTTCAAAATCCGTTGGACGTAGATGAATGACACGATTGGCGGGATTGGGGAAAAACCCTAGACGCGATAAACTCACATCGCGGTTCGAGGCCGCTGCTCCGTAGCGGGTCTGCGCAAAGACATGGTTATCGCAAACAATTTCATAAAGCGGAGTGGGCATTGAATCCACCGAATAGGTGTTGGTGGCGGTATTAAAAAACACAACACGTTGTCCACCACTTATCAAATTATCGGGACCCGTTATAATGAACGTACCGCTGTTTTGATCATAAACCGAACTCCCCAAATCAATTAAATAAGGAAAAGTGGTCAGGTTGCCCCTGGTTGTTAATACACCTGTTGTAACATTCGTCTCCACAATTTTCCATGAAATATTCGTGAAGGTAGAATCGTATTCGGGTGTTACACAATAAAGAATGTCTTGAATTTGGTCGTAGTTGGCACAAAAATAGGGATTGGGGGATTGGGTCAACGGATTGAATACGGTCACCAACGGAATTTTGGTCCACGAAAAGGGTTGAGCACGAAGTCGTAGGGTGTACAAATAATTGGAACCGCTATCTTGCCCAAAATAATACATGATCCCGTTGTCGGAATCATAGGCCGTTGAGTTAGCCCTCACTTCTTGGTAGCCCGGTTCTGCAATGGTTCCAACTAGCGTGCTTAACCCCGAAACAGGATTGAATTCGTAAACATCCAAATCCCCGGCTGTATCGAGGATGCTATAAATTTTACCATTGCTCATATCTATTTCGGTAGCGTTGGAAATCTGTCCCCCTGGCGAAAAACTAATTTGGTTGCTAACCGATTGGAAGGTCATCAGTGAATTAACGCTGGATGTGACGGCCGATAGATAATAATGGCCATTGTAGGCATCAAAGCAGCCTGTGTTATTGGTCCACCCAAAAATAGGAGCAGGATAGCGAGCAAGAGTCCCGGTACCCAAGGGTGACCACTCAACAACATCCACGGTATCGGTTGATAGGCGAGGTGACATCCCAATTAACTTTATTTGGGAAAAGCCGACTTGAATACAAGAAAAAATAGAGATTAGCAGGAGAAGTGAAAATCTTTTCATGCATGGCTGTTTAATTTTTGAAATTTTTGGTTTATAAACGAAGAAATAATCAACGATAGACCCTTTAATTTGTTTAATTCCAGGGTCTTAAAATCAGATTAAACCCCTAGCCTATCCATCAGGCTTGGATACGAAAACCCAAAAACCAGGTCCTTGGTGTTGAGGGCCCGTAGATAAAGTTGCTATCCCTACCCGGACCTCGGTCAAATTCTCTTTGGTAACGGTTCAACAAGTTTTTGAACCCCGCAAAAAACTCAAAACCCGCATGGAATCCTTTGATTTTGTAGGGATAGGTCCATTGACCGTTCCACTCGACCATGGTGGGGGATCGAAAAATTTGGTCGTTGGGATTGGACTCGGAGCCTCCAAATCGAGGGACCCACATGGGACCTGTTAGCAACAGGTGGAGATTCAACGTCCATCCTCGTTTGGACCACCAGGTACCTTGGCTGTACCCATAAAAGTTGGGGGTCCGCATAAAAAAGCGGGTTGCCGGAGCTTCGGATAAAACTTGAACGGGGACATCCCAACGATTGAATTGCCAAGTCCAGGACGACTCCCATTGGAATCGCCTTCCCCATTGGGCCCGGCCTTCGGCGCTGACACCCCAAACATTTGCACCGTTGCCGTTGCGTTTGAGAAGTTGTTCGCCCCAGGGATCCGAACCGAGGTTCTCCAGCACAAAAGCGTCGTTCAAACGGGTTCCAAACCCTTCCAAATCAAATCCGAAAACCCAATCCGCGGTGGCTTTTTCGTAACCCAACGAGGTATGAAAACTATGGGAATATTCAGCGCGCAATCGCGGGTCAAGGGTAACACGGGATACCCCACCCCCTGCAAAGGCGGTATGCAAATCCGTGTCAAAGGCTTGAGGGGCCCGAAAACCCGAGGCATACCCCAGACGCCATTGCCAGCCGTTTTCTTTTTTGAATAACAAGGCCAATCGTGGACTCCAAACCGGTTGTTTTAACATCGAATGGATGTCCATCCGCAAACCACTCAGCAAGCGCCATCGAGAATGGATAAACCATTCAATTTGAGCAAATTGGCCCCAATCACGGAGGTCTTGATCCACCAAGAATCGGTAGGCCGGAATGCTATCTGTAACACGATCGCTCAGGTATTCCATACCGGCCGTCAAATTCATCGGTCTACCTGCCACCTCCCATCGATGACCTATTTGCATCCCCGTTTGACCTGTTAAAGAGCTGGACCCACCGAAAGGAGGACTTGCCAAATGCTGGAGAATCGCAGACGGGGAATCCGGGAAAATCCCGGTATAATGCTCCCGCTGAACCCCTTGCCATGCCGTATAGGCCACAAGGTTGGAACGTCCTTGATTCCAGGTCTTTCGGTAGTCAAGATGTCCAAGTTTTGCCCTGGTCTTGCGCTCTTCGGCCTGAGAGGCCAGGTAGACCGGTCCAAACACCATGGATCCACCGTAGCGGTATTCCCGCATTGTTTGCAACGATAAATTCCACCGTCCACCGGCTTTGGGTCGCCAATTGGCGTTCAGGGACATGTTATCAGCGTTGGTTTTGGGAAGTTCGCTCAAACCATCGCCGTTGGCATCCCACCATTGGCGGCTGCGGTGGTTGTAAAGAACCTGAACCGCTCCGCGTCCTTTTGCGAACAGCCGACTCAGTTCACCGTCCACCAAGCCATCGGAAGCGCCCCCTCCCACCCGACGGTAGGTGCTGCCAAGCGAGAAGCCGTTTTGGTCCGGAGAACGAGTGATGATGTTCACGGTACCCCCAACAGCATTGGAACCGTACATCGTGGACCCACCACCGCGAACGACTTCGATTCGCTCGACCATGGAAGCGGGCCACATATCCAGACCGTACAGACCCAACAACGAGCTGACCACCGGTCGACCGTTCCAAAGGATTTGAGAATACCCTCCAGGCAAACCATTCATGCGTACCTGGGTATAGTGGCAGGTCTGGCAATTGGTTTCGGTACGGAGTCCGGGGATCAACCGCAAGCCTTCCAGCGCATTGTTGGCTTGAATTCCTCGAAGAGCCCGGCGATTCACCACATGAACCGAAACAGGCGATTCACGACGGCGCTGAAATTCCCTGGATCCGGTGATAACGACTTCGTCCAATTGCTTTAACAACAGGGAGTCCGTGCCGGATAACATGGGAGAATCCGCATGAACCGATGGTTTCAGGCTATCAACGGGAGCAGCCTGCAATGAACAAAACAGGAACGCGCTCCACAACATCTTGATCGACTTATCGCAAATCGTAGCGGTCCGCGTTCATGACTTTGACCCATGCCTTGATAAAGTCACGAACAAACTGTTCTTTGTTATCGTCTTGGGCATAAAATTCTGCATAGGCCCGTAACACCGAATTGGAACCAAAGACCAAATCCACCCGCGTTGCCGTCCAACGGGTTTCCCCGCTGCTGCGGTCCACCATGTTATAGGAATTGCGTCCCGTCGGTTCCCAGCGGTAACGCATGTCGGTTAAGTTGACAAAGAAATCGTTGCTGAGAACGCCCATGCGTTCGGTGAGGACACCGTGGGTTTTGCCACCGTGATTGGTTCCCAAAACCCGCATGCCTCCAACGAGGGCGGTCATTTCGGGGGCGGTTAATCCCATCAATTGAGTGCGGTCCAACAAGAGTTCCTCGGGTTGGGCATCGTAATGTTCTTTGAGCCAGTTACGGTAACCATCGTGAAGCGGTTCCAAGACGGCAAAGGATTCGGCATCGGTCCATTCGGCAACGGCATCGGCCCTTCCTTGATGAAAGGGAACCTGAACGTGGACTCCCGCTTGATGAGCCGCTGCCTCGATGGCCGCGGTCCCCCCCAAAACGATCAAATCCGCCATGGAAACCGGGTGACCGCAGGAGGCCTGGATTTGCTCGAGGGTCGCCAAAACACGTCCCAAACGGTCGGGTTCGTTGCCGGCCCAGTCTCTTTGGGGAGCGAGGCGAATGCGGGCACCGTTGGCACCACCGCGGAAATCCGAACCCCTGAAAGTGCGGGCGCTGTCCCAAGCCGTGCAAATCAAATCGCTATGGCTAAGCCCGCTGTTCAAGAGGGTCTTTTTGAGCGCAGTGATTTGGGCATCGCTCATGGGAGCCGGTGCCGATGGCAAAGGATCCTGCCAAATCAAATCGACTTTGGGAGCATCGGGACCCAAATACCTGGAGCGCGGACCCAAATCGCGATGGGTTAGCTTGAACCATGCCTTGGCGAAGACTTCCTCGAAATAGGCGGGGTCTTGGTGAAAGCGCTCGGAAATTTTGCGGTATTCGGGGTCCATTTTCATGGCCATGTCCGCATCGGTCATGATGGGGTTGCGACGAACGGCCGGGTTGTGAGCGTCCACCGGCTTGTCTTCTTCGCGAATGTTGATCGGCTCCCATTGCCAGGCCCCGGCAGGGCTTTTGCGCAATTCCCAATCGTAATTTAACAATAGATGAAAATAGGTATGGTTCCATCGGTCGGGGGTCGTCGTCCAGGCCCCTTCGAGGCCGCTGGTGACGGCATCGGCCCCGTGGCCCTTGCCACCGGGATTGATCCATCCAAAACCCTGGGTGTGCAGCTCCTCGCCTTCCGGGTTGGGGCCCAGGGCCGAGGCGTCACCGTTACCGTGGGCCTTGCCCACGGTATGGCCGCCGGCCGCAAGAGCCACGGTTTCTTCGTCGTTCATGGCCATCCGTGCAAAGGTGGTGCGGACATCCTGGGCCGTGCGCAGTGGGTCGGGTTGACCGTCCACGCCTTCGGGGTTCACGTAAATGAGACCCATCTGGACGGCGGCCAGCGGATTCGCCAACGAATTGCTATCGCTGGGGTTGGTATAACGGTCTTTGGTCAGCCATTCCTTCTCGCTGCCCCAATACACGTCCTTTTCGGGATGCCAAATGTCTTCGCGACCACCGGCAAATCCAAAAGTCTTGAAACCCATGGACTCGTACGCCATGTTTCCAGCTAGGATCATCAAATCGGCCCATGAAATTTTGTTCCCGTACTTTTTCTTGACCGGCCAAAGCAGGCGACGGGCCTTGTCCAAATTGGTGTTATCGGGCCAACTGTTCAAAGGGGCAAAGCGTAGGTTGCCGGTATTGCTGCCACCCCGACCATCCGAAGTACGGTAGGTGCCGGCGGCGTGCCAGGCCATCCGGATCATCAGGCCTCCGTAATGACCCCAGTCTGCCGGCCACCAAGGCTGGCTATCGGTCATCAGCGCTTTGAGATCGGTCTTGAGGGCTTCGAGATCTAGCGACGCGAAGGCTTTGCGGTAATCGAAGCCTTCGCCGTTGGGGTTCACTTTGGTATCGTGTTGATGGAGTATATCAAGGTTGAGGGATTTGGGCCACCATGCCATGGGGCCGCCTTGGCCGGATTGGGTGTTGGCACCATGCATAACGGGGCACTTACCAGAAGTTGGATCGGATTGGTTCACGGGTCAATAAATTTAGGGTGGATTGAAAATTCAGTGAGAATAAAAAGGCCTAATCACTGGGCACAAACCTATAACGAAAACCCGCATAGACCATGCGTTCAATGGCCGGGCCCCAAACCAGCGAGGCATCAAAGGTGGAGGCAAAAGGTTGTTGGGCCGACAGGATCAAATCCCGTTGACGAAAATCCCCCAGATTTTCGACCCCCAAGTAAACCGAAGCCCTCTTGAAGTTGCGAGTAACTTGCCCAAAAGCCACCGCATACCAAGGCGAAAACCCAGGCATGCGCATTCCTTCCGGGTTCGACTGCGTGTTTGGAATTCTTTTGGGGCCAAAGACTTGAACGGTCGCATCCCATTCCCAACGCTTTTTGGTTCGGTAGGACCAATTGAGCATGGCTCGATGGGATGGGACCATGGGCCGTTGAAGGCGCCTGGATTCCCCGGTCACCGGTGGAAGCCCTGTCGGTGAAGGCATCGCATAATCGGTTTGAACGTCTTGCCAGCGGTAAGCCAAACGGAGTTCTTGCCGTTTCAAGGGCTGTAGATGCAACTCCCATTGAGCGCTGCGACTGTACGAACGACCTTGGAGGTTGTACAACCACAAGGCCTGGGGATCGCGATCAAAATCAACCACCACCTGACCCGAAAACTCCTGATGCTGCACATCGAGACTCATGCTTGCGTTGCGGTAATTGAAGCGGAAATCATGACGAAAATGCAAACCGGCATACCACGAAGACTCCGGATTCAAACCATAAGCCGACGAACTTGGACGACCTACGCTACCCACCTGAGAGGGTACCAACCGCAAGGCCCTGGAACTCACAAGCGCTCCCTGATTCTCCGCCCATACCGATGCCACCCGGAACCCCCTTCCGATCCCCAAACGCAGCTGATCCTTGTCGGTAACATCGTATTTCCAATGCAAGCGAGGGCTGAACTGCCCCCCAAACAAACTGTGATAATCCCAACGAGCCCCTATCACCCATTGTTGACGATGCCGGTCCAGGGTCAATTCTCCGAAAACACCGGGAACTCTTTCCACCCGATGGAACGCTTGACGCGCATCCGATCCAAGGGGTATCGCCAAGGTATCCAATTCTTCGTGGTAATCATCGCTCATCATTTGAAATCCAACCCGGTACCGGTTGCGGCTTTCTTTCCAAACATCTTGGTACAGAACCTGCATCATCCCAGAATTTTGCCGGCCTGTATAGGTTCGGTAACCGTAACGATGATTCAATTGGGTGGTGCCCAGACTCCATAACATTCCAAGGGAACGATACCGGTGCGCCGGAAAAACATAACCCACCTTCCCGAAGAGTTCGGATTGATCCAAACGGTTCTTTAAACCGTACAGGTTGAGCTGCTCCAAAAAATCCTTGGAATGGTCGAAGGCAACTTGCCCCCCGTTCCTGCGGTCACTGACGCGGCGAAAATTGATTTGGCCCGTCCATCCTTGACCATCGTTGTAGAACAACCTGGCCAAACCATTCGCCTGATGCCCTCGTGGAAGGTCCATAAAACCATCTCCGTTGATATCAGGCGTCCCATCCATTCGATTTCCATGAAGGAGCAAGGCCGAGGTCCATCGAGGTGACCAACGGGTCGAAGCCACCGCATTGACCTCGGAACGCCCCATTTGATTCAGGTAACCGTTCAAAAGCAGGGGCTCGTCGAGGTTGGGTTTCTTGAATTCCAAATTGATTTGGCCACTCATCCCCTCAAAGCCGTTGACCGCCGAACCTGGACCTTGGGTGAGTTGTATCTCATCCAACCAAGTGCCCGGAATCAAGGTTAATCCATAATGCGATGTCAATCCTCGCATGGTGGGTAGGTTCTCCCGCAACATTTGTACATACGTACCGGATAAGCCGAGTAGTTGAATTTGTTTAACCCCACTTACCGCATCGGTGTACGAAACTTCGACCGAAGGGTTGGTCTCAAAACTTTCGGAAAGATTGCAACAAGCCGCTTTGAAGAGCTCGGCCTCGGTGAGTACCGTGGTCGAAATGGCATCGGCCCGCCGGATATAGGTACTCGCCCTCTCCTCCGAAATTTCTACGAGACCCAGTTGGTTAAAAGGTTTCATTACCACCCGCAGGGGCATGAAATCGGTGATGTAAAGGGTATCCGGTTCCAGCCCCAGGTAACGAATTACCAGAGCCCTGGTGGTGGCCGTGGTTCCCAAGGCAAAGGTTCCCAAAGGCCCCGTGGTCATGCCTTGGTCGGTTCCCATCCAATAAACATGGGCATTGGGCAAAGGTCTCAGCTCTCCCTTAAGATCTTCCTCCAGGACCACCCCTCGAACGGTATCCACGGATTGACCATGGACCACACCCGAGGCCAAGAGCCCGAGGATAAACCATGGTAGGATCCCAACCTTCAAGGGGATGAAAGGTGGACAACCCATCAATGCGGGCTGTGCTTTTCGCGGTAAAGGCAGCAGTTTGGAAGGCTCTGGTACACCGCAGAGTCCGCTTTCATGAGGTCCGTATCGTGACCCACGGCAGCGATGTACCGATGAATTTGCTCCAAAGTCACTTTGGATGGCCTGTAAACCACCCATACCTCCTGTTTTTCACGATCCCATCCCCCTGCAACAATTCCTTTTTGATCCAAAGCCTCGGTAATCCGTTCTTCGCAAGCCCCGCAATTCCCATATACCTTGAAACGAGCCTCTGTTTTGGCCTTGGCGGACGTGTCCTGGACCTTAGCGGAGGTTTCCTGGACCTTAGCGGACGTTTCCTGAGCCTTTGTGGAGGGTATAACGATGGCCCATCCAAAGAGGACAACCAAGTAAAAGCTAGAAATTCGGTTCAACTGCATACGCAAAGATGCGCATTATTCCCCCGAATCGAGGGACTTAATGGCTCGAAACGCGCACCTTGTGCAGGCCTGATTCACCGGTTTGGGTATCACGCCACAGGAGGACGTAAACACCATCCGCCCAAGTGCGCGTATCCACAAGGTACTGATCAAGCGATGGATGGGCTTGATGAACTAGCTTCCCCTCCAAGGAATAAGCTCGGACTTCAAGGTCTCTCGGACGATCCCAGTCCAATTGAATAAACCCCTCCGGTATAACACGGCATACCGCCATGGAGGACTTAATTGGATGGCCGATCCCAGAAACCGTGAATTTGTTAATGACCCTCAAAACGGTCAAGCAACTCGTATCAAAAAGGGCGTAACTGATGAGGCCTTTGGTAATGTCATCGTAGCCATCCAAAAGTTTGGCCTCTACCTGAACCGAATCTGACAAGCAAAAACAATTGGTGGCCAAATACAAATTGAGATCGGTTTGGTTCTCGACATTGTAAAGGGAATTGTTACAAATTCGATTGTTTTCAACCAAGGGAACCGGTTGACCGAAAGAAAAGGGGCCCAAAACAACGCCTGTTTGGTTATCGGAGATATTACAATCCCTTACCGTACAGCCAAATCCCAACCGAATCGCCGATTGGTGATCCCTAAATTCTGAATTGGTAATCGTAGCCTGAACAGCACCGGTAATCCCTATTTGGTTCCCAAAAAAAACACAGGAATCGATGGTGCCATTCCCCGGATTGGTGATAGCGGTGGCGTTGTTTTCAAAATACGATCGACGAATGCTCATGAGGTTAATCGGAATGGCGCTGAGTACCAAAGCCCCGGCGTTTCGCGTAAACACACAAGAGTCAATTTCCAGAGAGGCTGGATAAACCGATAGAGCCACCGCATTCGAATCAAAAACACATTGAGAAAACTTGAACTGCGACCATCCGGCTACAGCTGAATTATTCCCTTTGAAATTGCAACGACGGGCATCGAGCGAAAGACCAACATTGAGAGCACTGTAGTTGTAGTTGAAGGTGCATCCCTCGACAACCAAATTCGAAGGCGAATTGCCAAAATAATAAAACAAGGTATTGGCATTGGACAATTCCACATACCCAAAATTGACAGCACCACCCTGAGGGTCGTTGATGCGGAAGCCTTCCCACGCCCCAATCGTTGTCAAGGCCGTATCCGATCGAAAGCGGATGGGCAACCCAGGTTGTCCCACCATGTTAACCGTACCCCTGGCTTCCAAATAATAGGCAGCGGCCGGAGAGGGTGAGGACGCAACCCGTACTTCCACACCAGGTTCGATGGTCAGCGTCACCCCGGGAAATACCACAACATTCGAGGTCATAAGGTAAGGAGAATTCGCGAGGGTCCAGGTCGTATTGCTAAAAATCCCCCCACTGACAGGGGTTTGGGAAAAGGCCGTTGGGCCGGATAGCCCAAACAATCCCACGCAGAGAAGGGTGGTGATTAGGCTGAAAAGAGGTTGGTTGAAGACAGGAAGGTTGGTGGATTTCATGCTTAGAAAAACGAACCATCGTTCCATTTGTTTGAATTCTAGGTTTTATTTTAGAGATGCTACAACCCCTTGGCGATCGAGGCTTGCGCCTTAATTTGGTTTGGATCAAAAGGGACCTCAGGACCCAGGATCATAAGGCAGCAGTTTGGAAGGCTCTGGTACACCGCAGAGTCCGCTTTCATGAGGTCCGTATCGTGACCCACGGCAGCGATGTACCGATGAAGTAGTATTCTATTGATTTGCATACACAAAGATGCACCAAATACCTTGTATCAACGGTAGCGACGGTAAAATACAAAGCCACCTTGAGCCCCTACCGCACGAAGAGGTAGGGCGGTGGTATCGGGAAGCCGGTCCACGCGCGCAATCACATAAACGGGTCGGTCCAAGGGGACCTGCATAATTTCTTCCCCTACCGGCATGGATGAGGCGGGACCTGTGCCATGATAGGGAATTTTCATGTAGAAAAAGGGAGCATAACTTTTGAAACCCCAGGTAGCTGCGTAGACTTTTTGACCGGCTAGGGATTGGTAAAAATTCACCGCAGGGGTTTGGGTGACCGAAGCGATTCGAGGCAAATAGGAATAGGTTAAACCCATCACCAAAATCGCAACCCCCAAACCCATTCCCAAGATACCTCGATCTTCTGCCCGGTTCTTAATCTTTTGCCAACCCCATAACATCAAAAAAGGAAAAGGTAATACCCACAAGGACTCCCAACCCATCCATGGTATTGCATCCTTTAAGGCTGAACGAACAAAGACATCCTGGATACGATCGACCCACAAGTCTTTGAAACGAAGCGCCCAAGGTATCGAAACCAAAACAAGAACCCAAAAGACTACCTGGAAACTCAACATCGCGGTCAACCAAGCAGGCCATTTCATGGAACGTCGGAAATCCATCAAAAACGCAGACCCCAAAAATGCTAAAGGCACATAGGTTAAGGACGAATAATGGATGATTTTGGTGGTGCTCAGACTAAAAACAAGCAAAACAACCCAAAAAAGAGTTAACATGGCTTGGTACAAGGTTTTGGAAAAATCTTGGGGCGCAAGGGTAGGCCCTTCCCATCTCAACAACAGAGGCAGGGCCAAAGGAATGGCCGGCAAACAACCCAGTAACAAAACCAAGGTATGGTAATAGAACGGTTGTTCATGACCAGCTACACCGGTTCGAAAAAGGTCAATCATATAAGACCAAAACAAGATCAATTGCGTAGGGCCCCGAACCCACCATTCCAAAGCTACCCAGGTCAAAACCGGCAACAAAAGCCCTAAGGCAAAAACGCCTCCCCCCTTCCACCATAAGGCAGACCAAACCCGGTTCCTTAGCATCCAAAAAAGCGCCGTCAAGGCCAACAACAAAAAGCCCACGGGACCTTTGGTCAAAACCGATAATCCGGAGGCCAATCCGGCAACAACCCACCAACCCGGCTTCCAAAAGCCATGCAATCCAAGGTGCATGGATCTAAACAAGGCCCAAACCGAAACCAAAATAAAATAATTGAAAAGCGGATCGATAATCCCCGACTTGAAATAGGCATGGGGCAACAAAGTAGCCCAAAGAAGGACCGCCCATAACCATCCTCCCCGTTGGCTTAGCCAACGACGACCCAACTCATAAAGGGTTAAAAGGTAAATTGATCCAAGCAAAGCATTCGGCAAACGAGCCGCCAACTCTCCCACCCCTAAAATCTTCATCATCCCCGCTTGCATCACCATAAAAAGGGGAGGCTTTTCGTAAAAGGGTTGAAAATTAATTTGAACGGAGCCGTAATCACCAGACGCTAACATTTCTCTTGCAGATTCCGCAAAATTGATTTCGTCCCAATCCAGGAGCGACCAACCGCCCAAGCCCAGGTAAAAAAAAGAAGACAATAACAACAAAAAAGGACGCGCAAAACGCGGCTGTGTATACCAGGGATCCTCTGGTTTTACCCTATTGTCCGTATCCATCGTGCTATCCAAAGTAGACCGAACAAGATAACCAAGACCCCCAAGCGAAATGCCCATGTCCTTAGCGGATCCACCTCGGCTCGTAAAGCGGCTGCCAATGGCAACGGTCCTCCACGGAATCGCACCATGGGGTTCAACAAAATTTTGGCACCCGGATCCATGGCTTCAACCCGGGCGTAGGGTTCCTGGGGACCTAATTCAACTTGCAAGGTATCCGTGAGCAAAGATTGAGCTAACAACGTACCGTTTTGACCAATCGCTTGAATACGTTCCAAGGGATGTGAAAACCGAAAAATCCGTTGGTTTGGAGAAGGTGCTGAACATGACAACAGGGTTTTATGAAAGGTTGAATCTTCGGCATAGACCGCGTAATGGCGACCTTCCAAAGCCCTCTGCATGACAACGCGGCTATCGGCACGTTCGCCCATAAGCACATTCCAGCGCTTAAAGGTGGCTTCCTTGTGGAGATCGTGGGTATCGTCGTTAGCCAAAACCCAAGACAATCGGCCGGCCGTCAAAGCGGCATCGTAATAGGCTTCGGAATGACGGTAATGATTAAATACTTCCATAAAATGGTATCCGCCTAGTAGGGCCATATCACTTAGACGTCGCCCACCTCCAAAATCCGGATGAGCCATCGCCAAAACGGCACCTCGATCCCTCAATCCTTGAATAATTTGTTGCTGTTGGGATGTGTTCTGGAAAAGCGGGAAATCGAAATAGGACGGTTGTTCCAAACCCATCACCAACAAATGGGATTTGAGTGGATTATATCCGCTTTCGTAAACCGGAACATACAAGGGCGCCTTGCCCTGGGACCAGGTACTAATCCGGTGGTAATTGGATAGCGCAGGCAACTGATACCCCGCTTCCATATACGCCGTGACAAGAACGGAATCCGACTGGTGGCCGTTGGTCCAACCACCCCACGACCGTGAATGGGCGTGAAAATTGGCTTTGAAGCGCAAAGGAGGCATCGAATCATACGGGTTGTAAACCCAATCACCCTCAAAGGGTTGAGGTGGTGCAAAGCGATAAATTTCGGACCGTAGGTAGAATCCAACGGCCACAAACAAAACCAGTACGATAAACAAACCCAGGCCCTGAAAACCTCGAAACATAAACCGAACCCAACGAAACCGCGAGATGTCAACGAGGATTGACATTTTATTCAAAAATCGAAAAATGCAGCAGTCCCCATTTTTGAAAACGGTATTGAAGGGCTACCCGCAAAACACCCAAACCGTAAATCATGCTACGCCGAAAATTAATGGAGGAGGCCTCATCAAAATAACGGGTAGGACAAGAGACCTCGCCAATTGAATAACCTCGGTAACATATTTGAGCCAACATTTCGTTATCAAAAACAAAATCGTCGGAATTCTTTTCAAAAGAAATGTTACGAAGTACATCGGCCGTGAATAGCCGGTACCCGGTATGGTATTCCGATAACTTTTGACCCATCAGAAAATTTTGGGTTAGGGTTAGCATACGGTTAAAAATGTACTTGTACAGGGGCATACCCCCTTGTAAGGCACCTTTACCCAAAATTCGAGAGCCGATCACCACCGGGTACACCTTATGAGCCGCCAGGTAAGCCATGCTTTCGATAAGTCGGGGGGTGTACTGGTAATCCGGATGAAGCATAACAACAATATCTGCATCCAATTCCAGGGCCTTGCGGTAACAGGTTTTTTGATTTCCTCCGTAGCCTCGGTTTTGGGGGTGGACCAAAACATGGCGGATGCCCAAGGCCCGTCCTACCTCGGCAGTCCGGTCGGTCGAATGATCATCGACCAAAACCACTTCATCCACAATATCCATGGGGATTTCCGCATAGGTCTTGGCCAAGGTTTTCTCGGCATTGTACGCCGGCAGGATGACCACCAGTTTTTGTCCCAAAAGCATGATGGGGCAAAGGTAAAGGGCTTAATGCTTACTTTAGCAGCGGAAAAATGCCAGAGTGGTCGATCGGGCCGCACTCGAAATGCGGTGTAGGGGCAACTCTACCGGGGGTTCGAATCCCTCTTTTTCCGCAACCCGTCTACCGAGCCTCCCGAAGGGAGGCTTTTTTTATTT
>JBMOHV010000041.1:0-15946 GCA_049317645.1 Bacteroidia bacterium
GGGTTTTGGGTTCGATGCTCTACGATTATAGGCCAGGCCGATTCCTTTAGGGCCTTGTTGTACGGGTCCTTTGCCGGCTGCGCGGTGGCCTTGGGGTTGACACTGGGTGTCCGCAGCCTCAACTTGCATGAATCGGTGGACTCCATTGTGCAGGGGTTCAAAACCATGCTGCCGGCTTCATTGATATTGGTTTTGGCCTGGTCTTTGGCCCTTTTGACCGAAGAATTGCAAACGGCGGCCTATATCAGCCATCGTTTGGTGGCCCTTCAATGGTCTCCTTTATGGTTGCCGACCTTGGCTTTTGGGGCCGGGGCCTTGGTGGCCTTTAGCACAGGAACTAGCTGGGGGACCATGGCCATCCTCTACCCACTGTTGCTCCCGGCCGGGTGGGCCATGTTGAAGGCTCAGGGTTGGGGTATGGAGGAATCGCTTCCAATTTTTTATCAGTTGGTGAGTTCAATCCTGGCCGGAGCGGTTTTGGGGGATCATTGCTCCCCTATTTCTGATACGACGATTATGAGCTCTTTGTCGTCTTCGTGCAATCACTTGGCCCATGTGCGCACGCAGATGCCCTATGCCCTTACGGTAGGGGCTGTTTCGGTGGTTTTGGGTTTGTTGCCGGCGGCCTTGGGATTATCGCTTTGGTTGGTCTATCCGATTTGCTTAGGAGCCCTCTGGGTGGTGGTGGGGACTTGGGGCCAAAAAACAGAAACCACTATAGAAGCAGGGCCCATAGGCGGCTCGCTTTGATTCAACCCAAGTGGGGGTCCAGGCTTTAAATTTGCCCTCCTTCTCCGCGAAGCACCATCGTCTTTTAGAACCCCTCCTCCTTGTCCATCGTTGTCAACAACCTTACCCGGCATTACGGCGCTCAAAAGGCGGTCGATGCGCTGAGTTTTGAGGTCCGCAGCGGTCAGGTTGTGGGATTGTTAGGCCCCAACGGAGCCGGCAAATCTACCACGATGAAAATGCTGACTTCGTACCTAAAGCCGGACAGCGGTTCGGCTCAGGTGGGCGGAAAGGATGTGGTGAACGAGGCCTTGGAGGTTCGACGAATTCTGGGATACCTCCCCGAAAGCAATCCTCTGTACACCGACATGTATGTCCGGGAATATTTGCTTTCGGTGGCAGCTTTTTATCAAATGGATAGCCCTCAACGCCGAGTAGAGAAGATCATTGAGCAAACGGGTTTGGGACCGGAGGCGCACAAGCGGATTGTTCAACTGTCCAAGGGTTATCGCCAACGCGTTGGTCTGGCCCAGGCCCTGGTTCACGACCCCCAGGTTTTGATTTTGGACGAACCAACTTCCGGCCTGGATCCCAATCAATTGGTCGGAATTCGGGAGTTGATTAGGGGCCTCGCGGCCGATAAAACCGTTTTGTTGAGCACCCACATCTTGCAAGAAGTGGAGTGGATGTGTCCCCGGGTTCTCATCATTCACAAGGGGCGCTTGGTGGCCGATGATACCATCCAAAACCTACGCTCTCGGGTTGGTCAAGGGGGACTTGAGGTGGAATGGGATCGTGAACCGGATTGGGATCGATTGGCTGCGGTTCCTGGGGTTCGGGCCATCAAGCGTCGTACGGCCCAAAGCTGTATGCTGGAGGCGGAGGAGGGCGTTGAATTATCGGCGCCGGTGTTTGATTGGTCGGTGGCCGAGGGCCTTCGGGTGGTTCGAATGGATAAGCCGGCTGCCAAGGACCTGGAGTCTGTGTTTAGGGAATTAACGGCCGCAAGGCCTCAAACCATCCTGGCGTAATGTGGGCGATTTGGCGTAGAGAGTGGAACGGCTTTTTGAACAGCCTGGTGGCGTACATCGCCATGGTGGTTTTTTTGTTAATTACCGGTTTGTTTATCTGGGTTTTTCCGGATTATTCGATTTTGGAATTTGGTTATGCCCAATTGGATCAACTTTTTGTTATTGGTCCTTGGGTTTTGATGTTTTTGGTTCCGGCTGTGACCATGCGATTTTTTTCGGAGGAAAAACGAAGCGGAACCGCTGAACTTTTGTTCACCAGGCCGGTGAGTACAAACGGTGTGGTCTTGGGTAAGTTTTTGGCGGGATGGGCCCTGGTTTTGTTCAGCGTTTTGCCAACGCTTTGTTATGTTGTGGCGCTTTATTATTTGGCCGAACCGGTGGGTAACCTGGATCTCGGAGGAATTGCGGGATCTTACCTGGGATTGGTTTTGCTGGGAGGGGTTTTTGCAGGCATCGGAACATGGGCCTCGGCGGTCACGGAACATCCGGTGGTTTCCTTTGTTTTGGGAGTATTTCTTTGCTTTTTTATGTACGCTGCCTTTGATTCTTTGCGGTTTTTGCCTTTGCCGAATACGGCTTTGTTGGTCATTGAGCAATTGGGTATTGGGGCTCATTTTGAGATCATGAGCAAGGGGGTCGTGGATCTGCGTGATCTGGTCTACTTTGCCAGCGTAACCTTCTTTTTTCTGTTCTGGACCCGAACGGTCTTGGACCAGCGGACATGATCAACAAGGTGCTGAACTCCGTGCAGGCGACGGTTCGATTGCTGCTGGTGCTGGGTGCTTTGGTCCTGGTGAATGGCTTGGTTTCGTTTGTGAACCTTCGTTTGGATCTTACCGAAGAACAGCGTTATTCGCTGCACCCGAATACCCGGGCCTTGATGAATAATTTGCAGGATGTTGTCTTTGTTCGGATTTACCTGGAAGGCGATTTTCCTCCAGGTTTTCGAAAATTGCGCAACGCCACCGAAGATTTGTTGCAACAGATGCGCCGTGAATCGGGTGGTAAGCTGGAATTTGAGTTCAAGGATCCTTCGGCTCAACCGGATCAACGAACACGGGATGAACTTTATCAGCAGCTTTACAAGCAAGGCTTGCAGCCCACCGATTTGCAGGTAAGGGGCGAGGATCAATCCTTAACCCGTCAGGTGATTTGGCCAGGGGTGATGGTGTATTATCGGGGCCAGGAAAAGTCAGTTAATCTCTTGTTAGGGGGTGGTTCCGGGTCTTCGCCTATGCAGGTTTTGAATGCCTCGGAGGAAAACCTGGAATTTGCCTTGGTCGATGTGATCGATAAGATCATACGTATCAAGAAGCCCAAAATTGCTTTTAGCGAAGGCCACGGGGAATTGGAGCCGGCCTTGGTTTCGGATTTTGCCAAAAGTCTCAGCGAACATTACAATGTAACACGTTATGATTTAAACCGAACCGAAGCGGTTCCTGAGGATATTGACCTGCTTGTGGTGGCGAAACCGTCTTCTTATTTCAGCGATTGGGCCCGCTACAAGTTGGATCATTTTGTGATGCGAGGGGGTCGGATTTTGTGGTGCTTGGAAGGGGTGGGCGCGTCCATGGATTCCATGAATTCCGAAAACGCTTTTATGGCCATGCCTTTGGAGACGGGTTTGGAAGATTTGCTCTTTCGTTACGGTATTCGAATCAATGCAAACCTGGTTCAGGATTTTCGAGCGGCACCCATTCCAATTGTTTACGGTTCCATGGGGGGCCAACCGCAGACCAAATTGTATCCTTGGTATTATTTCCCCTTGGTTATCGGGGATGGTCAGCATCCACTTTCGCGCAATTTGGACCCTGTTCTGATGCGTTTTGCGAGCAGTATCGATACAGTAACCGCTCCCGGGCTAACCAAAAAGGTTTTGTTAGCCTCCTCGGATCGAAGCCGGGTTTTGGCTTCTCCTTTGCGGGTTCATTTGGGGACGGCGACCGAAGCCCTCGAAGAAAGTCAATTCCAACGGCAGCCTTTGCCGCTAGCGGTTTTGTTGGAAGGAACTTTTTATTCGGCGTACCGCAAGAGGATTCTCAACGAGTTTGCATTGCGGGCGGTGGATTCTCTTGGAATGAAGCCGATGGACAGTGTGCGCAACGGGCGGATGATTGTGGTGGCGGATGGGGATGTGTTACGGAATGAGGTACGACCATCAACCGGGGATATTTACCCATTGGGTTTGGATCGTTTTACAGGTCAGCAATACGGGAATCGAAATTTTGCGTTGAATACCGTTGCTTACTTATTGGAAGATCGGAGCACCATTGAACTCAGGGCTCGCAAAATCAGTTTGCGCCTGTTGGATGGAAGCAAGCTCAAGAACCAAAAAACCTATTGGCAAGCCTTTAATCTGGGCGTTCCTTTGGTTTTGTTGTTGGTTTTTGGGAGCTGGAGATTCTATGCGCGGCGTAGGCGTTACATCCGTCCTTTGGTGGACTAAAAAGGCCTTTTATGAAAAAAAACATTCCCTATTTTCTGGTCTTCGGCGTTTTGGCGCTTTTGAGTTGGATGGTCTGGCGTCAGCGCGGGGGTGGTACGCTCAAGGTATCGGAGACGGCTTTTGGGATTGAGGATACGGCTTCGATCGTTCGAATTTTTTTGGCTGACCGCCAAGGCAAGCAATTAACCTTGGAGCGGTCCCTTGGAGCGGTCTGGACGCTCAACCAAACCAAAGTGCCCCGACCGGATGCCGTGAAAACTATTTTGGAAACCCTGCACCGTTGGGAGGTCAAAACGCCGGTTCCCCGACCTGCTGTTCAAACCGTTTTTCGCAATCTCGCCACCCTCGGGGTGAAGGTCGAGGTGTACCTGGCCAACAAGGATAAAAAGGTTTACTATGTTGGTTCCGGAACCCCAGACATGCGAGGAACCTATGCCATGCTCGAGGGCTCGGAATTGCCTTATGTTTTGCATCTCCCGGGTTGGGAGGGCTATCTGAGCACGCGATTTTTTACGGATGAAGAAGAGATGCGCGAAAGGGTTTTGCTTCGCCTTCGTCCCGATTCGCTGGTGCGTCTGGTTGTGGAATACCCCTACGAGCCCCAAGAGAGTTATGAAATACTTCGTCAGCCCGATGGAGGTATGCAGTTAAGGGCTTTCGATCCAAAGACCGGTCAATCCGGTCCGGAATTGAAGTTGAATCCCGAAGCGGTGGCTTCTTTGTGGCAGGGGTTTGGTTTTATGCCGGTGGAGGGTTTTGAAAACAACCAACCCATGCGGGACAGCGTGCCGAGTCGTGTTCCCGAAAAAATGCGGGTTCGCTTATGGGAAAGGTCCGGTCGATTGCATTTGATATCGGTTTATCCCAAAAGCCAATTGAATCAATTGGACGTGGTTTTGTTGAATGTGGCGCCTGATTTGGACCGGGATTATTTTTACCATCACGGAATGAACGATTTTGGGGTTTTGCAACGGAGGGCCATTCCGTGGTTCTATGCCCTACGGAGCCAGTTGGCGGCGGGTTCTTGAACGGTAAATCGTAGGGTTCTTGAACGGTAAATCCTATTTTTGTGCAAAAATTGAGCGGAACCACCCCAAACCCTCCTCGGACATTTTAAATTGCCACTTGAATCGCCTTCTTTCCAAAGCCCACCTATGAAATTCATTGTCTCTTCCTCTGCCCTTTTGCGCCAGCTTCAGGCCGTACAGGGTGTTATCCAGACCAACAACGTACTCCCTATCCTCGACCATTATTTGTTCGATGTCGAAGGGCGGCAATTGACGATCTGTACAACCGATCTTAATACGACGATGCGGACCCGCCTTGCGGTCGAAGGCAATGGTCAGGCCAAGGTGGCGGTTCCCGGAAAAATTTTGTTGGAAACCCTCAAGACCCTTCCCGATCAGCCGATATCCCTGGCCCTGGATCCCAAGACATTCGCCGTGGAGTTGCATACCGACAAGGGTAAGTTCAAATTGTCCGGAGAGAACGGCGAGGAATTTCCAACCCTGCCGGAGATGACCGGAAATCAGCAGTTTGAGCTGCCATCGGATGCTTTGTTGACGGGAATTTCCAATACTCTTTTTGCGGTAGGAACCGATGAATTGCGATTGGCGATGACGGGTGTCAAAATGGAATGTACCGGAGATACCTTGAGCTTTGTGGCGACCGATGCCCATAAATTGGTTCTGCACAAACAAGGAGGCATTGAGGTACCAGCCTCTGCTGGTTTTATTGTGCCCCGCAAGGCCTTGAACCTTTTGAAATCCACCCTGCCCGGGGATACGTCTCCGGTGAAGGTTTCGTATAACAACACTCACGTTGTATTTGCATTCGGGGATTTGGAGTTAACCTGCCGGCTAATCGACCAAAAATACCCTGATTACCAAGCTGTTATACCCAAAGACGGGGGTAGTCGACTCCTTCTTCGTCGCACCGAATTTTTGTCTTCTTTGCGTCGTATTTCGATCTATTCGAGCAAATCCACGTACCAAGTACGGTTGTCGATCAAAGGCAATGAGTTGCAATTGTCTGCGGAAGATCCGGATTTTTCGAACCAAGCCTTGGAAACCCTGTCCTGTGAATACAACGGCCCTGATATGGAAATTGGATTCAATGCCCGTTTTTTGGTTGAAATGCTCTCTACCCTGTCCGGGGATGAAGTGCAGTTTGAACTAAGCTCTTCGAGCCGCCCGGGCGTTTTGCGTCCCGTTCATCAAGAGGACCAGGAAGACACCCTGATGCTGCTGATGCCGGTGATGTTATCGGATTACCGAGCCTAAAAAACTTAGCGCCCTGCCAACCAGGGCAGAGGGTTGACCTTCGCGGTGCCTTTCCAAAGCTGGAATTGGAGGTAGGATTGTCCGTCCTCTTGGCGAACATGAAGACGTCCGATGGTCTGTCCGGTCTGAATCTTTTGGCCTTTGATGACCTGGGTTTGATCCAGATGGGCGTAGACCGTGAGGTATTGTCCGTGTCGAATGATCACGGTTTTCTGCATACCGGGGATGTTGACCACCGCGGTGACTTCGCCTCGGAAGCAGGCCCTGACGGAGGCTCCGGCTTCGGCTTTGAGGGTGATCCCATCGTTGCGAATGCTAATGTTCTTGAGGTGGGGATGGGGGTGGAATCCAAAGGTTTCGCTCACCATGGCTTTTTGGAGTGGCCAAGGAAGGCGACCGCGGTTCTCCTCGAAAGCCTTACCCAAGGCCTTGGCTTCGGGGGTTAATTCCAAGAGGGCCTGGTTGCGTTGGGGTTGTTGGGCTTTGCCTTGGTTGGCTTTGCCTTTGTCTTCGGTTTTGGCAGCCGCTTGGCGCGCTGCTTCAATTTCCTTACGGATCAGGTCTTCAATGTTTTTTTGGAGCCGGTTCCGGGCAATTTCCTGGTTGCGTAGTTCTTGGCGTAATTTCTTTTCGTCCTTTTGGAGGGCTTTGACGACTTTGTCTTGCTCTTGGCTTTCTTGCTTGAGGGCGTTTTTGTTTTCTTCTTCCTTGGCTTTTAATTCTTCTTTGCGCTCCTTTTCGGCTTGAAGGAGTTCACCCTTTTGATTTAATTCCTGTTGGAGGTCCACAATGGCGGCGGCCTGTTCCCTTCGAAATTGGTTGTATTGACGCAAATGCCAGGTGCGCCGCAGGGCTTGGTTGACATCGGCGGCGGAGAGAATAAGCAGGGGCATGCTAGGGGCCATGATTTGGCGCTGGTATTGCCGGAGGAGCAGGGCGTAACGTTCACGCAATTGTTTCAAGTCGACCTGCAGGGATTGAACTACGTTTTCGACCTCGGTTATTTGGGCTTCTTGGCGTACAATTTCTGTACTGTAGTTGCGAATGATTTTTTCGCGGTTTTGGATTTGATTTTTTAACAATTGCAATTGCTGCAGGCCGGATTTGCGCTTGCGCCGAACCTCTTCCAATTGCTGACGCGTTTGGTTGATTCGGCGAACCAGTTCCTGTTGCTCTTTTTCCATGCCCGCCCTGGAGGAGGTGGTGGTGGTTTTGGGGTTGTTTGATTGAGCCTGTGCGTGGTTTCCATCAAAAAAGCCATAACACAGCATGATAAGGCCGATCAGGAAGGGGCTGTTAAGGCGGAAGGGCATGATTTAGAAACCTAATTTCAGTTTTCGATAATCGGCGGGAATTTTGATGGGTGGCAAAGAAACGGCCTCTACCGCCGGTGTTTTCCAATTCATCTGCAAAAAGGCTTTGTGATTGGGTGCCTGGAGGGATAGACTCATCTTGGTGGGAAGGGCCGCCGATGCCACTTCGACACTTTGGAGATAGTCCACCGAAAGGTTGCCCCTGGAGGATTGCATCGAAAGATGGTGGATTTTGGCAGGGAGTTTCCCCCAATGAACTGCGACCGTCGAAAGGGAACTATCCGCACCTTTGGTAAACACCAAGCTATCGGCACCCGGTTTGGGATATTCGATTCGCGCGAATTGGAGTCCTTTAATGAGCGAACCATGACCATGCAAGAGGGCGTCTTCAAACCATTGGTAATCGAGGTCCAGTTGAAGTGATTTTTGGAGCTGATTCCAAGTTCCGCTCCAATAATTCTTGGAAGGTCGGCTGATCATCCAAACACTGTCGGGTCTCAAGACCAAGCGGACGACTTCAATCCCCAGGGCTGGGCGGACACTTATCCAAATCCACGCGCCTTGTTGGGCCATCATGCTAACCGGAGAAGCAAAATCGTATTGGTTGTAGGCGATGTTCCAAGAACCATCCATTTTGACCCCGCGGTTTTTGAAATCATAACGCCCCCAAAGGCGATTCCATGCGCCCTGCGGGGGCCGGGGAACAGTTACCGACGGGGCGGAGAGGTCTTGACCGGGTTGGGGGACCGGGGTACGAGTTGGGGTCGAGCGGCGGGAAACGCAGCCAAAGCCCAGGGCCGCTATGACCAACCAGGAGCATAGCAGGAGATAGGGCCTCCGAGAAGCGGGGCTTGGGTTAGGGCCGTATCGGCAGTCCCGAACGCAGTTTGGATTGGATTTCAAGATTGCCTTCATCGAATTGGAGGGCCTTGGCCCATTGGGCTTTGGCGGCTTCTGTTTGGTTGTTACGGTACAAAATATCACCGTAATGATCCAACATCGTTGCGTTTTCGGGACTAAGTTGCAAGGCCTTGGTCATGGGCTCCAAAGCATCGGCGTAGCGTCCCATGGTATAAAGAACCCAGGCATACGTATCCAAATAAGAGGCGTTATCCGGTTCAATTTCAAGGGCCCGACGGCTCATGCCCAAGGCACTGTCCAGTTTTTGGTTACGGAGACCGAGATAATAGGCATAATTATTAAGAACCAAAGCGTTGCTAGGTTGAATCTTGAGCGCATCGCTGTAGTTTTTGTCCGAGAGAAGGTGGTTTTGTTGCTGATGGTAAAGGTCTCCTAACAAAATATGCATTTGGAGTCGGAGGTCGGTTTCTTCTTCGGTGGTATAAGCCAAACCGCTTTGCAAAAATTCAATCGCTTCAATTTTTTTGAGATTTTGGCTGAGGGCAATTCCCAAAAAGAAATAATTAAGGGCCTGCCCTGGATGCCGTTCCAAGGCAATTCGCGATTTGATTTCCAAGGTATCCATGATGCCCAAATCAAGGAGCGCCGAAAGGTATTGTTGCCAAACGACATAGGGCAATGGATCGGGTGATAAGTCCAGAGCGAGGCAGTACGACGGAAGGGCTTCCCTCCCTTTGCCCTGCCGGACCAAGGCTTCGCCCAGGAGGGCGTGGACCATGGCCGCATCCGGGTAAAATTCCAGTACTCTGCGAAGTTTCTTTTCTTTGATGGCCGAGGAATCGCCGACCTTCTCTAGGATTCTAAAAACTCCCTGCAGGATCTCTTCGGCCGACAAAACGCCTCCCTCAAGGGATTGGTCAAAGGCCTCCTCGGCTTTTTGGGATTGGCCCAAGGCATCGTAGAGTTCGGCAGTTGCCAAAAGCAAGCGGGCCCTGTTGGGGTTTTCGGTCAAAGGCAGGGCCTCCTGAAGGAGAGAAAGGGCCTTGTCGTATTGACCCTCTGCGCTGAAGGTTTGGACCAAGCCAAGGCGATGGCCCAGCTCGTTGGGATAGAGGCTTACCAGGCGTTGAATTTCTTTGATGGCTTTTTCTTTTTTGCCTAGCAGGAGCCAAATGTTTTTCTTTTGATCCAGAATTTCAGGTTGTGGGCCTAGCTTTTGCTCCAAGGCGTTGGCACAATCCATGGCCTCGTTGTAAGATTTGTTCTGGATATGCAGGTTCGCCAAATTTTCGAGGGCTTCGAGGGAATGTTCGTTGTCCATCGCAATCAATCGTTGCCAGGTATCGGCGGCCTCCTTTGACAGCCCGTTGTTTTGATAAACCTGGGCAAGGAATTGGAGGTACCAGGGGTTGAGAGGGTCCAGTTGAGCAGCTCTTTGGGCCATGCGTTGGGCCTTAGGGCCATCTCCGCGTTGAAGGGCGATTCGACCCAATTCATAGGCTGATACCGCCGAACCGGGGTCCAGCGACAAGGCCCTTGCAAAAAACTGTTCAGCCTGTTCCCATTTGCCGATCAATTTGGCCGTGGTGCCTTCAAAGAAATAATACTGAAACTGATTCTGTTGTGCTTCGCTGAGAGGGCTGGGCGGAACCGGCGCTGTAACACGGGCCCTGGAGCAGGATAGCCCGGTTAGCAGGATGGATAACCATAACAGAATCAGCGGCATACAACTTCGCTGTGGTCACTGATGCTAAGTTCCAGCGCCGGCCCTGGGGCGGAACGCTGACCGTAACCCCGAACCTTGGCATGGGCACCGGTCATGGACGAACGCAGGTGAACTCCTTGGATTTGGGCATTTTCTCCCAATAGACTAGACTCCACCACCGCGTTTTCAATTTTGGAACCCCGTCCTACCGAAACATGGGGTCCCAATTGAACATTGCTCAAATGGCAGTCGGGCCCGATATAACAGGGCGGAATGATCTGGCAATTTTCGAGGACTGCCGACGGGTCAACCAGGGTTTCGTTCCCTCTTTCTTGCAAGTATTCCAGATAGCGGCTGTTGGTGTGAACGGTGGCGTCTTTGTTGCCACAGTCCAACCACTCGCTGACCGTACCCGGTAGAAAAGAGGTCCCTTTGGATTTCATGTTCTCCAGCGCCGAAGTCAATTGGTATTCACCTTTGTCCATAATATTCTGATCAACAAGGTATTGCAATTCACGACGCAGGTAGGCGCCGTCCTTGAAAAAATAGATTCCGATGATGGCGAGGTCCGAAACAAATTGTTCTGGTTTCTCGTGAAACGCACGGATGATACCCTCTTCGTCCAATTCTACGACCCCAAAGGCACGGGGGTTTTCGATTTTTTTGACCCATATAATACCCTCCCGCGTTGAGTCCAGGACAAAATCGGCTTTGAAAAGGGTATCCGCAAAGGCGACCACCACGGGGCCGTCCAAATGCTCCTGGGCACAAAGAATCGCATGGGCTGTACCCAGGGCTTCTTCTTGGTAATGGATGCTGCCAACAGCTCCCAATTTCCCGGCGACGTGCAACAGCTGTTGTTCCACAGCCGGCCCAAACAAGGGAGAGGTGATGAAGGCGATTCGATGAACGGGTTGATCGCAAACGCGTACGATATCTTCCATCAGTCGTTCAACGATGGGTCTGCCCGCGATGGGCAGCAAGGGCTTGGCGGTTGTCAGGGTATGGGGCCGCATTCGCTTGCCCAGCCCAGCCATCGGGACGATTATATTCATTTTCTTAACATATCAAAAAGCCGGATGAGGCCGTTAACGCTGGGATGAATAATGAAGATAGCATGGTCAACGATCCAGCCCAAATTTACGAAAAAGCGGAACGCCAAGGACATAAACAATCAAAAGCAGGAATTTAAGTCCCAGATTGAACATGCCAAGACCGGACGGAAGCCACGAATCAAGACCATAGAGAAACAAAGCCCAGGCCCCCAAGAGCAACCAGCCTTTCCACGGATAGGTAATCGGGTTATACAGGCGACTCGCCAGTAGGCTCGCCGCAAACATGGAGGCATAACAAACCAAGGTGACCCAGGCCGAGGCCGTGTAGCCGTAGAGAGGAATGAGAAACCAATTCCCAACAACTGTCAAAACAGCGGCCCCCAGCCCAATCCACAGCCCCCAGTGGGTTTGGTCGCTGGTCTTGAACCAAATCGAGTGATTGTAATACCAGCCCAAACAGAGATTCGCCAACAAAAGAATCGGCACCACCGGCAAGCCTTCGTGGTAGGCGGGGCCTATGAGCAATTTGGCCGCGTCCATCCCCAGGGTAACCACCAAAAAAAGCCCCCAACCAATGAAGCTATAATACCAAAAGACTTTGCCGTAGGTCAGCCCGTCGTTGGGGTCTTTGAGGGATTTATCAGCGTTTTTTCGAAAGAAAAAAGGCTCTGCACCCATTCGAAAAGCCTGGGTATAAAGACTCATGAGGACCGCCAGCTTGTAAACAGCGCCGTAGACCCCCACCTGCCACATGGCCGAGGAAGGGGTTCCTCCCAGCCGGTATTTGAGGAGGACACGGTCCAAGGTTTCGTTGAACATACCGGCCAAACCGGCAACGAGCAGGGGCCAAGCATAGGCCAACATGGGGCGAAGAACGCGTGTGTCAAAGTCTCTCAGCAAAGGCAGGCCCCGCAGCAAGAACAGAAGCGTTATTCCGTTGGCCACCAAGTTGCTGAGTACGACCCCATCCAGCGACGTGAATGAAGATGTGTTACCCTGCGCAGGTTGGATGACCAAAAAATAGACCTGCAGCCCAACCAGAATCAGGATATTGCTGAATTTTAGGGTAACATAAGACCAGGAACGCCCCTCTTGACGCAGACGGGCAAAGGGCAAAGCCGATACCGCATCCAAGGCAAAAATCATGGAGAACCACCGAACAAAATGGGCTTTGTCGGGATGACGCAAGGCCACAGCCAGCGTATCAGCATTCATCCATAACAAAACACTTAGAATGAGAGAGGTCGTTAGAACGGCATAAAAGGAAGTGGCGTAAACGGCTTTCACATTTTGATCCTTGCGATTGACAAAGCGAAAAAAAGCCGTTTCCATACCGTAGGTATAAATCACGGCCAGCAACGCCGCCATGGCATAAAAATCCGTGATGACCCCGTATTCTTGGGGTTCAAACAAGCGGGTATGCAGGGGAACCAGGAGGTAATTGAGCAGGCGACCCACGACGGTACTTAGACCGTACAAGGCGGTTTGAGAGGCCAGGCTGCGGAGTTCGTTGGAGGAACGGCTCAATGTGGGTTCTTTGGGTCTCAGGACCAAGGAGGTAGCTGAACCATCAGGCTGTCCCGGTGTTGTCGAAAGGACGGTAAATCCGCTGGATTCATCGGCTCGGCCTGGGGTCCTTGAAGACGTTTGGGATTGACTTGAACACCTCGATTCCAGAAGCGAAAACAGAGATGTGGTCCGGTGGACAAACCGGTGCTGCCAACATAGCCAATGACTTGTCCCTGACGTACTCGGCCACCACGGCGCACTCCCGATGCAATGCGACTAAGGTGCAAGTACCCCGTGGCGTGTTCTCGCGAATGCTGAATCTTAACAAAATTACCATTTCCACCCCGATAAGCTGCTTCTAGGACTTGACCATCGCCCACACTGCGCACCGGGGTTCCTTTGGGCGCAGCATAATCCACCCCCAAATGCGGGCGCAGGTAACGCAGCACCGGGTGCAGGCGACTGGTCGAAAAACCAGAACTAATACGCGTATAGTCCAGGGGCGCTTTGAGGTAACGCCTTTTCATGCTTTGACCTTTGTCGTCAAAATAGTTGTTGCGAAAGCGAATGGCCGTATGGGTTTTGCCCGATGCCCTAAATTCGGCCGCCATGATTTGGGCAGGACCGAAGGGTTGGCTGTCCACCAGGGATTCCACATAGTAAACACGGTAGCCATCCCCCTTTTGTAATTGAAAAAAATCCACCGTCCAGTCAAAAGTGGCCGCCAAAGCCATGGCCAGTTCTGGCCCGGCTCCGGCATCCGTAACCGATTGATAAAGAGATGATTGAATGGTTCCAACCAAAGGCCGATAGCGGGTGGTAACAGGTTTGCGATGCAGATACGTTCGGGGCAAAGAATCCCTGAGGTCCATGACCAAGGTTTCGACCCTATTCTTGACAAGGAGCCAATAAAGGATGGGCCCTTCGCTGCTATCCCGCAGGATCAGGCATTGCTGTCCACTTCGCAGTTGGCGGGCGTTGAAGACGGAATCCGGTTGACTATCAAGGTAGTTTACCAATGGATAGCCTAGACCCAGGTTTTCGAACAGCCCCGAAATCTGATCCCCGTTCTGTATGGTTACCGTATCGGTGTACAGGGTGTCCACTCGAATACCAGCGGTGTAAACCGGTTGCGATAAGGGGGTTGGTTTTTGGGGGGCGGGACCAAGGTAACGCCACCAAAGCCAAAGACCCAGCAGAACCAGAACGATACCGGCGAAAATCCAAACGAAACGAGACGTACGAATCTTCATAACACCATGGTCGATGGCCTGTTATGAAGAAATTCGGCGCAACGGGGATAGATGTGTTTGAACCAAAATGTAAAATCCTGCGGGCGCCTTTCCATCCAAGCCTCCAGTTCAGCGAGGGAAATCCATAGGGCCGCAGCTACCTCGCTTGGATCAATGCGGAAGGGCCCGTCGCTGTTTCCCAAAAAAACATGATCCAATTCGTGCTCGCTAAGACCGTTCTCAAATTCGGTCTGGTAAATAAACCAAAAGGGGGATTCAAGGGGACAATCCATACCCATTTCTTCGACCAAGCGACGGTGCGCCGCATCGTGGATGTCCTCACCGGGCAGAGGGTGGCTGCAACAGGTATTGGTCCACAAACCCCCGGAATGGTATTTGTCTGGGCTGCGCTGTTGGAGGAGCAGCTCCCCAACGCCGTTAAAAACAAAGACGGAAAAAGCTCTGTGAAGCAAGGCTTTTTGATGGGCCTCGGTTTTGGGAGCCAAGCCAATTTCACGGTCTTCCCGGTCCACCAAAACCACGAGGGGTTCTTCGTTCAAAGCCATGCCGCAATTTATAGCCAAACGACCCACGAGCCAAGGTCAGGAAAACAAGGTGCGGGCCATGTCGGCGAGGGAATGCTGCGGAAAAGCGGGAGGTGGGGCCAGGGTTTGAGGTGGGTTGGGTCCATACACCCCCTCAAAAACGGCTGTGCGTAGTCCGTAAAGAGGGCCATCCTTGAGCTGCAAACGGAGGGCGGCGGGACTGGCCAAGGCCTGCGAAAGATCGTTCACAGGGGCGGCTGGGACCCGGTGCGCTTCCAAGACTTCCAACCAATGGGCCCGCCCATGGCGAGCAAAGCAATCTTGGAGCTGACCCAAAAGGTTGACTTTGTCCAGGAGGCGGCCGGTTGGGCTGGACCAGGCGGGGTCGGGTTGGAGTTGAAGGGCTGTACAGGTACGTTCAAATTGGGCGTTGTTGCCAACGGCCAGGGTCAGCCATTGCCCATCGTGGCAGCGAAAAGTCGAACCGTAGGGGACAATGTTGGGGTGTTCGGAACCCATGGGACGGGCCTCAACCCCGCCCATCCACCAGTTGGTCGCCTGATTGCTTAGAGAGGCCAGGCCCGCATCCAGCAAAGAAACCCGCACTTCGCGGCCCATTCCGTCCTGTCCTCGCTGCAGGAGGGCGAGCAGGAGGGCCTCTTTGAGTTGATGAGCGGCCAAAACATCCATCAGGGCCACCGGCATTTTGTGACCAGGACCCCCGATGGGACCGTTCATGGAAACATAGCCGCTTTCGGCCTGGACCAAGGAATCGTATCCCGGCCTGGAAGAGGAAGACCCGTAGCCATTGATTCGAGCTGCAATGAGCCGTGGATTCAAAGCATGCAAGGCCTCCCAATCCAGACCAAGGTCCTTTTCTTGGTGTGGTAAGTTATTGGAAATCAATAGATCGGCCTCCGCCAACAAGAGTCGGAAAACAGCTTGTTCATCGGGGTCGTTGAGATGGGATTGCAGGCTGGCTTTGCCCCAATTGACCGAGCAGAAGTAAGCCGATCGACCCTGGGACGGGTTTTCCTCGGGCAGGGTCCACTGCCGGGTAACATCACCGGAAGGTGGTTCCAGTTTGAGAACGCGTGCCCCGCATTCGGCCAGGAACATGCCCACAGCCGGCCCTGCCAAAACCGTGGCTGTTTCCAAAACCCGAAGTCCAGCTAAGACCCCTCCGGTCTTTGGTGCCGCACCTCGTTCCGCGGAGTGATCCGCGGAGTGATCCGCGG
>JBMOHV010000042.1:0-15383 GCA_049317645.1 Bacteroidia bacterium
GACCGGGTGGTACCGGCGCATTCTTACAAGTTCATCGCCGAGCTCCAAAGCAAGCAAAGCGGGCCCTCCCCCGTTTTGATTCGCATTGATGTCAAGGCAGGCCACGGTGCCGGCAAACCCACCTCCATGATTCTGGACGAGGCTGCTGATAAGTGGTCCTTTATGTTCTATAACATCGAATTTGAACCACCGTTTAGTCGATAGCATCGACGGATTCGTCTTCGGTGTAGACCAGGGCTCCGCTGCTGGGGTATCCGGCTTTTTGGAGGATGTCCAGGTATTGTTCGAGCTGGTCACGGTGTTCTTTGCGGGGTTGTCCTGTTTTGAAATCCAAAACACGGGCGCTTCCGTCTTGACCCAAGAGGATTAAATCCGGTTGGAGGCTGCTGCCGTCTTGCAAGAGTACCGGGTGCTCGCGCAGCACGGTGGAACGGCCGTCAAAAAAGGCCTCCAAATCAGGTCTATGGAGTAGACTGCGGGCCCATTGGCTTACTTTTTGACGAAGGCCTGGCGCGATGGATTCATCGTTGTCCCAGGTTTGGAGTACGCTTTCTGATTTTTCTCGATCATGAATTTTCGCCATGAGTCGGTGCAAATAGACCCCTGCTTCGATGGCTTCGGTCGGAAGTTCGGGCCAGTGTAGATTTTGGCTGAGAGCTATCCGCGCGGATGAAATTCGCTTGGGGGCAGGCTCCGATTCCAAGGGGGGGGTGGGGGTCGGTTGGGTGGTTTCCGACACCAAGGGGAGGTCAGGGGTTGAGGCTGGTTGAAGGCTCCAGGTTTCAGGTTCACCGGGCCATTCAGAATCACGTTCGGTCCGGGTCCAGGGGTCCGAAACGAGATCTTGGCCTTGGATGTAGGCACCCCAAATATTGCCAAGGCTAAACAAACCGTCTTTTTTGCCGTTCCATTTTTCGGTGAGGATTTCCATATGGGTTTTGGCACGGGTCAAGGCAACATACAGGATGTTGATATAATCCAAATCGTTGAGGTGGCCTTCAGTTTCGGCCAAAGCCGCGAAGTCTTTTGGTGCGTTTTTGAGGGCGGAAGTTTCCACTAAATGCACCGGAACGACACCGGGTGGAACTTTTTCGTCCATCCCCCACGACTCAGCGGGTATGTGCGATATCCATTGTTGGGCCAGCACGGCTTTTTTGTTCCGACGATCCATTTCTGCCACCAATACCACCTCAAATTGTAGACCCTTGGCGCTGTGCACGGTCATTAATTGGACTGCTTCGTCGGTGCCGGACCACTGGATTTTTATTTGGTGACCGACGTTGAGCCACCAGTCCTCCAGGTCTTGAATTCGAGGTCCTTTGGCGCATTGGTTGACCCATTCGTCCAGGAGCCGCTGGACAAAGGGGCTTGGTTGATGGGCCAAATTCATAACCACGGCCAATTCCTGCATTTGGGCGGCCAGGGGTAGGGCGAGCAGGGACGGAATGACCAGGGACGGAAATTTTTCCAGAAGGGCCGTACCCGCGTTTCGTGTGGGGTCCTGCAGGTATGCATCAGGGTCCAAGTCCCGAAGCAAAGTTTCGGCATGCACAGGATCTCCGGGTTGATGGAGGTAGAACCAGGCATGCATCATGAGGCGGACCCGGGGGTTGAGACCCAAGAGCAGGTTATCGGGGGAAACGACCGCCTGTCCCCGCCGAATGAGGCCTTGGGCCAACGCAGATCCGGTCCGGTTGGTGCGTACCAGGATGGCGATATCCGATGCCTGTATGCCCTGCTGCCTGTAGTGCTGGATTAAGTTATAACACACCTCCACCCGGTTCGTTTCCAGGCTGCGTTGGGTTTCCGATGGATCAAAGGCCAGAATTCGGGTCCTGCCCTGCCAGGGAGGGCAGGTTAGGGTGGCCTCTGGGAGTTCTTGTTCGACTTCGAGGTAGGTGGAGGCCATCAGGCCCTCCCAATTTTGGCGACACCAGCCAAAGAAAGAATTGTTAAAATGCAATATATTGTTACGAGAACGGTAATTCGTCTGCAAGGGAATCCCATCGTACATTTCGGCCCAAAGTCTGGAGGCGGTGGAGTCCCAGCGAGTTGCGGGCAAGGCAGCTAACAATCGTGCATCGCCGTTCCTCCATCGGTAAATGGACTGTTTGACATCGCCGACCACCATGGCGGTGCCTCCCGAGGCTAAACCATTGTCCATGAGCGGTTCCAGGCATTGCCATTGCAAGAGGCTGGTGTCCTGAAATTCATCGACCAACATGTTGAGGTACCGATGCCCAACGCGGTCGCAGAGGTATTCTGGATGGGTTTGCTGTACCAGATCGGCCAATTGAAAGTAAAGAAAGTTCAAGGGCATCTTGACGTGCGCTCTGCTAAAGTCCGTAAAGTGTTGGTACAAGGTTCCTAGCAGGGTGGTCGCATAGCGCAAGTCCAAGACGGCTTGCATGAGAACCAGATCAGGGGCAATGGCTTTTTGTTGGCTCAAAAAAATCCGAAGGCGGTCGACCCAGTTTTGAAAATCGGGGGGATGGGTCCCCGTTTTGAGGATTCTGTTTTGGTCGGATAGGGCTTTTTCAACGCTGGAATGAAGCTTGTGGGCGATGTTTTGCTGGTGTTTTTCCAGGTGATAGATCAAGCCCTTGGAGCCGTAGTAGAGTTGTTCCGCGCTGTAACCCGCCAAGGCGAGTTCCTCCAGCAAGGAGCTGGCGCCCTCCCGTTGTTCTCGGTGCTTTTCCTCCAAAATTTCCGCGAGTTGATCGTAAAAAGCCGCGTAATCCGCCGGTTTAATTTTTTGGAGGGTCTCCAGGTAGGGGTAGGCGCGGTCTTGGAACAAGAACGAAGCATAGCGGACCAGCAGATGGCGGATATTCCAGCTTTTTTCGTCTTTGTTGAGGTGTTGGGAGAATTTCAGCAACAAGGTCGAAACTTCGTTCTCCTTTTGACCCACTTGGGCCAAAAAGGGCTCGATGGCTTCTTCGATCAGAGCGTCCCGGTCCAATTCGATTTCAAAATCCTGTCCGCTCCGCAATTCCCTGTAAAAAGGACGTGCCATTTGGCTGATGAAGGAATCAATGGTCCCGATGGCGGCGTCGCTGTATCGGTGGAGCATGGTTCGGTGCAGACGCCGTGAACGATCCTGCAGCACGTCGGGTTCTAGGTTCAACGTTTTCAGCAACTCAGCCCGGATAGGGTCGGAGGCTTGGTAGGCTACGGCGTCGTCCAAGCTTCCCATTTGGCGTAATTGCTTGAGGATGCGATGCCTCATCTCTTGGGCTGCCTTTTGGGTGAAGGTGATGGCCAAGGTTTGGCGAACGGCAAGGGGATCGGCCGATGCCAGCACCAAGCGTAGGTAGGTGGTGACCAGCTGGTGGGTTTTGCCAGAACCGGCCGAAGCGCGATAAACCAAAAGTCGTTTCGTTCCCATCGTGTTTCAAAGGTAATTTTGCGTCATGTTGGTGCGGTTACCCTTGGTGCTTTGTTGGTTGGTTTTGGTGGTCGGGGGTTCGAATGCTTGGGCAGCCTCGGCCCATCCCCCTCAGGCAGTCCCTTCAACCGCACCGGGAACTTGGTTTTTTAGTGTTTGGTGGATTTTATGGCTACTGATGTCGATTTTGGTGGGAAGGGATCCCTCGTATTATCCAACTCGACTGCATCAGTTGGTCAATTACCGGATTTTTATGCAAAGTGTCCGGTCACGGCATGCGGATAGTGAATTGCAGCGCTGGGGCTGGGGTGTTTTATTGGCCTTGGGCCTTGGGTTGACGATGACCCAAATTCTGGGGGGACCTCCTGTTCCCGGTTGGGGAGATGCCTTGGTATCCTTCCCGTTCCTTGCGCCTTTTTTTTGGTTTTTGGCCCTAATTTTGATGTCATGGGCCTTTGATGCCTGGCTTAGGTTGCTAGGTTGGGCGGTGGAATGGGAAGAAATGGTCCACGCCATGCGTCATGGATCCAGGGTTCTATCCCATCTCTGGGTCCCGCTGTTTTTGCTTTGGGCCTTGGTTTTGGCTTTTGGGAATCCCCTTTGGAAAAGCTATATCAGCAGCGGATTCGGGGTTTTGCTCCTGGTGAGCCTGTTTATGAGGTGGTTTCGCCAGGGCCGCATGGCTTATGAGTTTGGTACAGACCGCCTTCTTTTATTGATTTTTTATATTTGCACCTTCGAAATTTTACCACTGACCCTTCTTGCCCACTTTATCCTGCATGGCCGAAACCCCTAACCCCAAAGGCAAAATCCGGAGCATTCTTGTTTCCCAGCCCAAGCCGGAACCGGGGGAACGCTCTCCCTTGGCCGAATTGGCGACCAAATTCAATATCAAGGTTGATTTTCGGCCCTTCATTGAAGTGGTTGGAGTGCCTGCCAAGGATTTCCGCAAGAACCGCCTTGTATTGACGGATTTCCCCAGCATCGTTTTCAACAGCCGCAATGCCATCGATCATTATTTCAGGCTTTGCGAGGAGATGCGCTGCGAAATTGGCACCGAAACCCGGTACTACTGCATTTCCGAGGCGGTCGGCCTCTACCTTCAGAAATACACCCAATTGCGGAAACGCAAAATTTCTTTTGGCAAAGGCAAATTGGAGGACCTTCTTCCTCAGATGCTCAAGCACAAGGACGCGGCCTATTTGATGCCTTGCGCAGATATTCTTCAGGATACCTTCACCGCCGAGGCCCAAAAATTGGGTTTGAAAGTCACCAAGGCCGTGATGTTTCGGACCGTTGCTAGTGATTTGAGCGACCTGGCGGATATCAAATACGATGTCCTTTGCTTCTTTAGCCCGATGGGAATCAAGTCGCTCTTTGAGAATTTCCCGGACTTTGTTCAAGGGACCACCAAAATCGCTGCCTTGGGCCTTCAAACCCATGCCGCCGTGCAGGAGCGTGGTCTGCGTTTGGATATTGCCGCCCCTTCCCCTGAATTCCCATCCTTGGTGATGGCCTTGGAGGCCAGCATCAAAAAAGGCCATAAATAGTTGGGAATTTCCCGTTTCTGTTGTTTCTTCGGGGATTACTCCATGGTACGTAATCGACTTGGCAAAGGATTTGCCGCATTGCTTTTGTTCCAGTTATGGTCCTCAGCGGCTTCTGCTCAGCAAGAACCCAAGTGGAACCAGTACATGTTCAACGATTTCTTTTACAATCCAGGCGTCACCGGGTCCAGGGATGCAATCAGCACCATGGTGGCCAGCAGGTACCAATGGGTCAACATCCCTGAGAATGCTTCGCCCAGGACCACTTGTTTCAGCATACATGCCCCGGTTGAGTTTTTGAGAGGCGGGCTGGGGCTCTTGGTTGTTCAGGACGAAGAGTATTTCAACAAATCAACCAACGTCCGCCTGAATTATGCCCTTCGCATTCCGTTGCGCACCTTTAGCATCGGCATTGGCGTTTACGGAGGCATGTTGCAGACTTCTTTGGACGGCACCAAATTCCGTCCGGAGAATCCCAACGACCCGCTATTGGTCGCCACCAACGTTCAAGCCACCGCATTTGATCTGGGGGCCGGCCTGCAGTTCTACTCCAAGAAATGGTTCTTCAATTTGGCGGCCAATCACTTGAACGAGCCAGCTCTGCAGTTCAATACAACCGGTTCGACCTTGACCTATGCCCGCAATCTCTTTGCTTCGGCTGGTTATCAAATCCCCTTGGGGAAGTATTTCCGTTTAACACCCTCTGTTCTCTTCAAAACCAACAATTCGGTTCAGCAATTGGACTACAACCTGATGCTATCGATTGGTACCCGGCTTTGGCTGGGGGGAGGGTATTCCCAAAACGACGGCGTTGTCGGGATGTTCGGTTACCGCATGCGCAATGGAGTTCGTTTTGGCTATTCATTTTCCCAGCACTTGGGGGACTTGGGGACGTTGACCAACGGATCCCACGAGGCTTTCCTCGGTTACGATTTCACGCTCAAGCTACCCCCCAAACCCCAAAGGCGAATTTTAACGCCTCGTTACTTCTAAACATTGCCTTTTTACTGTTAAATCTTGCTAATTTTAGCGTTTTCAAATTATGAACATGCCTAGACTTCCCCTTTCGTTGGTGTCCGTTTGCATCTTTCGCCCTGCTGTTTGGGTTCTGCTTTTGGGGTTAACCACCTTGCTATCATCCTGCGGCACTGGGAATACCGGGGACCTCATTGGAGCCAAAGACCGGGGCCCATGGCTCGAAACCACGCCCTACGGCATGGTGTATATCAAGCAAGGAACCTTCTTGTACGGTCAGGGAGATCAGGATTTGCTCTTTAATCTTAACAACCCGCTCAAGAATGTCACGATGCGTCCCTTCTACATGGACGATGCTGAAATTTCCAATGCCGAATACCGTCAATTTGTGAACTGGGTCCGGGATTCCATCGCCCATACGGTTTTGGGAAATACCATCGAAGACGAGGATGGGAACGAATACATCAACTGGAAGGCTCGAATTAATTGGAAGGATCCAGCGGTTGTTGAGGAGTTGGAGGATTTGTTTTTGCCCGAAAACCAGCGGGTTTTTGGTCGGCAGGAATGGAATACCGCCCGTTTTGTCTACAACTTCAAGAAATACGACTATACGGCCGCCGCCGCCAGTCAGTCCAACCGCAACCGGAACGAGTTCGTGGAGTCCAAGTCCATTAACATTTACCCCGATACCCTCGTTTGGACCAAAGACATGGCCTATGCCTACAACGAGCCCCAAACGCAATTGTATTTCAGTCACCCGGCCTATTACGATTACCCTGTCGTGGGGGTTACCTGGAACCAGGCCAATGCCTTTTGTGATTGGAGAACCCGCCTTCTGTCGGCTTTCCGTCAAACTCGCAAGTTGACCCTGCAGTTCCCCTTCCGCTTGCCATCCGAGGTGGAATGGGAATACGCCGCCCGGGGTGGTCGCATGGCCGCTCCTTACCCATGGGGTGGACCCTCGTTGCGTAACAACCGCGGTTGCTTGTTGGCCAATTTCAAGCCAGGCCGTGGCAATTATGTGGACGACGGGGTGACCTACACGGCCAAAACCTACACCTTTAACCCAAACGATTTTGGTCTGTTCAATATGGCCGGCAATGTGGCTGAATGGACCGCCTCCACTTTTCATGAATCGGCCTCGAGTTTTGTTGGCGATTTGAACCCTGATTATCGCTACGATGCCAAAGACAGCGATGCCCAAATCCTCAAGCGCAAAGTGGTGCGTGGTGGCAGCTGGAAAGATGTTGGTTATTACCTGATGAACGGAACCCGGGCTTACGAGTTTCAGGATTCGGCTCGTTCCACCATTGGTTTCCGTTGTGTTATGGACTTTACAGGTCGGGATATCAGGGACATTCGTTAATCTTTTAAATTTTTATAAATCATGAAATTTTCTTTTAAACAAGAAGAAATTACGGGGTATTTGCAGTCCAAAAAGGGCAAGGTTACTCTGAATTATCTCTACGGTTGGGGTGCCTCGATTGTTATCATCGGTGCGCTTTTCAAAATCCGGCACCTTCCCTTTGCGGATTTTTTCCTCACCTTGGGTCTGGGTACCGAGGCCTTGATTTTCTTCGTGTCGGGCTTTGAGCCACCTTCCGAGGACACTGATTGGTCGTTGGTTTACCCCGAATTAGCAGGCGGAGAGGCCAAAGCACCGCCCGCCACCCTGAACGCAATGATGCGTGAGGCCAATTTGAGCAAAGATGTTCTGGAGAATTTGGGCAAAAGCTTCCAGAGCCTGAACCACAATGTTGAGCAAATGGGGCACATGAACACCGCCAGCCTGAGCACCGGTGAATTCGCCAACAAAGTCCGGGAAGCCACGCAGTCCGTCGGTCAAATGGCTGCCCAGGCCCATACCGCATCGGGAGCCCTCAACGGGATGACCGAAATGGGCGAGCAGACCCGGGTTTACCAAGAAGAAATGCGTAAGCTGAACGATTACTTGGTGAGTGCCAACCAGTCTTACCAGACAGAGGTAAGGGTTACCGCCGAATCGTTGGCCGAATTGGCTCATATCAGCGAGGAAAGCAGGGCCTATCGCGCCGAAATGCGCAAACTAGTCGACAATATTGGCTCGTTCAATACCATGTACGATACCGAAATGAAGAACACAGCGATGGCCCTCAAATCGGCGAACGAACATTTTGGTGGTGTTGGCAAAATGATGGACAGCCTCAAGACGATTCAAGAAGACGCCGAGCGTTACCAGCATGAAATGACCCGTTTGAACCGCAACATTGCGGCTCTTAATTCGGTGTACGGCAACATGTTGAACGCCATGTCCAACCGTTATTAATTCGACCCACCTTCACAAAATCTGTTCAACCCACCTCCGATAATCCTGAAATTTTGAGCAATGGCCGGTAGTAAATTGTCCCCAAGGCAACGAATGATCAACATGATGTACCTCGTGTTGACCGCGATGCTTGCCCTGAACGTGTCCGCCGAAATTTTGAAGGCCTTCGCGATGATCAACAAGAGCTTGGAGGAAACATCCCAGTCGGTTGGTCAAAAGAACGAAGCGTTGTACAAGGCCTTTGATGACCGCATGGCCAAGGAGCCCGGTAAAGCCAAAGCCAATTTTGATAAAGCCCAAATTGTCCGCCAGAAGACCAAGGAATTGCTCAAGTTTGTTCAGGACACCAAGGACCTGATGATTGACATGGGTGGGAACAAGAACAACAAGGTGGATGACGAAGACTTCAAAGAAGAAGGTGGTGCAAGGCGTGTTGTGGATGATGGTAACATTGATATTAGTAGCCAGGTTTTGGTGAGCCCGGAGGGCAAGAGTCCCAAGGGCTTGCAATTCAAGAAACTCATCAACGATTACCGTGCGACAGTTCTCAAGATGATTCCTACGTCGGACCGCAAAAGAATTAAATTGTACCTGGACGAAGCCAAGGACCCTAAGGAAGGCGGCGTCACCAAAAACTGGCTCCAATCCAATTTTGGAGAAATGCCACTATCCGGTGTTATCACCCTCTTGTCCAAATACGAAAGCGATATTCGGAACACCGAAACCGAGGTCATCTCGTTCCTCCTCAGTCAGATCGATGCCTCCTCCTACAAATTCGATAAGGTTGAGGCCAAAATCGTGGCCCGCTCCAGTTATGTATTAACGGGTCAGGATTACGAGGCCGATATCATGTTGGTGGCCTACGATAGCCGACAAGATTTGGATATTCGTTTGGAAGGTGGGACGGCCGTTCCCGTTGATAACGGTATGGGAAAGCTCAAAATCCGTGCGACATCCGAAGGCGAGAAGAAGTGGGGTGGCTTCATTAACGTTGTGAGCCCTTCGACCGGTGAATTAACCCGGTATCCGTTTAGCAGTTCGTACATGGTGGCCCGTCCGGCGGCGGTTGTTTCGCCTGACAAAATGAACGTTCTCTATGTGGGCGTTGATAACCCTGTTTCGATTTCTGCACCCGGTGTTACGCCCGAAAACCTCATGCCTTCCATATCGGGCGGTGGTACCATTGCCGGTAGCAAAGGCAAATACATTGTCCGGGTGAATTCACCGGGGATGAATGTGAATGTGGATGTGCGTGGCAAGTCGGTGGACGGTAAAGGTTCCCAAATGCTGGGCTCGACCTTGTTCCGTGTCAAGGCGGTGCCGGATCCACAGGCCACCATTGGCGGTTTACCTCCCGGTTCGGTTTCGGTATCTCAGTTCAAGGCACAGGGCGGTATGATTGCCACCCTCAAGGATTTTGACTTTGACATGCGCTTTGATGTGATCAGCTTTCGAATGCTCTATTTCGCTGCACGCAAAGACGTAGAACCCTTCGCCAATACCGGAGCGATTTACAACGCCAAACTCCAACAAGTGATCCGAAATTCCAAAGCTGGGGACCGTTTCATTTTTGACGATGTCAAGGTGGTTGGACCCGACCGCATTACGCGCAAGCTTCCACCGGCTGTTTATTCCATCAATTAATGTTATGAAGAAATTTGCACTTTCGTTTTTTGCCCTTTCCTTTCTGGCCCTCTCTGTGGGAGCCCAGGATCGCGTAGAGGTGGTTGACGGCGCCTTCAAGCGCACCTTGAATCCGGCCATTGCCAAGGAGCCCATACCGCTCCCTGCTATTCAGGAACAGGATGTGATGTTTAGCTGGACCATTTTTCGGGTCATCGACTTGAGCCAGAAATTGAACATGCCCATGACGCACCCCAAAAGCATGTTAATTGATGTCTTGATGAGCGCACTCAAGCGGGGTGATTTGAATGGCTACTTGTATCGTTCGGATGAGATCAACGAGGAGAACAAGATGCAGGGCGCTGAAATCCTAGGAGCGCTGGAAAAATACGATACTATTACGGTGAGCAACCCGATCACTTTTGCCTTGGAGCGTCGCGTTGAGAAAGTAGAGTTTAACCCCAACGATGTCGTCAAGTTTCGTTTGAAAGAAGAATGGGTGTTTGATCGCAAGTCTGCGTCCATGGTGGTCCGGATTGTTGCGATCGCTCCGGTTCAGAACCTCAAATCGGATGGTTTGGTCGTCGGTGAAATCCCGATGTTTTGGGTTTATTTCCCCGCGATTCGACCTATTCTGGCCAAAGCCGAAGTCTTTAACATGAAAAACGAATCGGCCAAGATTTCCTACGACGACCTCTTCCTCCGCCGTTTCTTTTCATCCTACATCTACAAGGAACCCAATGTGAAGGATCTTCGTATCGAAGACTATGCCAACAATCCGGAGGATTTCTTTATGGAATCCGAGCGTATCAAGCAAAAGATTTTCAACTTCGAGCAAAGTCTTTGGGATTATTAAAAATTTTGAATCGTCTCTTTTTGAGCGACTTACAAAACCCCGCCATCTTGGATGTGTGGGGTTTTTTGTTAGAGCCATCAGCTGCATTGTTGTTGAACGCAAAGGCTGATTGATGATTTGGCCGCGTTCTGTTTATGTCCACGTGCCTTTTTGCCGTAAGGCCTGTCATTATTGTGCCTTTCATTTTAGCACAACGCGTTCTTCCCAGGCCCGGGTTCTCAAGGCCATGGTCCGCGAATTGGAATTGCGACTAGCGGACCACGGGTTTGGCAACCGATGGCCTTTGGAGACCTTGTATTTGGGAGGGGGAACACCATCGCTCTTGGAGCCCGAAGCATTGACTTATTTGGTGAACGGCTTATTGGAAAAGTTCGATGTTTCAACCCTTCAAGAATTCACGTTGGAGGCCAATCCCGAGGATGTTCATCCCAAGAATTTGGAACTTTGGAAACGATTGGGTGTGAACCGAATTAGCTTGGGTGTTCAATCGGTGGATGATCGTTTTTTGGAGGGTATGAACCGAGCCCATGATTCGAGGCAATCCTTGGAGGCGATGCGTCTCTTGGCCAGCGATTGGTCAGGGCCTTGGACTGCCGATCTCATTTATGCCTATCCGGACCAAGACCCCGAAAGCCTCAAAAAGGATTTGGATACGATTCTGTCCTACCAACCCGGTCATTTCTCGGCCTATCAATTAACCCAAGAACCCCGAACCGTCCTCCATACCAGGGTCCAGCGCGGAGATGTTCAGATGCCGGAGGACGATAAGGCTTTGGAGCTTATGCACTTGTTGTATCAATGGGCCGAGTCTCAGGGTTACCGTGCCTATGAAATCTCCAATTTTGCAAGGACCGGTTGCGAGGCGATTCACAACAGCCGCTATTGGTCGGGTCAGGCTTACTTGGGACTTGGACCATCGGCTCATTCTTTTGATGGAGAACAGACTCGTTCATGGAATATTAGCCATAACCTGCATTATTGCCAGGGCATCGAAGCAGGTGCGCCCGAAGAATCGGTGGAGGTCCTATCCATGGCGGATCGTTTGAATGAATTTTTGATGATTCGGCTTCGTTTGGATGCGGGGATGCCTTGGGATGAATTGACTTCGCGTTTTGGAACGGATGCCAAAGACCGGGTTCGAGAGCGCCTCTTCTTGTTGTCTCCATCTTGGTTCAGGGAGGAAGGATTTTTGGGGGAGGCGCAGCCCCTGCGGCTAAGCCGTTCAGGGCGGGGTTTGGCCGATTATATTGCATCTTCGTTGTTCGACGATATTCCGGACCAAACCCAAGGCACCTAAAAATGGAAGTACAAACCGCACCAGATTTTTCTGAATTCGCTCGGATTGATTTTAGTCAGTTTTGGGATCTGGGGATTACCCTGCACGGTGGTGCGGGAAATCCCAACGCTTTTGGAATGGAGGAACCATTGTTCGAGGTTTTTAGGGCCGGGAGCTTTGTGGGGGATGTATCGCAAGGTGGAGCCTGCAATGTGGTCGGTGTCCGAATGAACCCGCACGGTAACGGAACGCATACCGAATGTGCTGGGCATATCGGGGCTTCGCCTACCGATGATTGGGCCACGAACTGCGGACCTGGAACTTGCCTTACCCTGGATCAGGCCTTGACCACTTTTTGGTTCAAGGCTTTGTTGCTAAGTGTTGAACCTCGATTATCCGATGCAGCGATGCCCGGCCAGTCGTGGATTGCCCAAAAGGATTTGGAGGAGGCCCTGGCCACCCATGGCGGTGTGCTCCCTTCGGCGGTTTTGATTCGGACCCTTCCCCATGATTCGCATCGCAGCAGTCGCCATTATACGGGGCATAGGCCCCCAGCCTTTGAGCCGGCCGCTTTGGAATGGTTGGCTCGATCCGGTGTGATGCACCTCTTGACGGATTTGCCATCCGTGGACCCGGAACACGACGGAGGCCGTTTGTTGGCGCATCGTGCCTTTTGGTTTCCGGAGGGGCGATGCCGTCGTCAAGCGACCATCACCGAAATGATCGACGCCCAGTCCTCCCTACCGGACGGCTTTTATGCCTTGAACTTGATGGTTCCCCGCTGGTCCCTGGACGCTGCCCCATCGAGACCGGTGATCTACGCCTTGCACTCCGCCTAAAGGCCTTGTTCAGGGATGGTAGGAGTCCAGAATCAAAGGCCCGCTGAAGCGAGCAGGGAGCGACCTGGCAGGGAGCGACCTGGCAGGGAGAGATCGAGCGGGGAGCGATCGAGCAGGAAGAGAATGAGCGGGGAGAGAATTTTTAGGACGATACCGGTGAACGACCGTGGTCCTGGAGCACTTGGTTCAACATACGCCGAACGGCATCCACTTTGGCCGGTGAGTACAAACTGAGCCGGATCGTTTTGCTGCGCATAACGCCTTGAGGGGTTTCGCGGAACAGCCACAGATCATGGCGCAAGCCCCCCGATTTGGAGCGGATTTCAAAATAAGCCAGTTCCTCGGTTGGTAGGTTGAGGTAAAAAGTGCGGTCCTCGTCTTTGTCGGTGGAAATCAGGATCTGGTTGACGGCGACCTCGACCGCGGTATAACCGGGTTTGACAAGGTTCCAAGACACGATAACCAAAAGGAAGGAAGCAATCAGGGCGGCAAAGAGAAACGGGGAATCGGAGCGCAAAAAAAACATGGGCGCGGCCCCCGCCGCCATGATGACAAAGGCCAGGGCTCTGAACCAAAACAAGGCCCGGAGGTTGTGCACGCTTTGGATAGCCGGTCTCATACAAAATGCTGGATTTCTTGGTGGAGCAAGGCATCAATCCAGGCTTCATCGTTGATTTTGTCGACCGGAATAAGGTCCAATAAGCGATTCATAAATTTCTGTTGTTCCTGACCGTTCTGATAGGCGATGTGGTAAGGGGTTTGGGGTTGAAAGGTCACTTGGCTGTACAAAGGAACCCAGCGATCGGGATGCGTTTGGTGAAGACGCGCTTCGAGTTTCTTTTGGAAAACAAAGCGGGGATCGGCGACCTTGTCCCTCATTTCCACAAAATTATCCAAAGCCAATTGAGCCACGGCATCCCCGTCGGGTTTGCGCTTGCTTCCAAAGTGTTGAAGGGTTTCAGCCCAGGCCTCCGCGCTGCTTTGGGGGGTGATGGCGTTCTCATCGACCTGGGCTATTAGCATCCGAACATCCTCAAGGCCAGCGTTTAAGCCCTGCCCATAAAAGGGAACAATGGCATGGGCCGCATCCCCCAGCAAACATGTGTTACCCATATTCCAAGGGGAACAACGAACGGTGATGAGGGACGCGTTGGGATTGTTATGAAAATCATACAGAAGGGTTGGCATCAACGGCAGGGTATCCCCAAAATATTGATTCCATACTTGGAGTACCAAGTCATCGCTTTGGATATCGTTGAGCCCCAGGGCCACACCGCGACCGAGATCGGATTCGAACGGATAAAAAAGCGTGCAGGTAAAACTTCGATCGGGATTGGGCAAGGCAATCATCATGAATTGGCCTCGGGGCCAGATGTGCAATCCGTTTGGATCCATGGCGAAATCCCCGGAAGGAGTGGGAGGTATGTGGAGTTCTTTGTACCCGTGGGGCAAATAGGATTGGCTGTATTCGAAGCGGTCTGTTTTTTGAAGCGCGTAACGTAGCGCCGAGAAGGCTCCGTCCGTTCCTAACAATACCTCAAAAGCCAGGGTTTCCCTGGCGGGGCCTTTTTCCAAAATCAGCGTGCGCGCCTGATGGTCCACATCGATACAACGAGCATCAAAATGGATTTGCACCCCGTTTTGCTCTGCCAAATCCATCAGTTTGTAGTTCAATCCGGACCGCGAAACCGAGTAAATCGCTTGGCCATCTTGACCGTAAGGTTGGAATTGGACGCCGCCTTGGAGGTCGTGAACCAGCCGCCCCGGCATAGGCAGGCCGACCTGCCGAATTTCATTGGCCAAGCCGGCAGCAGCGAGCGCCGTAAAACCGCGGTCACTCAGGGCCAGGTTGATCGACCGCCCCCCGTAAGCACCGGCTTTGCGGCTATCCGAGCGGCGTTCATAGATGACGGTTTCAAAGCCGCGTTGCCGCAACAAGATGGCGGCCAAGCAACCGACGGGACCCGCGCCGAGGAGATGTATGGTGGAAGGCATAGTGAATGAAGGTGTTATCGTAACAAAACTTACCAAAGTAGGGGTCGAACCATGCGAACATTGACACAAGAACCAAAACAGCCCAAACCGTTCTGGATATTGGAAGGGATGAGGGCGGGTTCTTCAAATGGATTGCCGCTTTGCGCATTTTGTTGACCGACCGCCTGCAAATAGCGGAACAAGGCGGGACTTAGGCGTTGAACAACAATTTGCATACGGTTTTGGGGCAGGGTATCCCCGGGCATCATGCTCAGGTCCACCCGATCTTGCCAGGTATAAAGCCCGTTCACCGCACTCACCCCGGTGACCAATTGGTTGGGGTACCAACCGATATGCTCGTTCAAATAACGATCCTCCTCGTACCAAGGATTCCCAAGGATTCGGTAATTGACTCGGTAATACCCCGGATCTTCGGGGCTGGTAGCGCCGGTTAAATCCCTCCATTGAACCCGTATTTGAACCGAACGAGTCCAGGTACTTGGGGAAGCCTGTACCAGGATTTGGACCGAGGTATCGGCGACCCTCCAAGCGGGGACCTGGGTTTGGGACTCCACCGAACGGCCATCGGCACTGCGAACA
>JBMOHV010000043.1:0-15077 GCA_049317645.1 Bacteroidia bacterium
AACCGCGACCAAGTAGGACGCGCCGGGGTTAGAATTCGCATGTTCCTCGACGAAAATGCCAACAGCCTCTACGAAAAAGGCGAGCCCCTCATTCAGGCGACCAATATTTTGTTAGACCAATCGGCCACCATGTTCACGGGGAGCGATAGCTCCCTCCTAATCACGCAATTGCAAAGCTATTGGAAATACCGTGCGACCCTGGATGTTACAGCCTTACCGGACGCCACCCTGGCGCCCCTCAAGCCCAAATTTACGTTTGTTACAGACCCGAACCGATACAAACACATCGACCTACCCCTATACCGTACCGGTACCATCGAAGGGGTGGTCTTGAACAGTCGTAATGGTACCATGGCACCGCAACCGGGACTACGCTTGCACATCACCAGGGTTGGCACCGATGATGAACCCAAAACCATCCGAACCTATTCGGATGGAAGTTTCTACACCCATGGTTTGGTGCCCGGAGAGTATTATGTGTTGGTGGACAGCCTTCAATTGGCCTTTATGCGTCGCCTACAGGGTCCCGATACCTTGCGTTTTACCATCAAAACCATGCCGGAAGGGGATTTTCTCGAAGGTCTGGAAATCCGACTCCGTCCCCAACCCGTGGATACCACCAAACCTTTCGAGATGAAAAACCTCTCGGAATTGGAATTTTCATTAGGCAAAATCTTACAGACAACGATTAAGTCCTTTGTAGAAGCCCAAGGCCTCTTCTATTCGGGCCGAATACCGGAAGCCTTGCTGAACCTCAACCTTTCCTTGAGCAATTTCCGAACCGATTATGCTTTGGCCCTCAAAGGTTCCATCGCCTTTGTTCTGGGTCGTCGCGAGGAGGCCATGACCCTCTGGTACCAAGCCAAACAAAAAAACCCGATGCTCGTCATCCCAGAAATAAAATATCTGGAAAAAATTCGCCAAGAGGTCAGGGCTGAAATTGGAGCCGATACCGCTTGGCTACCCAATATCCCCAATTTGCTCGATACCGGAATTGTAATTAGACCGGATTGGCTTTTGGAATTGGAAAACAAAATGGTTGAACGCCAAAACGCTCCTGAAACCCAAAACCGTACCGCGCCCATGGCCCTTCTAGAGGGTGAATTGGGGAACCGCGTTGGACAGGCCGTGAAAGGCTTTATGGAAGCCCAGGAATTCTTCTACAGGGGTATGCTCGAAGAGGCCGAGGCCAGTGCCGACGCGTCGTTGCGTTTCTTTAAAACCGACCATGCCTTGGCCATCAAAGGCTCCATTGCCTTCCTCAATGGACGAAAAGAAGAGGCCGAAAGGTGGTGGTTGGAGGCTCAACAAGGCAACCCCGAAATTTTAATCCCACTCCAAGATTTTTTGCAACAAATCAAGGATCAAGTCATAGATTTGCAGCCTACTAAACCCCAAGATTAAAGCTTTTTATGTATTCACCAAAACCTTATATTTTATTGCTCATTTGGATAGGGTTTACGGCAAGAATACCAGCTACTTGGGGACAAGATACCGGAGGAAATACTACCACAACAAAAGCCGCAACAACGCCCGAAAACAAGGCCTCCGATAGTCGAGCCCTCAACACCGAAAGCGTCGCCTACAGGCCCCTCAATACGCTCGAGCAGTTTGCCTACGAATCCGAAATCGCGAATCAAATCCAGAATCAGGTGAGTCGCTACATGGATGCCAACCTGTTCCATATTTCGGTTCAAATTGAGGGACGGATTCCCATGAATGCCGGCTTAACCAAAGACAGAGCCGCCAAGGGTTTAACCGATCCCAACACCCCGGAGTCCGAGGAAATCTTAACCATGCTGCCTGCGCTGCCCATTTTTAATTCAAGGCGTCGAACAGCCGTCACCGTCGAACGTGGCCAAAATGCCAAAGACCGTCCGGGTAGCGATAATATCAGTCCCGAAATGATGGGCCCCCAAATTGATCAAATCCAGGTGGTCATGTTGGTCGATAGTGCGATTACGACCAACACCATCAATTTTTTCAAAGGTTTTATTTCCTCCCTGCTTCGACTCAATACGGCCAGGGGAGATGTCATTACCGTCAAACAAACCAGTTTTCCCAAGAATATTGAAGACGGAAATTCAGCCCTTGATTCACCGGGGTTGAGCGACCAGCGTAGTCCTGAACCATCCCGCGAAGAAGCCAAGAATATGCAGGCTCTTCGCCAAAACCTGGAGAAACTCAGCTCGACCTTGCCTCTTACGTTGGGACTGGGTTTGGGGCTTTTGGGGCTTTTTGTCTTTTTGGGTCTTTTGATGCACGGTCGACTCAAGGCCAAAGAAGCAGGAGGTGCGGCATCCACCTCAGGTATCCAAAACACCAACAGGACTGCAGCACCCGAGAGAACGCCAACCTCGAACGAACCCAACCAAGCTCGAGAAAACAACGGAAATCTTGGCGCAGGGGTCCTCAACCTGCAACCCCAGGACCCTACAGCCTTGCCCGTTTACAGCGACCCGCTTATGGAGTGGTTGATTAATCAACGTCAGCGTTTGGCCTTGGCCCTCGAAGAAATGTTACGGGAACAAGGGGAGTCCGGTTTCCCCAAGGTTATCCAAATGCTTTATCCCTACGGTGAAGATTATTTCGTATTGCTGCAGAGGCATTTGGAATTTGGCACCTCCAGCCATTTGCAAACCTTGTGGAAGGAATGGACTGCCGAACGTAACAATCCAAGAGATCGTGAAATGGCCCTCAAGGATCTTCAGATGGCTATGAATAAGCAGGCCAAAATGGGCTTTTTTCCTTTCATCAATTACCTCAGCGACGAAGAGATTTACCAACTACTCCTACCCGAAACGCCTTTGCATTGCCTAATGGTTTTGGAAGGATTGGGCGCCGAGCGCAAGGCCCGTATTTTGTCAGCTTTGGGGGCCGAACAAACAACCAAAATTCTGACCCAATATCCCCTTCTGGAAGATCTCAAGTTCAAGAATTTCGCTGACTTGTCCGCAAGCCTCTTCTCTGGAATGAATCGAATGCGTGATGCCGCTGGGCCTCAGGTCAAAGCCTATGCCATGGTCCTTGAAAATGTGCGCGGTGCCAACCTAAGCAACCAAGAAAAAATGCTTGCCCAACTCTTGGAAACAGATGCAAAAATGCATGAATACATCCGGGAGAAGGTGGTCCTTTGGGGAGATGTTTTGTCGTATCCCAACGAAGCGATTAATGAGGCCATTGCCTCCTTGGGAAGCAATGAATTTGTCGATTTGGTTGGCGATGATGCAGAAGTCACCGAAAGATTGTTGGCGTTGCGCCCACCGCGGGAACAATTACTGCTCAAAGAAGTCTTGTCCCAAGGCCCCAAGCCTTCCAGCCAAACCGAACCATTGCGCCGCGAACTCTTGGGACGTCTTCTTGCCTACAAAGAATCCGGAAGGCTAGCCCAAAACACCACCGAATCCAACCCCGTCCTAACCAATCAAGAACCTCTCAACAACCCATGAAATCATCCAAAATCATCCCCTACCTAGCCTTGATTCTGCTTTGGACAGCTATGGAATCTTGCACAGGTCGACGCGCCTTGGTGAGGATTCGAACTGCTGGCAAAAACCGAAACGAGAACCTCCAATCGCTCAAAGACAGCACCCAAAACAAGCCACCGGTGGACACCATTAACCGGGAAGTCAAACAACTCAAATACGAGCAATTTGTATTTCTTGCCAACCTGATTACCAGTAATTTGGTGAAGGCCCAAAAAGTGGTTTACGAAAAAAGATATTCCGAGGCCGAAGGTTTGGTTAAACAGACCATCTCTTGGCATCCAACCAGCGATGCCTACATGCTGTTGGGTAGTATTTACAAATTGCAGGGCAAATTCGGAGAAGGTGATTCCTGTTGGAGCATTGCTCAAAAGCTAGATCCGGAATTTGAAAAAAGAATTTCAATTTCGAGCAGAGACCAGGCCAATTTGGATTAATAAAATTCCATTAAAACTTCAATTTCTGCATAACCTCAAAAGCACATGAACAAAAAACTGGTCACCGCTCTCTGCATATTTGTGTCGCTGGGACTTTTCATGTTGGGTTCGTTGGACTCCTTTGGGCTTTTCAAAATAGAAGCCCTTGGCGGAGCCCTCAACCTTGCCTCCCTCTTTGTGATTTTGGGCGGATCCTTTTTTCAAGCCTTTGTCTCCTTCCCTACCGAAGTCGTCATCAACGCCATGCGCCGACTACGGCCTCCATTCCTCAAAAAATCCGTTAAAGAGGATCGATTGGAGTCAACCATGAATCTTCTAAGGCAACTCAAGGCTGACAAACAGGGGACCATCCAAAACCTGACCGATGGTCAAGCCAAAGGGTTTCGCTTGTACCTAGCCGAATTGCTCAGCACCAATTACAACACCGAGGAAATTCGAATTTTGGGTTATCACAAAATCCACACCATCATCCAAAAAGAATCCATGCCACTGCAGGCCATCAATGTCTTGGCTTCCTCATCCCCTGCATACGGTATGTTAGGAACCCTTATGGGTTTGATTGTGATGTTATCAGATTTTACCAATTACCGTGGTTTGGCGGTTGCCTTGGCTTTGGCGCTTATGACAACCTTTTATGGCTTGATTATGTCCCAATTTATTTGGCAACCTCTTGCCAAGAAAGTTTCGCAGGGCATCATGTCCGACCAAATGTGGTACGAGGTTGAACTTGAGGGTGTTATACTAACCATGGAAAACAAACCTGAATTGTTTATCCTAGACCAACTTTCGGCCATGTCCAAGGCTCAAACCGAGGCCACTGTTTAGGTTCGTTCCGTAACGATGAGTAACAATCGATACCCGGGTCGTAGGAATACAACGGCCTTGGAAGAGGCCCCTTCCAATTTGTGGGAAGCCACTTATATGGATACAATGACGTTGCTTCTGGCTTTTTTTGTGGTTTTGTCAAGTTTATCCACCCAAGAAATGGCCCAGGTCATGGTTTCCAAATCGGATTCAGAATCAGAGGGAAGTACGGCCATGTCCGAAGCCAAAGCGAATGCCGAAACGGATCAACAAAAGTCTTCGGCCCTTTTTTACCCTATTCAATCGCTCAACGATAGTTTGACCAAAACCCTCAAGGGCCCGATTGAAACGGGTGTTTTGAGCCTGCAGCCCAAGGATTACGAAATACGCTTGCTTTTTAGCGGAAGCAGTTTTTTTAATTTGGGTGAAGCGGATTTGCTACCTGTTGGAAGGGATATTGTTGGCCAGATCGTCAAACAGCTATCCCAGCTGAAGGACCGCAGTTTCAAAATTGATGTCGAGGGGCATACGGACGGGGCACCCATTACCACCGTTCGCTTCAAAAACAACTGGGAATTGAGTGCATCCAGGGCTTCGGGGGTTGTTCGTTACTTTCTGGAGGCGGGGATTCCTGCTGAGAAACTCAAGGCCTCTGGCTACGCCGATGCCTTCAAATTGGTGGAGGACCGGGATGCTAGCGGCGCCTTTTTGCCCGACAAACAAAACCAAAACCGTCGTATCGTCATCCGGCTCTACTACGAATAGGGTTTCTTTCCCTAATTTTAGGGAAGGATGAACATCGATCGAAGCCGATACATCCTCTAAAAAACCTCCTATGAAGCCACGGTCGATTTATTTGAAGTTCTTGCAGACCCTCGTTTGGGTTGGTGCCCTGATCACAGGGGTCCACCAAGTTGGTTTCGCTGCAGCCGGGGGGCCCGACGCCTACGGTTATACGTGGAAGGATTCCAACGAACCCGGCGGCCCGGCTTACCAATGGATTGATATCACCACCACCGGGACCCAGGTGACTGGTTTGGGGGACGATAATTTTGCAGGGCCCTTTGGCTTTATTGATGGTTTTCAATTTTATTGGTATTACCCAACCCAGGTCTGGATTGGTTCGAACGGGTATTTGAGTTTTAGCGGGAACAATTTTGCTTCGCCCTTCCCCATCATCCCCAACACCGCCAGCCCACACAATTTCATTGCCGGGATGATGTCGGACCTCAACTTTGACGGAACGGGCAATCCCGGGACCTGCTATTACCGGAATACCTCGGATACCATCGTCATTAGCTGGATCAATGTACCCTTCTGGACGATAGGTACGCCCTCTTTCATAGGCAGCAATTCTTTTCAGATCGTATTGGTCCGCTCCGATCGTAGCATCACCTTTAATTACCAAAGCCAATTGGGTATGACCCAAGGCGATGATATCACCATCGGGATTGAAAATATCACCGGGCAATTGGGTTTGGAACATTCCAAAAATATTTACCCGTTGGGTGGGTATTCGGTGAAGTTTTATTACCCCACCACCACCACCTACCAAGCGGTGGATGGGGGTGTTCATTGGAACATAGAAGAAGGCAATGGAGGCGTTTTTGTAAAGCGTTACACCGCGGTTCCTTCGACCACCAATATCAAAAACTTTGGGAATCAGACCATCCAGTCCATCAATGTAACCACCAGCGTTAGCCACCCCACGGCGATTGGAACCAGTGGAACCGGGCAAATTTCATCGTTGTTTCCGGGCACCGATACCACCTTGAGCCTGGGCGCTCCGCTGATACCCACCGATCCTGGCATCTACACCATGATATCGCAGGTCAGCGGTATCACCGGTGATTTGGTGGCTTCGAACAACCTCCTGCAATCCAAGATCATCGCCGTGGACACGGTCGGAACCCAAATTCCCTTGGTTTACCACGATGCCACCCCGGAACCGGGGGGTATCTCCTGGAGCGGGGGCAGCGGAGGAATTGGGTATTATATCCAACCTCCCTTTTACCCTTGCCAAATCAACGGATACAACATCAACATTGCTGCCGATCCTTCGGCCAGCGGATGTTTCCTCAAGATCTACGACGATGACGGCCCCAACGGAGGACCAGGGACTTTGCTGGACTCCGTCTATGCTTCTCCCACTTCCTACACAGTCGGTGTGAACAGTGTGATTCCTACGGCAGGAACTCAAGTTAGTATTCCTAGCGGAGGTTTTTATGTGTTATGGGTGATGCCTGCCGGTTCCAATGTGACCTTGGCTTGGGACCGGACCCCCCCGGTTTCCAACCGTTCGTACGAATATTTGGGCGGGCTTTGGGCGCCTTGTCGTTTTCGTTTCACCGAGGATTATTTCTTGGGCGTTTCGGTGGCTTGGGCCAATTTTGAAGATGTGCGTGCGCTGCGTTTGGTATCGCCGCAGGCCAATGCCTTGTTAAATACCCCGACGCCGGTTCAGTTCAGAGCCCTCAATGCCGGGAGTTCGGTCAACGGCCAGCCCATCCAGTTGGGGTACCAATTCTCCATCGAAGCCCCCGTCTTCCATACGGTCCCGGCCGGTTCCATCCTGCCGGGGGATTCCATCACCCATCAATTTACGACCTTGTTAAGCTCCGGGGCCCTGCGTTCCGGGACTCTTTGTACCTGGGTCCGAATGAACGGCGATATGAACAGCAGCAACGACACCACCTGCATCAATGTAACCTATCAGCCGGGGGTTGGTCTTCAAGAAATCGTGCGGGGAAACCGGTCATGGACCCTGTACCCGAACCCTGCCTCGGACGATGTTCGAATTCTGGGAATGAATGAACAAAAGCTGCCGGACGAATGGCTGCTATCGGACGCCACAGGACGGGCTTACTGTGTCCGGTCAGAACAAGAATCGGATCAACAAATTCGATTGGACCTTCGAGGTTTGGCGGAAGGTGTTTATTACCTCCAGGCCTTGAACGAAGCAGGGCGGGCTTTGCCCCTGTTCATTCGCCGTTGAGCACTCGGTTTCGAAGGAAACCGAGTCGGCTGTCATTGTGATGTGCCCAGGACTGGACTCGAACCAGCACAGGATTACTCCCACTACCCCCTCAAAGTAGCGTGTCTACCAATTTCACCACCTGGGCAAAGGCCTGCAAAGGTAAGGTCTAGGACTGGATTTTGACCCCTCGACGATCCAGGCTTTTGCGGTAAAGCTGGGCATTGCGAGTGTGTTCAGCAAAGGTGGTCGCAAAACGATGGGTACCTGCCCTTAGGGGATCGGCGCAAAAATAAAGAAAGGAATGGTTTTCGGGGGCCAAAACGGCGTTAAGAGCGTTTTTGGATGGAATACATACGGGACCCGGGGGCAATCCCGTCCGATGATACGTATTGTAAGGCGACACCGTTCGAGTATGATCCAACCCGATTCTCCGCAAATCAAAGCGACCCAAGGCAAATTTGATGGTTGGATCCGCCTGCAGCGGCATACCGATGCGCAAGCGATTGAGGTAAACGCCTGCGATCCGGGGTCGTTCGGCCTGAAATTGGGTTTCTTCTTCGATGATGGAGGCGAGAATGAGGGCCTCCCGAGGGGATAAACCCTGGGCTTGGGCACTATTGATTCGCTCTGGACTCCAGAAGCGGCGGTATTCGCTTTGCATCCGCTCCACAAAAACCGTGGGAGCAACCGTCCAATACACTTCGTACGTATCCGGCAGAAAGAGGAGTAGGTTGTTTTGGGCATCCCAACGACCGCTATCCAAGTCCACCGAGTCCTTGAGAACGGCCATCCAGGCGGCCGAATCAGACATCAATTTCTGACCAAGAAAGGCCGCCAAACGATGAGGGGTTCTTTGTTTGTTGAGGACCAAACGAACGGGTGTTTGACGACCCTGCACAAGGGCACGAATCCAAGCAAACAAGGAAATCCGGGTTGAGAATTGATAATGCCCGGGCTTGGGTGAACCAAAAGAACTCGCCTGAAGATAGATGCTTAACCGTTTCCTCAAAAAAGACGGAAGGGCGGCCGATTGAGTGGAGTCGTTCAAGAGGGCGGTCCACGTCGTATGCCGCTGGGCAGGCATGGAAGGGAGTTTCCGGGGAAAGCCTAGATCCAGCGCAAGCAGAAAGACGGCGACCAAGACCCCCCCAAGAACGGTACGTATTCTATTAGTAATCAAGGCTTTATTTGTTTTTTGAGAGCCAGCGCCCGGGGATCTCCGGGGTAGCGCTTCAGCATGTCATCCAACAATCGAAGGGCCTCTTTTTTTTGACCTTGATGAATGCGCAGTCCGATCCGATTCAGGAGCGAAGGTGCATGATCCGGATCCAAACGCAAGGCTTTGTTGTAACACTGATCCGCCTTTTGGGGCTGACCGGATTCCAAATACATAAAACCCAGATTCGCATAGGCCGGGACATAGTCCGGATCACGATCTGTTAATTGTTGCAAACGTTGCATGGCCCCTTCCCGCCGGGACAGGCGGTATTCATTCAAGGCCAATTTGAGCACAAAGTCCGAGGAGCCGGGAACCAAATCCACCGCCCGCTTCAGGTAGACGGACGCAGAGACCGGATCGTTGCGCATCGTTAGGATTTCCCCCAACCGATAGGCCGTCCACGCATCGCAACGTTCTGGTTTCAAGAGGTTGCCGTGGCTTTGGGACAAAGCATCCCAGGCAGCCGCTTGTCCGGACAGGTACATCCAATGCACCTGATTTTCGACCCACAGGCTTTTTCGGGATGATGTTGGGGTGCGTTCCAAGAGCAGGCGTGCGCTATCCAAACCCTGCTCCTCGCCATCAAATCGTTCCACGTATTGCAACCAAGCCTTGGCCAAGGTCATGGGGTCGGGCCGGCTTTCGTTCAGAGAGGCCAGTCCCAACAGGGCCCCTCGCTCGGGCCATTTTTGGAAGGACCCGTTTCCGCTTTGGGAGGGCACTTGGATTTTGTGATCGGTGATGCGAACGTGCGGGATATCCGAGGAACCGGATTTGGGCATGTGACAGGACACGCAGCGGTTTCCTTGGACCATGCGGGCTTTGAGAGGCGCAGAACAGGCTGCTTCTGGGGCACCGCTGGACGGGAGCGATGAGGCGTTTTTTGGGCCTTCGCCGTGGCAACCATGGCAGGTGCGGTCGTAAACGGCCGCATCGGTTTTGAGGACCGATCGATGCGGGTTATGACAAGAGATGCATCGCAGGGCCAAGGGTTGCTTGGTCAGGCAAGCCGATTGGGCCAAACGATCGGGATGCGAGGCCATGATGAAAAAATCTTCGTGGTTCTGATGCCTGGGCAAAAAAACCGATAACACATCACTGAGGACCATGCCCGGCTTGAAATCGGCAAAGGTTTTTCCGGGTTTGAGGACCGCATTCCCCTGCAGGTGGCAACGCCTGCACAAATCATTCTGCAAGCCAGGGCTGAGCCGGCGGGGATTGACAATGGAATAGTCGGGACCTGCCGAGGTATCAATGATTTGTCCCCGGCTTTTTTCGGCCACGTGCAAGGCTCCCGGCCCGTGACAACGCTCGCAGTCAATTCCTTCGGGCACCCGCAGGTAATGATTAAAGGCTTCTTTTCCGGCCACAGGGTGGGCGTTGTGGCATTGGATGCACTCCGCTTCAATGGGCCGGCTAAACCGGGCGTTGTTCCCGTTTTCGTAACCCGGTGGGAGATCCCAGCGACCTTCCTGGGTGTAATACGTCATGGGCAATTGGCAAAGCAGGCCGTTGCGCCATCGCAAATGGCTGTTGGTATGTTGTCCCGAACCCACCACCATGTCAACCCGCTCCAAGCGCTGGTGCACCGTATCTCCCCCCTCGTCCAACCTAAACTCTCGAATGAACAGGGCCCCGTTTTGACGAAAAGCCTGGTAGGTCATTTTCAAAACCGTGTCGTGGACCAAGGCCGGCGGACCTTCCCAAGGGGCCCGCGAATGTTCCGGAGCCAAGCCCCAGGAACGACCCATGCCCGTTTCCATGTAGGTATCGTAAATCTCGGCATGGCAGCTTCGGCAAACTTCTTTGCCAACGTAGGCCGTTTGGCCTTGAATGTTTCGAAAGCGAGCGCCCAATGCTCGATCCTCTGGGAGGTTACGTCCTGAATCCTGGTCCGAGGGTCCGGTACACCAAACCAACATCAGCCACAAAGGCATCATCCAAACCAAGACCTTGAGTGTAGAGCGCACTCTGCAAAATTGACCACAGAAAACCCTTGTGAGGCCTTTGAAAAGTAGATTTGTTGCTATCTACCCATGAACGAATCCAAACAATACCAACCACGGGGCCTTGAGGACCGTTGGTACGAGCGATGGACCCAAAGCGGTTGTTTTCGCAGCAAACCGGACGATCGCGATGCTTATACCGTGGTCATCCCCCCCCCCAATGTGACCGGTGTCCTGCATTTGGGGCATATGCTCAACAACACGATCCAGGATATGTTGGTCCGCAAGGCCCGCATGCAAGGCAAAAATGCTTGCTGGGTTCCCGGTACCGACCATGCTTCGATTGCAACCGAAACCAAGGTGGTTCAACACCTGGCCGAACAAGGTCTGGACAAACAAAGCATGGGACGGGAAGCCTTTCTGGAACATGCCTGGGCGTGGAAAGAGAAATACGGGGGGATTATCCTAAGTCAACTGCGCAAATTGGGGGCCTCCTTGGACTGGGACCGGGAAGCCTTTACCATGAGTCCCGAACTAAGCCGAACGGTGGTGGATGCCTTTGTTCAACTCTACCGTGAAGGCCTGATCTACCGGGGAACCCGCATGGTGAATTGGGACCCTCTGGGCCAAACGGCCTTGGCCGATGACGAAGTGATTTTCAAGGAGGTTGCCTCCAAAATGGTTTATATCCGTTATCCGGTGGTGGGGTGCGATGCCTCCTTGACGGTGGCGACCGTCCGTCCCGAAACCATCATGGCGGATGCCGCGGTCTGCGTACATCCCGACGATGAACGTTACCGTCATCTGGTGGGACAATTCGTTCGCATTCCCTTGATTGGCAAGGAAATACCCATTATCGCTGACCCTTATGTGGATCCAGACTTTGGAACCGGTTGTCTCAAAATCACACCGGCCCACGATCCCAATGACCATGAATTGGGTCTCAAACATGGTCTTCCTTGCCTGGATATTTTGGATACCCAGGGCCGCCTGAACGAGCAGGCAACGATTCTGGTGGGAATGGACCGCATGGAAGCCCGTCGCGCCATTCTGCCTTTGCTTGAGGCCGAAGGGGCCTTGGAGAAGGTGGAAGATTATACGTCCTCGGTGGGCCATAGCGAGCGTTCCAACGCCGTGGTGGAGCCCCGGCTCAGCTTGCAGTGGTTTGTGAAAATGAAGGATATGGCCGCACCTGCGTTGGAGGCCGTGGTGGACGGTGAAGTTCGGCTTTTCCCCGACAAATTCATGGGAACCTACCGGCATTGGATGGAAAATTGCCGGGATTGGTGCATCTCAAGGCAATTGTGGTGGGGTCATCGCATTCCGGCTTGGTATTCCCCGGATGGTCAGACCTGGGTGGCCGCGACGGTCCAGGAAGCCGCCGCCCAAACCGAAGGAAAATGGTCGGTCAGCGACCTGCGCCAGGACGAGGATGTTTTGGATACCTGGTTTTCGAGCTGGCTATGGCCCATGTCTGTTTTTGAACAGGACTTTATTCATCCTTCACCCAACAAGCCATCGACCGGTGAATTGGCCTATTACTACCCAACGGCGGTCCTGGTCACCGGCCCTGATATTTTGTTTTTTTGGGTGGCCCGTATGATCATGGCCGGCCAGAAATTCCTCGGCCAAGTACCTTTCAAGGACGTGTACCTCACGGGCATCGTTCGCGATAAACAAGGTCGCAAAATGTCCAAATCCCTGGGAAATTCACCGGATCCATTGGACTTGATTGAACAGTACGGTGCAGATAGCCTGCGCATGGGTTTGTTGTTCAGCTCTCCTGCCGGAAATGATTTGCTCTTTGACGAATCCCAATTGGAACAGGGTCGGCATTTTGCCAACAAGTTATGGAACGCCTACCGACTTCTCCTGAGTTGGCACGAGCAGGGACCCGAAACGTCGACCCCGCCCCCACCGGCCGGACCGGCTGTGCAGTGGTTTGGTCAACGCTTGGGACAGGCCCTCGACGAAATCGAAAACGCTTACCAAACCTACCGGTTATCGGAAGTTATTCGCTTGATATACAAGTTAGTATGGGATGATTTCTGTTCCTGGTACCTGGAAATGATCAAACCCGAATATGGCACGCGCATTCATCGCTCGGTGTTGGAACAAAGTGCGGAATTCTACCGCGATTTGTTAGCACTCCTGCACCCGATCATGCCATTTGTCACCGAAGAGTTGTTCCATCTCATCCAAGATTTTCGCAACCCTCAAAACCTACGCGTCGAGAAGGAATTCTTGTGCTTATCCGATTATCCCAAGGCTCGTTCTTTTGACAAGGCCTACCTTAACCAAGCCTCGATGGTCCTGGATCTGGTGGTGGCCCTCCGCAATTTCAAAGGCAGCAACCAACTAGGGGTTCGGCATCCGTTGACCCTGGTCAGGGGGGAAGACGCCACTTTTCTGGATGATTTTGAGCCTATAATTCAGCGACTTACAAACACCCAAATCAGCAGTGATTCCAGCGCGGACGACTCAGGACATTGGTCGGCCCTGCTTTGTGGCTCGCACAAGGTCATGGTGAATCCCGGAGTTGTTTTGAACACCGAAGCTGCTTTGGACCAATTAAAAAAAGACTTGGAATACCAGCAAAATTTCTTGGCCTTGGTTCGCCAAAAACTGCAGAACACTGCTTTTGTGTCCAAAGCTCCGCCCAAGGTCCTTGAACTGGAAACCAAAAAGGAGACCGATGCCTTGAACAAGATTCAGGCCTTGCAAGAAGAATTGGCCCGAATTAGCGGGGCTTCGAACGAGCCGCTCCGCTGAGCGGATGAAACCTCTGAACCACCTCCCGCAGATAATCCCGGCTCAGGTGGGTGTAAATCTCGGTGGTGAGGATGGAGCGATGTCCTAACATTTCTTGAACAGCCCTTAGGTCCGCTCCGGCTTCGACCATATGGGTCGCAAAGGCATGACGAAAGGCATGGGGTCCGACCACTTTGGTGAGGCCGCAGAGGGCCGCTTGTTTTTTGACCAGCAAAAAAACCACCATGCGGGTCAAAGGATGTCCGTTGCGACTGAGAAAGACGGTTCCTTCCCCATCGCGGGCGGGGCGTTGCTCGGCATCGGCCCAACGGAGGTAGAGGCGAAGGCTTTGGGTGGCCTCCGAACCCAAGGGCACCAGTCGTTCACGGTTCCCTTTGCCCCGCACCCTGACCAATCCCAGGTCCAACATCAAATCGGCCCTTTGAAGACCCACCACTTCACTAACCCGCAAACCGCAGGCATACATCAACTCCAGCATGCAACGATCGCGTTGCCCCGAAGGCAAGGACAGGTCCACCCGTTGAATCATTTCTTGGACTTCGTTGATGCTAAGCACGGTGGGTAGCTTGCGGGAAAGTCGAGGCAATTCAAGCAAAGCAGCGGGTTGATGAAGGGCGGTCCCTTCCTGCTCGAGGTACCCAAAAAATGATTTAACTGCCGAAAGCATGCGAGCCTGCGATACCGCCTGCAGACCCAATTCGGTCAAACCGGCCAACCATTCCCTTAACATGGCTTTGGTCACCGCGGACGGATCCCCGGCTTCCGCAGCATAAACCCCTTGGAGCCAAACGGCCAATTGATAGATATCCCGCAGGTAGGCCTCAAGGGTTAACGGTGCCAAGGACTTCTCCAGCCCCAACCAGGCCCGGTAACCTTTGAGCTGCAACGACCACATAGGGCCCAGTTCGACCCACCGTCGATCCTGGCGTTGCATAAATCCGGCCGAAAGACCCCTTTTCATCGTCTACCTTTGAATCTATGAAGGTAGTCCATGCATGGATTCTGAACGGTCCCAACCTCAACCTTTTGGGGGTACGCGAGCCGGACATCTACGGGACCCAAACCATGGACCAAATACTGGACCAGATTCGCTTGGAGTACCCTTTGGACCGCTTGGATTATTTTCAAACCAATCACGAAGGCGAACTTATCCAAAAAATTCAGGAATGGGTACCCGTCCTTTCGACGGCTTCGGATCTGGACCTGCCCGACTTTGTCCTCTTGAATGCGGGGGGTTGGACCCATACTTCGGTGGCCTTGGCCGATGCTGTTGCGATGCTGCGCATTCCTGTTTTCGAAGTCCACCTGAGCCATCCGCCCTCCAGAGAATCGTTTCGGGGAACTTCCCCCCTCTCGGTTTATTGCAAAGGAACGGTCAGCGGATTTGGCCCCGAGTCCTACCGACTCGCTTACGCCGGCGCCCGTTCGCGTTGCCTC
>JBMOHV010000044.1:0-14866 GCA_049317645.1 Bacteroidia bacterium
CTTCGGGACAACCGGGAGCCTCGGGACAACCGGGAGCCTCGGGACAACCGGGAGCTCCGGGACAACCGGGAGCTTCGGGACAACCGAGAGCCTCGGGACAACCGAGAGCCTCGGGACAACCGAGAGCCTCGGGACAACCGGGAACCCCGGGACAACCGGGAACCCCGGGACAACCGGGAACCCCGGGACAACCGGGATCAACGCCCGGATCGCCCCGGATTTCAGGACCAGCGTCCAGGGAACCGGCCCAAAGATTGGGAAAGACCCCGCGACAAAGACGGCGAAAAAAAGGAATCGCGCCCGGTTGATCGTTATTCCTTCGAAACGGTGGTCGAAATTGAAGGGGTCCTGGAACCTATGCCCGAAGGCTTTGGCTATTTGCGTTCCTCGGACTACCATTACCTGGGCTCACCGGACGATGTTTATGTTCCATCCCAACTGATCAAGAGTTACAGCCTCAAAGCAGGCGATACGGTGAAGGCCAGCGTCCGACCACCGCGCGATGGCGAAAAATTTTATGTTTTAACAGGAGTTGATACCATCAACGGGCTTAGCCCGGCTCAGATTAGGGACCGAGTTCCCTTTGATTATTTAACACCACTTTTCCCCAACGAACAACTTCGTTTGACCCATCGGGCCGATAATTTGTCCATGCGGATTATGGACCTTTTCACCCCGATTGGCAAGGGCCAGCGCGGATTGATAGTTGCCCAGCCCAAAACCGGTAAAACCTTCCTTCTCAAGGATGTAGCCAATTCCATTTCCTTTAACCACCCGGAGGTTTATCTCATCATTTTGCTGATTGATGAACGTCCCGAAGAAGTCACCGATATGGCTCGCTCGGTGAATGCCGAGGTGATTGCCTCTACCTTCGACGAACCGGCAGACAAACATGTTCGCATTGCCAATCTTGTGTTAGAGAAGGCCAAACGAATGGTTGAATGCGGACACGATGTCGTCATTCTTTTGGACTCTATCACCCGATTGGCCCGGGCCTATAACACGGTACAGCCTGCCTCGGGCAAGATTCTTTCGGGAGGTGTGGACGCCAACGCCCTTCACAAGCCCAAGCGATTTTTTGGAGCAGCCCGAAACATCGAAGGCGGCGGCTCGTTGACGATTTTGGCCACGGCGCTGATTGATACGGGTTCCAAAATGGACGAGGTCATCTTTGAGGAGTTCAAGGGAACGGGTAACATGGAATTGCAACTGGACCGCAAACTTTCGAACAAACGCATCTATCCTGCGATTGATGTCACTTCTTCATCGACCCGAAGGGATGATTTGTTAATGGACAAGGACACCCTCAAAAAAATGTATATTCTGCGTAACCACCTGGCTGACATGACTTCACAGGAGGCCATGGATTTGTTACTGAATCATATGCGGGGCACTCTATCCAACGATGAGTTCCTCATGTCCATGAACCGCGGATAAACCTAATCAATCCCAAGCCATTGCTTTCGAGCGCTAAGTTCGGTGGGTCCGGCTTGGAGGTCTTGTTCGATTTTGTGGTGATGGTAGTAGCGAAGGGTCGAGTGGGGACGCAAGACTCCTTGCCGCTCGTGCCCGAGCGCTGTGATCCATTGAACCCGTAGCGAATCGTTGGGAGTTAGGGCTTTGCGCAAAAAGTCCGTATCCGACGGAGGATTCAGGACCGCTGGGGACGGGTCGCTCGTATCCGTTTGAATTTCCCATGACAGCCATCGGTCATCGGGTCCCAGCCCAGCCAAGGCCGCTGGAGAACCTGGCACGCAATGTTCCACCCGCGGTTCGGCCTGATTCCATTTCATTTGTAGTCCCAGCAAGTGTTTGATTCGGTCCTCATTGGGCGTTGTTGTTAGACGACAACCGAATTGGGGGAGGATGGAACGCAAGGATTCTTCGATACTGTTGGGTTGTTCGTAATGGATTCGAAAATAATCCGTCCAATTTTTGTAAGTGGATGGGACAATGACATTTTTATCCAACCAAAGAGTCAAGGTTTCTTGGGTATAACCGGGAGTTTCGGGGCTTTGTTCAAAACGCTTCCACAGGTAACGAATCAGGTCATCCAAGGAGACAGGGGACTCGTTGTTCAAGGAGCTGGAACGGATCACCAAATCCAGGTGCAAGGCCTGCAACATACCTTCGGCATAAATGGAAACCCGTCGATGGGGCGCGGATTGGCTTTGGGAATATCCATCGACCCACGTGTCGATGCTGGATTCTCGCAGGCCGTGGTTGTAACGCCCGTAGTTTTCGCTGTGCCTTAGGAGGTAGGCGTTGACTTCTTCCAGGTATTCATCCGGGAGTAAACAACCGCTACGGACCAAGAAGAGGTCCCCGTAATAGGTGGTAAACCCTTCGTACACATAGCCCAATTCACTGTACATCCATCCCTCGTATCGATAGGATTCCATGCCTTTGGGGCGAAAGGACTTCACATTCCACGCATGAAATAATTCGTGGGATGCAACACCCAGCAATTCTCGGTACAAATGTTTCCATATCTCGGAGGCGGGTCCCAGGGCGAGAACCGTGCAGCGTCGGTGTTCCACGCCGTGATAAAAGGCATAGGGTAGGCCGACCAGCATGAAGTGAAATTCGTCTTGTGAAAATCGGTCCATGGTTTGGATTTGGACTCTGGCCATGGCCTCCCATTGACGACAAATTTGGGCCTGCATGGCTTCATCGGGCGCTGGGACGCCGTGCATCCACAACACAAATGCCACGCCTTCGCTGACCCAATCCAATCGCTGCAGTTGGGCGGAAGCCATCCAGGGACTGTCCACCAATTCGTGGTAATCGCGGGCCGTATAACCTTGGTCGGCTTGGCCATGCAGGGAAGTGGCCATGATGATGGGGCCCGCCGAAGTTGACATCCCTTCGGTGCGGACGTGCAATCGACAGGGTTGACCCATTGAATCCTCGCGGTACATCAGGCAATGCACGGGGTTGACGTACATCCATTCGGGATCGGCCCAACAGGCACCGGCGTCGGGTTGATTGGCAAAATACCGGTAGCTCAACCGCAAGGTGGTGGACCCGGGGTGGTGAACCAGCCACTCGGAGGCTTCGGTTTTGATAACGGGTAGGGGTTCGCCGTTCTCGTTTTGGGCCGTCAAGGCTACCAAGTTCCTGACAAAGAGGCTTTGCTCGTAGCGTCCCGGTCTCCATTGGGGGAGTCGAAACCGGGTTTCGTCGCCGTGCACGTGCCATTGAACCTCCACAAGCAGGTGGCGGGGCCGTTCTGGGTCCAGGCCAACGGTGTAAATCGCTTCGGTTTGTTGGGGTTGATTCATGGTCAACAAAGGTAGGGTCAAGGGTTGAATGGGGACCCAAAAGCCTTATCTTTGCGACCCTTCGTTATAGAAATACGCCATGAAACGCACTTTTCAGCCCTCCAACCGCAAGCGTCGTAACAAACACGGTTTCCGTTCCCGCATGGAGACGGCCAACGGTCGTGCCGTATTAGCCCGTCGTCGGGCGAAGGGCCGCAAGAAGCTCTCGGTATCGGACGAGCGTCGACACAAGTCCTAACCACAACGGGGATGCTCGTTCGGAGCATGCCACCCCGCTTGAGGGGCTTTGGTTCTTTTGATCGTGTCTTTGAACAGGGCTCCCATTTCTTTGAATTTCCCTTCCAGGTTCGGTATCTCCCCGGTTCCCCGCCGTTGAACATTGGTTTCTCGGTCCCCAAAAGACGCTTCAAAAAAGCTGTTGACCGAAATCTATTGCGTCGCCGAATGCGTGAGGCGTACCGTCTGCATCGGATGACTTGGGAAACGCAGGGTTCCGGAGGCTCTCTGGTATTGGTCTATTCCACCAACGAAATCCTGGATTACGATCGCATCTCCGCTGGCCTCATCAAGGCCATGCAGCGGTGGGCACAGCAGAACCCCTTGACAAAACCTCCCTCGGTGCAGGATCTATGAAGGCCCTCTTGATTTTCTTGGTCCGTGTCTACCAAGGGATGATTTCACCTCATCTTCCTCCGTCATGCCGCTACAGCCCCACTTGTTCCCAGTACGCGGTGGAGGCCTTGGGCCGATACGGGGCTTGGAAGGGGAGCTTTTTGGCGGCCAAAAGAATTTTGCGTTGCCATCCCTGGGGCGGTCATGGCCACGACCCCGTTCCCTAAATTTGAAGATTCGTCCCCTCCTACCATGCGCCCCTATTCTTCCCTAAGGTCCCTGTTCTCCGCCCAACGATTCCGCGCATTGCCGGTCTCACGCCGAATTCGCCACGTGGTGCTGGTGATGGTCCTGGCCACCTCCAGTTGGGCTCTAACCAACAATTACTTCGAGATTTCAAAGCATATTGAGATTTTTGCCACCCTCTTTCGGGAGATCAACATGTATTATGTGGACGATGTGGATGCCGGCAAGCTGATGAAAACCGGCATCGATGCGATGCTCAAAAGCCTGGATCCCTACACCGATTTTATTGCCGAATCGGATGTCGAAAATTTCAAAATCATGACCACAGGTCAGTACGGTGGGATCGGGGCCTTGATTGCCAAGGTGGGGGATACGGTGGTGATTGCCGATCCCTACGAAGGTTTTCCGGCCCAGAAAGCTGATCTCAGGGCCGGAGATCAATTACTCAAAATCAACGGGGAGGATGTCCTGGGCCGGAATACCGACGACGTTTCCAAACTGCTCAAAGGCCAGCCCAAAACCGAGGTCAAGGTTTTGATCGCCCGGATGGGTGTCGCGAAGCCCATCGAAAAAGTATTGTTACGAGAAGAGGTCAAAGTGACCTCTGTGACCTATTCCGGCATGCTCAATGAACAGGTTGGTTATATCAACCTCAGCGCTTTCAGGGTGGATGCCGGCAATGAAATCCAAAAGTCCATGTACGAGCTCAAAACCCGTGGCATGAAATCCATGGTTTTGGACCTGCGTGGGAATCCCGGTGGTTCCTTGGATGAAGCGGTGAGGATTAGCGGATTTTTTATTCCAAGGGGTTCCAAGGTGGTCGATACCCGGGGCAAAGTGAAGGAATGGGACAAATCCTACCAAACAACCAACGATCCGGTGGACGCCGAAATGCCGGTCGTGGTGCTGGTGGATGGTTCATCGGCCTCGGCCTCGGAAATTGTTTCGGGGGTCCTTCAGGACTACGACCGGGCGCTGGTGGTGGGTCAGAAAACCTTTGGCAAAGGCTTGGTTCAAACCGTGCGGCCTTTGACCTACAATACCCAGGTCAAGGTAACCACCGCCAAGTATTATATCCCCAGCGGACGTTGCATCCAGGCGATCGAATACAGTGACAAAGAGCCCGGTATCAAAAACCGCCGGGTTGCGGACTCCCTGCGCCGCGAATTCAAAACGGCCGCCGGTCGAGTTGTATATGATGCGGGAGGGGTGACCCCGGACGTGGCCCTGTCTACCGATACCGCCAGCAATATCCTGGTAACCTTGGTCAACAAGCGTTATTTATTTGATTTTGCAACCTATTACCGTTCGCGGTGTACGACCCTGCCCGAGCCCGAACAATTTGTTGTTAGCGATAGTTTGTATCGTGCCTTCGAAGATTATTTGCAGGGCAAAGACCTTTCCTACACCACGGAATCCGATCGTTCCCTGCAGGATTTCAAAGAAAAGGCGATCCGAGAAAAATACTTTGACGCAGTTCAAGACGAATACAACGCCTTGGTAGCGCGCAAGCATCATGACAAATCCCGGGATTTGCAAAAGCACCGTGCCGAAATCTCGGATTACCTCAAGCAAGAAATCGTGGGTCGGTATTATTACCAGAAGGGTCGCCTGCGTTCCACCTTTGCATCGGACCCAGAAATACAGCGCGCTCTGGCGCTTTTGGATCAACCCTCCGATTATCGACGGTTGTTGCAGGTTCCCTAAGGATGGACTCCTGGCTCTTGCTTCTGGTCTTTGGAGTATTGGCCGGTTTTTTGGGAGGCTTGTTTGGGGTCGGTGGAGGTATTGTCTATGCGCCCCTTTTGGGTTGGTGGTTGGCAGGGAAGGGTTGGCAGGGTTCCGCCTTGGTTGAATTGGTTTTGTCAAATTCGTTGGCCCTCACCTTGCTTACCGGCGTTTTGGGTTGGGGATTGTGGCTGCGCAAAGGCGTCAAGACGGGTTGGGATGGGTTTGTTTTGGGGTTGCCATCCGCCCTTACCGCGGTTAGCATGGCGCATTTGGTGCGTCAAGGGGGATGGTATCAGCCTACCGGTTTTCGATGGGTTTTTGGGTTGATGTTGGGGTTGGTTTTGTTGCGCAATGCCCATCGACTTTGGTCTGAAAGCCGGACCGGAACCCCCTATCCGAAGCGTGCTTTATCGAGGCTCGCGTTGCCTGGTTTGGGTGCTGTTGCCGGTGTTTTTTCAGCCTTGTCGGGCCTGGGCGGGGGAGCCATTATGGTTCCCGTACTGCAACGATGGGGTTACCGAGACCAAGGGGCTATCAACGCCTTGAGCATGGGTTCCATCGCCCTGATGGCGGGGGCCTCAACGCTCTATTATGCCATGATTCCATCGGACTTGACCATCCCTTTGGGAGGAAACGGCCGAGAATGGGTCATGGTGGGTCGCTTGATCCCCGCATTTTTGTTGCCTTGTGCGCTGGGCACCCTCTTGGGGCTGATCCCGGGGATTGCTTTGGCCGAGTCAATGTCCTCTTCCGATCTTGGGCAACGCCGTATGCGCTGGGCTTTGTTGGTTTTTTTGGTATTGGTTTTGGGTTGGATGAATCGCTCTTGTTGGTCTAATTTTTAATGGATGATGAATCAGATGTCTTTTTGGAAAAAATGTTTCGGGGTCGGTGTGATGGTTTTGGGCTGCCTGGGCCTGGCTCTGGCCCAGGAACCTGCGGGTGATATGCAGGCCGACTTGCGTAGTCATGTGGGTTTTTTGGCGCACGATAGCCTTCAGGGTCGACAAACAGGTTCTCCATCGGAGAGGTTGGCGGCTTCGTATTTGGTGGAACAGTTGAACGCCATGGGCCTGCAACCGGCCGGCGATTCGGGGTCTTGGGTTCAATCGTTTGGAATCACGGTTCGTCAAGTCGCGGATACCAACTCCACGTTGAAGGTAGGTCGGCGTTCCCTTCGTTACGGCGAGCATTTTGTGGTTCTACCGGGGAGTTCGGGGGGTAGCGCCATCGCACGTGGCGTAAATGCCGGGTATGGGATTGAGGCCGATACCTTGGGCCATAACGACTTGAAGGATACCGCCGCTCTGCGTGGGCAGGTGTGGTGGGTCCGTTGGCAGGGTCCGGCCGGTTCCAACCCCCACGGTCCCTGGGGCGGGCATGTGAATTTGGCCCGCAAATTGGCTTTGGCCGAGCGCTATGGGGCTGTTGCGGTGGTCTTGTATCCTGGCTCACCCGATGAAGTTTGGCCCGATACGACCTTTGATCGCCGTACGCGGGGTTCTACCATTCCCGTGCTTAGCTTGACCCAAGCGGGGTTTGCGGCCTTGCCTCTTGGTTTTATGAACGAAGAAGAACGCGTTCAAGTCAAGGCAGGGGTTCTTGTTACCCGGGTTGTGGCCAACAATGTAGCGGCTTATTTGGATAACGGCGCAAATCGCACCCTGGTTTTGGGAGCGCATTACGATCATTTGGGTTACGGTGAATACGGGGGCTCGCGGCATCGTGGCGAGCCTCAAATTCATAACGGGGCCGATGACAATGCCTCCGGGACTGCCGGCCTTTTGGAATTGGCCAAGTATTGGGCCCAGCATCGAGATCGTCGTTTTAATTTTCTTTTTTTGGCGTTTTCAGGAGAAGAATTGGGATTATTGGGTTCGGCTTATTTTGTTAGGAATCCCTGGTTGCCTTTGGATTCGTTGGTGGCCATGTTCAACATGGATATGATTGGACGCCTGCTGGATTCCACGATGCAATTGGGGGTCCACGGGACAGGGACGGCCTTGGAATGGTCGGCTTTGGTAGATTCCCTGGCGGGACCGCTCCGAATCAAAAGCAGCCCGGCGGGGACAGGATCCTCGGACCATCAATCCTTTTACCTCCAGAATGTTCCTGTTTTGCACTTTTTTACAGGAACCCACGAAGATTATCACAAACCAAGCGATGATGCTCATTTATTGAACTATCAGGGAATGCAGCTTGTGTTGGAATACATGATACGAATCGTAGATGCCTTGCCCTATCACGGTCGATTGACTTTTGTCAAAACCCAAAATGCAGATGCCCAGGCAACGCCTCGATTTAAACTTACCTTGGGGATCATGCCGGATTATTTTTATGAAGGCGAGGGGGTCCAAGTGGACGGTGTGACGGACGGCAAACCTGCGTCCTTAGCCGGCGTTCAGCGCGGGGATATCTTGCTTGGTTTGGGTGATTTTCCGATTCGAGATATGCAGAGCTATATGCAGGCTTTGGCCGGTATGCAGCAAGGCAAGCCCGTGGACCTTCGGGTTCGTCGCAAAGGCGAGCTGATGGAATTGAAGGTTCGATTTTAGATTATGAAACCCGTTACGAGACCTGTCTTGCTGTTGGATCATGCCGGCCGCGCTTGTTCGGTTTCGGTCGTGGATCCCACGGGTCGAGTATTGGCCGAACGTATCCAGCGGGAGCCACAGCGTCAAGCCGAGGATTTGGCCCTGATGGTGAGCGATAGCCTCCAGGAGGCCGGGCTGCAGGTGCGGGATCTGTCCGCCATTGCCTGCCAACGAGGTCCTGGCTCCTTTACCGGTTTGAGAATCGGTGCTGCTTTGGCCCAAGGCTTGGCCTTGCCCTACGATTTGCCCTTGGTGGGGGTCGGAACCTTGGAATCCATGGCGTATGCCCACGCGATGCAGGTGGGTTCTGGCTCTCTTGAGCAGGGCGAGGGTCCGATTTGGTGGGTGCCGATGATTGACGCCCGGCGGGACGAGGTTTATACCGGCCTGTACAGCGTGCAGGCGAAGGAACACCCGGATTTTCCTGAACTCAAGGTCTGGCAAAAGGCCCAACCCTGTGTGCCAGACGAAAAATTTCAGATTAAAATTCAAGATCAAAAGGTGTATTTTTTGGGCGATGGTGTCGCCAAATGGTATAATATATTATCAAATTGTGGATATTTAGAGTTATGGAAACAAGCCTCCTTCATATATGAATTTGAAGTTGTATCGTCCATGTGGTATGGCTTGGTAGCGAATTACTTAGAACGTGGTGAATACAAGGCTCCTTCTCGCTTTGTTGTGGATTATAGAAAACCTTTTTTTGGTGCTACCTTCGGGTAATTCATCTAAAAGGTAACTATTTTGCTTGATTTAGACCTGTCTAATCGTCATTTCTAACCATCTAACACAAAATTTAGGGGAATGTCAACCATGCTACGTCAACTTAAGGAGTTGGATCTAGAGAAGGCCTATACGTTATGCCATGCCATGAACCATCCGCTCCGATACGGCATCGTTCAGTTACTTGACCAAAACAAGGAATTGACGGTTACGCAGATTTATTTCAAATTGCGAATCAGTCAGTCCATCGCTTCTCAGCATCTAGCCGTATTGCGTCAAGCGGGTATCGTTACATCCCGCAAAGAGGGCAAACAGGTTTTCTATGTTCTCAACAAAACAGGCTATCTAAACCTTTGCCAGGCCATACAATCCCTGAGTTCACTTTGATTCAAGGCCTTCGACTGTTTAGTTCCAACAAGTCCCAACCCCTCTTTCCGTCTGCGTCCTCCCAGTAGAGTCGCAGAATTGGATAGCGGTTGGAATAATCCGAGTTGCCGTTTGTAGGGACATTCTTGGATTGAATCCCGTCCCAATACCAATAACACAAGCTATCAGCCAACATATTTTGGCAAATCCTGTCCAGGCTTTTACCTGTCCAGTCGGTTATGTCAATACGTACCATCGCAGAGGCGGGTCCTTGGAGGCCGATGCGAATTCTGCTATCCTGGGAAGGCTCCATTTCATTGGTATTCACCGTTAATTTATAGAGGGAGGGGCGTCTGCCGAGTGCTTTTCCTAAGCGCATTTGACTCGTGTCCAGACTGCGATTTGGATAACAACCGGGTCCGGCTCTAAGCGAAGTCGGCGTAGTCCACCAATCGGTATGAGGGTGGTTTTGGAGGGTATAGGGACTTGTGTTCCAAGGGCGTTCCAGGGAAAGTCCCTCGGGGTTTTGGACCAATGGATGAAAACAGGAATCGTGGTAGCTGATACGATCCAATCGTTGGCCGGTGGGGTCTTGCAATTCAACGAAGGCGCCTCCGCTCGGAAGGGGCGGCAGGTCGTAACGAAACATTCTAGATGCAGGTTGATTCGATTCACAGACGCGCAGTCCTTCTGTTTGAATTAACTTTGGATTTCGGGTCAATATGTAACACATTCCAGGTAGCCAGGCGTCCAAAGGTTTCCCTACGGGATTTCCATCCAGGGTCTGACCGTTGAGATCGGTGCGTACCACCCAGATCCGCGAAGCATCCAGCACTTTCTCCGAACGATTGCATACTTCGATCCAGGGCCAGGCATCGACCCAAGGTCGGGGATATACTTCGGTGATCAATACGTCTCCATTTTTGGCAGGGATTCCGATTCCGGTCTGTATTTCTTGGTCGCAGAGGGTATCGCCGTTGCAGGCCAGCCAACCCTTGCAGCGGACCAAGCAGGTTTGGCCAGGATCGGGTCGTAGGTGGAGTGGCAAGGGCAGGATCCACAGGGATTGGGAGAGCTGGTCCCAGCGGGGTTCGGGGATCAAATCGGTGGCTTGGCCATCCAATACCAAGGTGACGCGGGTCCCGGGGTGACGGTGTACAGCGGTGCCAAAACGCAGGTGTACCCAACCACTCGGATCTATTTGGGCGTCTTCGACGACGAGGCTCCCGGCGGGGGCGCATTCCTTGTTGGTGGTATCCATAGGAGCCCCAGGATCCCCGCCCCTTGGGTGAATGGATGGTATCCATTGCAAAGTGTCTGCACACGGACAACGGGGGTTGATTTTGGCAAGGGACCAGCCTCCCTGTTTTTGTTGCAGGGTTTTCCAAAAATTTAGGTCGTATTGAAAGGTGTCCAAAACCAACGTGTCGTGGCTTTCCAATCGTATCCCGTCCCCTTCGTTGTTGAGGTTGGGCCAAGGTTCTAATCCCACATAGGCTGTCTTGGAGGGGTTGCCTTGAAGGGCTTCCCAGGCACGCCAGGTTTCCAAGGAAGCCCAAGGGACCAGGACAACGGTTTCATGGGGATCCAGGGTATGAGAGGGAAGAAGGGTGGTGGTGGTTTGATCCCTTAAACGGAAGCCTCTGAGTTGGACAGGGACGGGGCCGGGGTTGTATAGCTCCACGTATTCAACGGGAGGGAGTCCCTGTGGAGGAGGCCAAACGGGCGGATCCGGATCGCTCATGATTTCGGTTATCACCAATCGACCGTGTTGTAACAAAGGCTGGTAGATGACAAAGTCGGTATCGCAGGGGTTACCGAACAGGTCTCTCAGGCCTCTAATACGCAGTGTTTGAGGGGTTTCTTGGGGAAATCCGGCCCAAAGGTTGAAGGCTGTCAAGGTATCGCCTGTCCAATGCAAGGGGCCCGCTTCACGACCTTCTTCGGCCCAGGTGAGGGTTGCTCCGTTTGATTGGCTGCTGTCCATGGATTCATTCCATAACAACCTCATCGTCTGATTGCGGTGAAGATCCCAGGATAGAATTCGTGGCTTTAGGCTGTCAGGAACAGGTTGTCCCTGAATATGGTAATAAAACCAAGAGAACAAGGTGGAGCGGGTTGAGGTGTACTGGCTGTGGATACCGGTAAAGCGACTGGTGGAGAGGGTTGAATCCCTGAGATCGCCCAGCCATTGCCAACGGGGTACCGAAGTAGCTGTTTGGGAACTATCGGCCCAGAAATACCAGACCCCGTTCAGGTAGCGTTCGATGCGAACGGCCATCGGATTGGAATCACGATTCAGCCAGCCCGTTGCCAGGGAACCGATTCGGAACAGGCTATTCCCTGATTTGTAATAAAAGGTGAGGTTGTCATCGCTACCCCCCATTCGTAACAAATAACTTCGCCCCGTGAATTGGGGTTGGGAATCCGTCGCCATCAGGTACCAATCCATTTGGTTGGACGAAGATGGGTTAAAGCGTAGTTGTAGGCGTATCTCCCATCGCCCGTTGTGCACGGCCTTGCTTGCGGTTCCCAACCAGGCCTGACCGCTCACCGCCGGGGCTTGCAATTGCAGGTAGGGGTCCGGAACCAGAACCCTGAATTTGCTTGTATCCCCAAACCAAGTCGGATGCGTTGTGATATTGCTATCGGCGAAGGTTTCCAAAACCTGCGACCATACCGGGGATTTTCCGGGGCCTAGCAGCCCCCCTAGTACCAAAAGTAGGACGACCCAAGGATACAGCGGGGGGGTTGGAGCATGGTTTTTCATACCCCCAAAAAGGAACACGTCGGTTTGATTCTACGCCACGTTTTTTTTAGCATTTTTGCAAGACCAACCACCTCCAATTCTTTCCCATGCCAACCCCTCCACCTTACCGTGTTGCCGTTGTCGGCGCATCGGGCCTTGTCGGCTCGACCATGCTACGCGTTCTCGAAGAAAGAAATTTTCCGGTCCATACCTTGATTCCGGTGGCCTCACCGTCCTCTGTAGGCAAGACCCTGAATTGGAAGGGACAGGATTGGACCATTGTGTCTCCTCAAGCCGCCATCGATAGGGGGGCTGATTTGGCTTTGTTCTCAGCGGGAGGGTCGGTATCCCTGGAATGGGCACCTCGTTTTACCGAGGCCGGAATCCGGGTTATTGATAATTCCTCGGCTTGGCGCATGGATCCATCGGTGCCCTTGGTGGTGCCCGAAGTGAATGCCCATGCCTTGCAGGGGCCTTCGCTGTTGGTCGCCAATCCCAACTGCTCGACCATTCAATTGGTGGTGGCGTTGAACCTGCTCCACCGGGAGTACCGAATCCAACGCATGGTGGTCAGTACCTACCAAAGCGTGACGGGAACCGGGGTCAAGGCGGTCACGCAGTTAATGAACGAAAGAGCCGGTATCGACGGTCCCATGGCGTACCCGCACCGCATTGATCTGAATTGCCTGCCGCATATTGATGTTTTTTTGGAAAACGGGTACACCAAAGAAGAAATGAAAATGACCCACGAAACCCGCAAAATCATGGGGGATGAGGGCATTGCCCTTAGCGCGACGACTGTTCGGGTTCCCGTGATGGGGGGTCACAGCGAAGCGGTCAATGTGGAATTCGAAAAGGATTTTGATTTGGATCGAGTTCGTGAATTGTTACAACAAAGCCCTGGGGTGATTTTGCAAGACGACCCATTGCACAACTTGTACCCCATGCCTCTTCATTGCCAGGACCGGGATGAGGTTTTTGTGGGTAGGCTCCGACGGGATTTCACCCGCGATAAATGTCTGAATATGTGGGTGGTGGCCGATAACCTCCGCAAAGGCGCGGCCACCAATGCCGTCCAAATCGCCGAAGCCTTGGTAGGCCAGGGTTTGATGTAAAGGTTTCCGTATGCCTGGGTAATCCTGTGAGACCGGGTGAACCAGTCAGACCGGGAGAATTGGTTAGGTCAGACGAATCCGTGTCAGGCGATCAAAAACGCGAAGACGGTCTTGCAGGACTTCTTCGGTCACGGCTTCGAGACTGCTGGTCCCAAAAGCCTCGACCGTGCAGGAGGCCAGGGCCGAACCACAAAGGATCCCTTGTTTGAGGTGCTCCATGGTGATTTGGGGCTGAGAGGCCAAATACCCCATCAAGCCCCCCGCAAAACTATCGCCGGCCCCTGTCGGGTCGCAAACCTCCTCCAAAGGCAGGGCCGGGGCAAAAAAGATATCTCCATCCCCAAAGAGCAGCGCCCCGTGTTCCCCTTTTTTGATAATCAGGTAGCGGGGGCCCATGGTAGCAATTTTGCGAGCCGCTTTGAGCAAGGACCGTTCCCCGGAGAGCTGTCGGGCCTCCTCGTCGTTGATGGTGAGCAAATCCACCCGTGCAATGGTTTCCAATAAGGAATCCCAAGCGATATCCATCCAAAAATTCATGGTGTCCATAGCAATCAAGGCAGGCCGGCTTTCCATTTGGTCCAGGACCCGCATTTGGACCGAGGGGGTCAAATTCCCGAGCATCAGGAGGCGGGGGCTACGGTAGGCCTGGGGCAGGATCGGGTCAAAATCCGCAAGTACATTAAGCCTGGTTTCGAGGGTATCGCGGCTGTTCATGTCCAGGTGGTATTTCCCGGCCCAAAAGAAGGATTCCTGGCCGGCAACCCGTTGGATACCCTCCGTGTCAATCCCCCTGGACCGCATCATGGCCAGCGATTCCTCCGGAAAATCATCCCCAATCACCGAAACCAGCCCAATCCCCTCCGTAAAGTGGCTCGCCGCCAGGGCCCCGTAGGTCCCCGCCCCCCCAATAACCTTGTCAACTTTGCCAAAAGGGGTTTCGATGCTGTCAAAAGCGACGGTTCCGACAATAACCAGGGGTAGATTCTGTGCCATGGGAGGGGATGGGGGTTGTAAGGGTGTAGAAACAAGGTTGGCCGCAAATATTGGAACTTTGGCGGTTAAATACTATCATTGCACTCCTTTTGGGGCAAAAGCCTAGGCCAAAACCCCAAAATTCCTCGGTAGCTCAGTTGGTTAGAGCACTTGACTGTTAATCAGGGGGTCGTTGGTTCGAGCCCAACCCGGGGAGCTTCATTGGACAAGCCATCAGAAATGATGGCTTTTTCTTTGTCCGGCAGTTCGTTAGGCTGGTTGCATCTTTTTGATATTTTTATCAAAAAATCACAAAAAAATGAAATTCAAATTAGAATATTATTGGTTTTTGATATTTGCCCTTTGTTTTACGGCCTTCAACCAAATTCAAGATAATATTCGTCCCAGTTATATCGGCGATAACTCAATAATCAAATATCTTTTAGGTGTTGCGCCTAACTTCTTCCCTGCAAT
>JBMOHV010000045.1:0-14633 GCA_049317645.1 Bacteroidia bacterium
TCCGCCCATTCCCGTTCGGAACGGAACCGCAGCATCGAGCCCTACGCCTTCAGCGATGACCTATCGGCCATCCTGGCCTACGAGCCATCCGCATCAGCCATCAAAACCTTCAAATTGGACCGCATAGGGGAGGTTCGCATCCTCCGCGAGCCCTGGAAACACGAGCATCTCCATCAAAGTCCCGAGCAGGACCCCTTTGGCCTACCATTGGGCCCGGAGGCCATTGAAATCAAGCTCTCACTGGGCGCTCTCAGCGCTCAATTGTTTAGGGAAGAATTCCCAACCCATGCCCATCGATTGCAACCGATTTCTGCCCATGCCAACGACACGACGACCTGGCTTTTGCATCTCCGCGTAGGGTCCATGCAAGGCATTGGTCGATTTGTGTTAGGATTGATTGACGATGTCCAAATAATCGCCCCGGCGTCCTTCAAAAAATACCTGCGAGACCGCATCGGTCAAAAACTTCGTTGAAAAAAAACCTTGCGGACTTGGCTTTTTCAATCGCCAAGAACTACCCTTCTTCGAGGTACGCAACACATTTTAACTCCACTACAATTTCGGTAGGCAGAGCGCCCACCTCCACGGTCGTTCGGCAAGGCTTGTTGGCCAGGGGACCCATGATTTCAGCGTAAAGACGGTTAAAGACGAGAAAATCCCTTTTCATATCCGTCAAAAAAACCGTAACATCCACCAAATGCTCCAAACCGGCTCCGTGCTGGGCCAGCACCGAACGCACATTCTCAAAAACCTGACGAATCTGCGCCTCCAAGTCAAACGCCTTGTAGCGACCGCTGGCATCCAATTCCAACCCAGGCACATCCAAGGCCGCCGCTTCGGTATCCGGCCGCCTGGGCCCTATGCCAGAGAGGTAAATCCAAGGACCCATCTTTCGGGAATGAGGGTAAAGCCCCACGGGCCGCGGAGCTCCGCTGGTCGAAAACATGGTTGATTCTTGGGACATCCTTTTAGGTTTTAGAGGGGTTTAAACGAATTGTGGCTTTTCCATCGGCCAACGATTCCAGGCGAATTTGGCAACCCAGGCGACTGCTTGGATGGAAATCGGGCAGGGTATCCAGCATATCCAATTCAGCTTCGGTTGGATCGGAAACGGCGCCTTCTACCCAGTCCACCCGGCATGTCGCGCAGAGAGCCATCCCCCCGCAAACAGCCTCGATGGGATAACCTGCGCCCTTGAGCGCATCCATCAACGACAAACCCATTCCGGTTGGAAATACCAACACCCGGGTCGTTCCGGAAACATCGATAACCGTTAGATAAACTTCTTGCATACGAGCAATCTATTTTGATTGATAAGGGAATCGATAACAATTTATTAAATCCTAGAGCCCCTTCACGCCCGTCACGGTTGTGTACTTAAACGAAGGCTTGGCCCCGCCATGGATGTACCGATAGGCACCGTGCGCCATGAGTGCAGCCTCGTGAAAGCCTGACAAAATCAGTTTGAGTTTACCGGGATACGTATTGATATCGCCAATCGCAAAAATTCCGGGGACGGAGGTCTGATAGGTTTCGGTACTCACCTCGATGGCCGAAGCATCCAAAGCAAGTCCCCAATCGGCAATAGGGCCCAATTGCGGCGTTAGACCATAAAGAGGTATTAAATCATCCGCGACCAAGCTCAAGGTCTCTTGTCCCTGCGTTTGAACGAGCACGGCTTCCAACCAGCCCTCTCCATTGGCTTGCAAAGAAAGGAGGGACGTCGAGGTCAACAAACGCAAGCGGCCGCTATCTGCCAAAGCTTGAACCCGTGCCGCGGATTCAGGCGCCCCCCGAAAGGCGCTGCTTCGATGAACCAAGGTCAATTCCTCGGCGACATCCACCAATTGAAGGGTCCAATCCAGGGCCGAATCTCCCCCGCCTGCCAAAACAACTTTGCGACCGCGAAAAGCCTGCGGATCCCGAATCATATAGGTCACACCTCGACCCTCCAAAGCCTCCAAACCTACTAAATCCGGTTTGCGTGGCTCAAAACACCCCAAACCACCCGCAATAACGACGGCCCCTGCCAAAACCTGGTCTCCGTTCTCGCTGGACACCAGCCAACGACCACCTTCAACGGCCTCCAGCCCTCTTACTTTCTGGCCCAAGCCAAAACTGGGATGAAAAGGCGCAATTTGTTCCATGAGGCGGTCCACGAGATCCCCGGCCAATATGCTCGGATAGCCGGGAATATCATAGATGGGCTTACGGGGGTAAATTTCAGCTAATTGACCCCCAACAACCGGCAAAGTATCCATCACGTGCGCTTTGAGGCGCAACAACCCAAGCTCAAAAACAGCAAAAAGGCCCACCGGACCTGCACCTACGATACAAACATCGGTTTCCATCATGCCTGCAAAGAAACAACGCGAATCCAAAACGCCGGGTAAATCCCCAAACTCTGGTTTAGAAACAGAATTCCTGTATACGTTGGCACGATATTTGTTCGTTCATTGTTCAAGTGAAATTTTTCAATAATCCAAACAACCCATGAAGAAAATACTCTTTTTATTGATGCTAACGCTAGGCGGACTTACCCTCAGCAGCTGCGGTTACAACACCATGGTGACCCTCGACGAAGAAGTCTCCGGCCAATGGGCCAACGTCGAAGCCGCCTATCAACGCCGTTCCGACCTGATTCCCAACTTGGTGAATACGGTAAAGGGCTACGCTGACTTCGAAAAATCTACCTTGTTGGCCGTGACCGAGGCCCGCACCAAAGCGACCTCCATGCAAATTGACCCTTCCAAACTGGACGAAAAAACCCTGGCCCAGTTTGAGCAAAACCAAAACGCCCTCAAAGGCGCCCTCTCCAGGCTTTTGGTGGTCATGGAAAAATACCCGGACCTCAAGGCCAACCAGAACTTCCTAGAACTCCAGTCCCAATTGGAAGGCACCGAAAACCGCATCAATGTCGAAAGGCGTCGCTTCAACGAGTTGGTCAAGACCTACAACGGAACACTCCGCCGCTTTCCCAACAACCTGACAGCCGGCATGTTTGGCTTTGAGACCCGCGCCTATTTCAAATCCGAAAGCGGTTCCGAAAAAGCCCCGCAGGTTCAATTCTAATGGCCCCTGACCTGTTCACGCAGGCCGATCTGGACCGCCTAAGCGCGTGCATTCAACAGGCCGAACTACAGAGCTCCGGTGAAATCCGTGTGCACCTCGAGAAACATTGCCGAGGCAATGCCCTCGACCGGGCCCGGACCCTTTTTCACCAATTGGGCATGGACCGCACCGAACTCCGAAACGGAGTTTTGATTTACGTCGCCACCCAAGACCGCAAAGTCAGCATCCTGGGTGATGAAGGCATCCACCACAAGGTCACGGATCAATTTTGGTCGCTTGAATTGGATAATTTATTAGCGTGTTTTGGCCGTGGCGAATACCTGCAGGGGTTGGAAAACGTCATTGCCGATGTAGGAGCCAAACTCAAAATACATTTCCCCGCCCAAGAGAACGATCGTAACGAACTCACCAATGAAATCAGCCAGGGCTAATCAACTGAATATGTTCACGTTGCGGTCGGCTCGTCCTCTGGTCCTGCGGGGGAGCGCTTGGATGGCAGCTCTATGGCTCTGCCTGGTTTGGGCAGGTCCGGTTTGGGGCCAAATCCCGGATGCCCCCAAGCCGGCACGCCTTTGCAACGATTTCAGCGGAAGGCTGAGCGCCCAAGAGCTGCAGGAGCTGGAATCAAAACTGGATTCCTTTGACCGCGAAACCTCGGTACAAATTTGTTTGGTGGTGGTTCCGGACCTGGGAGGATTCGAAGTATCGGATTATGCAACCCGACTTTTTGAAAAATGGGGCATCGGCCGCGCAAAACAGGACGACGGAGTCCTTTTGCTGTTAGCCCTGCAGGAGCGCAAAATCCGCATCGAAACGGGCTACGGGTTGGAATCCGTCATCACCGACGCCCTTTCGAGGCGATTGATTGAACAAAAAATCGCCCCCGCACTCCGCAGCGGGGGGGTTGCAGAGGGTCTACGAGCCGGGTCAACCGGCTTGATGAACCTGGTTCGGGGTGATTACCAAGACCTGGAAGCCCGTCCCCAAGGCGAAAAGGGGGAACCCATCGGGGGTTCGGCCCTTTTTTGGATCCTATTGGCCTTGGTTTTGCTCTTGGTCCTGTCCAAAAGGGGAGGGGGAGGGGGTCAAGGCGTTGGCCGTGACGGAAGCAGGGGCTTTGGCGGACCCTTTTGGGTGCCTGGAGGAGGCTTTGGAGGGGGAGGGGGTGGCTTCGGGGGTTTTGGAGGGGGTGGCTTCGGGGGCTTTGGGGGCGGTATGTCCGGAGGAGGAGGCGCCAGCGGAAGCTGGTGAAGACCTTCCATCCGAAGCGACTCAAGCAAAAATGGGCAATAAGGCCGTATATTGGCCCTTTATCCATTTTTGCCTTCGTTCAAAACTTCCTTTTCAAGCCCTATCCAATGACAATTTCACGCTTTTGGGGACATACCCTGGGCCTCGTCCTAGCTGGTTTGACCGTTCTTGGTTCCGTCGTTTTTGCCCAACCCCTCACCCTGGAAGTAGGCGCCAGCACCCAGACCAAATGGGACAACAGCCAAACCCATATCCTTGGCAAATTCCGGGAAACCTACCTGGTCTTGGGACCGGTTGGATCGGGCGAATTTCAAATGGTTCATTTTGACAAGAGCCTTTTGCCCCTCAAAACCGTCCAAGGCTCTTTTGCCAAAGACCAAAAACTGGTGCACCGCCTCCAAGAATCGTGGTTATTGGAGGACCGCGTCATCGCCCTGACGCATTGTTACAACAAGGCCATCAAACAAGACCAGTACAACCTCTGGCACCTTTCGGTGGACGGCGAGGTCCTCAAAGGACCGGTGGAAGTTCACCGTGCCAACGGAAACGGCAAGTCCATCAACCAAATCCTGCGTCCCTTGGCCGGCGCCTCCTTGGATGGTAATCGCCTCTATGTTCTGATCAATACCGCCCCAACCTTCGGTCAAGAAATCAGCGGTTTGATTTGCCGCCTCTACGATACGGAATTGGAAATGGTATCCCAGCATATTCTCAATTTCCCGGTCCAAAACCAAGCAGCGCGCCTACGCTCAGCCACCTTTCGGGATGGATCCGAAGCCCTTCTAACCCTGGACCTTCAGCCGGTCACCAAAAACAACGCCAAATCGGCCACCTTCAGCGGAGGAGCCTTGCAATTATGGCAGGTTTCCTTGAACCGTAACCAATACACCCAACTCCCCATTGCATCCGATGAAATGCCGTATGTTCACGGTGTTCAGGCTTTTTGGTCAACGACCAACCCCCTAATGCCGGTAGTTTCATCCGCTTTGGGCCTGAGCCCCAAAACCGGTACCCAAAGCATTCTCCTCCAAAAATTCGGCGGCAAAGACAGCATCCCAGCTCATCGCCATGCCTTCGAAATCCCCTTGGGATTCCGTAAATCAGCCGAAACTAACAACCGCAAATTCAAAGACACGGGGAACCCCAAGCGCCCCCTCAAGGAGGTCATGGATCTTCGAATGCAGGTGGTTGAATTGGATCAAGACCGTTTCACACTGCATGCAAACATCGAACGTAGCAACCGTGAAATCCCCGCCGGTATCAGCGCCGACGAAGTGGCCGAAGACAAAGTTATTGTAACACAATACAACCAAGGCGGCCTCATGGTCAACGGTGCCTGGACCAAAGGCCTGCAGGAATCCTATGAAATCGCCATGGACCAAATCCTTGCTAGCAAGAATTTTCCCCGCCCCAACGGTGTGGCCCCGATGGTACACCCTGACCACAATATTCTCATTTACAACGAACTACCCGCCAATCTCAAGACCCGCGGCAAGGACTTCAAACTAAGCGGACTTACCAACGAAAACCACAAGGAAAGCCGCAGCACGCTCCTCTACATCGACCCCAACGGCCGTTACAATTACCACCAGCTGTTTGCCAATCCCACCGACCAAGGCAAGGTTTACCCTTATTCCTTGTTCCGTGAAAACACGCATACCTACCTTCTTTTGGGAACCGATACCAAAGGCAAGATGAGGATGCTGCGGGCATCGTACTAATCGTACGGCCCGACGCTGCCCCTCGAGATCCCGCGATCTATTGGGGACGAGACCACACGGTCCCTCTTCCCCTTCCAAACCGACCCAAGGCATAGGCCCACAGGTCCCAGGTTGGACTGCCTGCGTATTGCAAACGTATCCATGCCCTGATAGCAAAATCAGAATCCAAGCCATCCCTGCGGGGCAAGTCCCCCAAATCAAACAACGAATTGCTTGGACCCATTCCTTGGTAGGCCATCCACTGCGTACGACTCCCCATAAGCTGCCAAGGCAAAGCCCAAGAGCGGAAATCCTTGCGAAGCCATGGGCGGGCGCCGATTTGCAAACCAAGTAAGACAAGGCCCGCGCAGAGGTTCATCGCCCGCAGTCCTCTTCGATAAGAAGCCGTCGGCAAAGGCAAGGCTTCCAGCCCCGGACCTTCCCCCTCCGGCCAACAAACCTCCCCGGCCCCCACCAACACGTCCAATCCTTCGGGAAGAAATTTGAACGAAGGAACCCGACCCGCCAGCTGTTCCATCGTCGCGATCAATTCCTTGTAGCTTAGGGAGCGGGCATCCAAAATCACTTCATCGGGCTGTAGCACCTTGACCAATTCGGGCCATTGCTTGGCAGAAGCCAAGGCCTCGCCAAGATTTACCTGCGGCGTAACCGATCCCAACCACCGCAACCCCGCAGTGCGCTGCAATAGTTGACGAGCCACCGCCAGATGACCTTCTTCACCGTATCCCACCACCCGGTCCTCGCCGTGATAGTGGTTTTGACTTTTTTCGCCCCACAGCAGGGTCCGGACCAACCCCTTCAAGGCCAGGGAAAAGAGCAGGCACAGCGAAGCCCCTGCTAGGATTATTCCCCTCGAAAAACGCCAATCCGATGGCAAAAAAGCGTAAACAAAGCCAATCAATAGGGATCCCATGAACATGCCGCGGATCAGACGGTGAGGGCGGTAAGGCTTTTCGTAAGCCCCGTTGAGAACCGACGAAAGCACCCAAATCAGGACATAAACAGGCAAAACCCGGTAACGAAACTCGTCAGGATAGACCAGCCCTTCGCCCGTTTTGACCGATTGCTCCCAAAAAGAGGTTAACCATAACATGATAAAACCAAAGCCGATCGCATCCAACAACGGGTGAAAAAACCATTCCGACCAACGCCGCAGCAAAGCCAAAAAAGCCCGGCCCGCGATACCCGCTCTTAACAACAAATGCAACCAAAAAAACCGAGAGCGGTCGTAATACCGCTCCGAGAAAGTCATCATCGCTCCGTAAAACAAACGGACATAACGCATCGACTGCTTTTGGGTGCTCTCCCCCTTGAAGTGAACAATCGATGTTTGGGCCAAGTAAAGGTTGCTGTAACCGGCCTGAACAATCCGATAGGACCAATCAATATCCTCACCGTACATAAAATAGCGCTCGTCAAGCCAGCCAATCTGGGCCGCTACCGAAGCCCGAACCCACATAAAAGCCCCCGCAAGAACGGAGACTCGATGGTTGTCGCGGGGATCCAAATGCCCCAAATGATAGGCAGACCAGCGGGGATGACGCGGAAAAAGAGAAGACAGGCCCGTCAACTTGTAGAGAGCCGCTGCCGGGTCCGGAAATCCTCGTTTGGACTCCTTCAAAAAGACCCCGCGACCATCCAACATCTTGACACCCAGCCCTCCCACCGTTGGGTCCTCTTCCATCGCAGACCAGCACAGCCACAGGGTATCTTCCGCCAAAACCGTGTCAGGGTTTTGCAAGACCGCATACCGGCCTTGGGATTGCTTCAGCGCGAGGTTATTCGCCTTGGAAAAGCCCAGGTTTTCTGGGCTGCCAATCCAATGAACCCAAGGAAAGTGGGTCGTGACAAGGTGTTCGCTGTTATCCTCCGAATGGTTGTCCACCACAAAAACCTCGACCAAACCGGGTGCGGGATTGGGTCCGATCGGAGGAGCTGCGCCGCCCACCCTTTGGGAATAGGCCTCCGCAAAATAAACCGCCGAACGTTGCAACGATTCCAACGCCAAATACAGGTACGCAGGTACCTTGTAATTTACGATAACAACAGATATTTCCAAATTCGCCGCGCAATGTTAATACAAACTCGTACCCAGGCCCAGGTGGGTCACCCGAACGTTTTGACTAGGGACCCCCAGCGACTGCGAAAATCGCAGAACATAAGGTCGACCCCCGAGCAAAACCCGAGCCCCGGCGCTGTACATCAATCCCCACTGATTTAGATTGGATTGGTATTCCCGAATGATATTCCCAAAGGAATCCACTTCCCGATTCAGCCAAAAATTGTTGATGAAATTGTATTCCAAACCAAGCCCCCCAAAGAAACCCACCGCATCATCCCTGTCAGCCAGGCTACCCCGGCCCAGGTTGAGTTCCACGAGCAGGGGTACATTGACCATAAACAAGCTACCAAAATTGCTCCACTGCAGGGCCAGGCCCAGGTTGGACCCGGCGCTCACCGACATCAAATCGTTGGGAGACCAAAAGGCGTAACGGGGGCTGTAATTAAATCCCTGAAGAATCAAACCGGGCCCCAGGCTGGTGGCGGTCGGTTGGTACCAGTACAAACCGGTGGTCAATTCCTGCATGAATTCAGGACGAGCGGGCCGCTCCATCCGGGCACTCGATGCCGAGCGACCCGCCCGGGGGTTGCGTTTGGAACCCGCCGCATAGCGGTCAATAGCCCCGCCCTGGGCCCAGGCTTCCACCGGGGCCACCAGCAAAAGCAGGCCAACCATCATCTTGATTCCCAAAGGCCATCGCATTGTCATCCAGGGGCGTTTTTGCTTTATCAAAAGTACTGACCTTTCCTATCTTTACTGCTGAAGGCTCATCCAACTCATCATGCAATTTATAGGAATTCGCGAAATTCACCTCAAATCCCGCAATCTCCGCAAAAGTCTGTCGTTTTATCAAGACCTCTGCGGATTTCCGGTTCTCTCGTATATCAAGGACAAACACGCCATCTTTAACGCCGGCTCCAACCTGCTCTATTGCCACCAGCTCAAAAGCGGGGAAGAATTTCCGGGCGGTTCGGCCGCTGAGTTCATGAATCAGTTTCTGTCCATCGAAGCATCGCCCGGTGAATTCGATAACAACCTCGACGAAGTACGCGATAGCGAATACAAAATGTTATCCGAAGGCCAATACGATAGCAACAAACGTTTTTTTCGAATGGAAGACCCCGACGGTAATTTGGTGGAAGTCGTGGAATTCGGTCATTGGGATATGTAGCCCTACTCCCTTGTATATCGCATTAAAAACCAAACGATTGACCAATCAACAAACGATTCTGAATTCCATGCGCGGCAAGGGGATGGGGCTTTGGATCCTCCTTTTATGGGCGACCTGCAGCGGGCTTGTTTCGGCCCAGATGCTGGACCCGGTTCGATGGACCACCTCCGTCACCCGGGTGAACGACAGCACCGCTCGCTTGGTGATGGATGCCCAAATCGACGAGGGCTGGCATTTGTATTCCCAATTTATGAAATTCGGACCGGATCAATTTGGGCCCGAACCCACGGTCTTTCAACTGCGGTTGCCGGCCGGGATTCGTCGAATCGGCAACGTGCAGGAGCTCACCAAAGTGCACGAAGAGGCAGCCCCCCTTTTTGATGGGCTCGTGGTACGCTCCTTTGAGGGAAAAGCTCGTTTTGCCCAAGATTTGAGGGTGTCCCGCGCCGTGGCTGATATCACGGGCACTGTGAACTACATGGCCTGCGATGACCGGCAGTGCCTGGCCCCGCAGCAACGCAGCCTCCGCTGGAAGCTTGAGGGCTACACCGATCGCTCCATCGACCCATCCGGAAACCTACCGGACACATTGGCAGAGAACCCATCCAACGATACCAGCGCCCAAGGAAACCTCTCGGCGAATGAAACCAAGAACCAGGGAGAAATCCGGGAGCAAAACCCCTCCAACACCCCCTCCCAAAAGCCCCAAGAAGGCTCCGGATGGTGGACCTTGTTGCTGGCCGGCTTTGCAGGCGGGCTCTTGGCCCTGCTGACGCCCTGTGTTTTCCCGATGATTCCCCTGACGGTTTCGTATTTCACCAAACAAGGAGGCTCCAAAGGCCGGACCTATACCATGGCCTTGGGATACGGACTCAGCATCGTGGTCATTTATGTTGCGTTGGGCATGGGCGTCACCCTGCTATTTGGTTCGGATGCCTTGAACAACATGGCCAGCAACATCGTTTTTAACCTGGTTTTCTTTGGGATGCTCCTGGTTTTTGGGTTTTCCTTTCTGGGGGCCTTCGAAATCACCCTCCCCTCGTCCTGGACCAACAAAGCCGATCAACAGGCCGATAAAGGGGGCTGGGGAGGTTTGTTTTTTATGGCCTTTACCCTCGCCCTTGTTTCGTTCTCGTGCACCGGGCCCATCATCGGTACCCTTCTGGTCGAAGCAGCGGTTCGGGGAGCACTCCTGGGGCCGGCCATTGGGATGCTGGGTTTTTCGCTGGCCTTGGCCCTGCCTTTTACCCTCTTTGCGGTATTCCCCAACTGGCTGCAACAATTACCTCGATCCGGCTCTTGGATGAATTCCGTCAAAGTCGTCTTGGGTTTTTTGGAATTGGCCTTTGCCCTCAAATTCCTTAGCAATGTGGACCTGGCCTACCATTGGGGGATTCTCGACCGCGAAATATTTCTGGTGTTATGGATTGCCATCTTCACCCTCTTGTCCCTGTATCTTTTGGGGTTCATCCGTTTTTCCCACGACAGCCCGATGGCCCATTTGGGTTTGGTCCGCATGACCTTGGCGATCGCTTCGATAGCCTTTACCTTGTACTTGGTGCCGGGTCTGTGGGGGGCTCCCCTGCATGCTGTTAACGCCTTTGTTCCGCCACTGGCAGGTCAAGATTTTGTGTTAGGAACAACACACGGTCCTGCTTCCGGGGCCGCTTCGGATCAACCCGTTGCCAAATACAGCGATATCCTCCACGCACCGCACAATCTTCCTTCCTTCTTTGATTACGAGGAGGGCATGGCCTATGCCCGTCGTGTCAACAAACCCGTCATGTTGGATTTTACCGGCCATAGCTGCGTGAATTGCCGCAAGATGGAGGCCTCGGTCTGGGTCCTGCCTGATATCCTGGACCGACTTCGCAACGAAGTGGTCCTGATTTCCCTTTATGTGGATGACAAGACGCCTCTACCCGCCGCTGAACAGTACCGTTCCACCTTCAGCGGACAGTGGATTGATCAATTGGGGGGCCGTTGCAGCGACCTGCAGGCCACGCTTTTCCAAACCAATTCACAGCCGTATTATGTTTTGCTGGATCACGAAGGCAAATCCTTGGCGCCGCCGGCTTCCTACGATCCGGATCCCGAATTGTTCCGTGCATTTTTGGATCAGGGCATCCGCCAATTTAGGGAAGCATCCGCCCCTCGCTAATCCATGAACCAACAGCCATCGACTCCCGAGGTCCTGAAGACCCTCCTGAACAACGAATTGGATCAGATGCATCGGATGCATCAATCCTTTGTTATGGATCAGGCCCTGCATCATCAAATTCTGTTAGCGGCCGGACACATGGCCAAGGCACTCCGAAATCAAAACAAAATTTTGTGTTGCGGGAACGGAGGTAGCATGAGCGATGCCATGCATCTGGCCGAAGAATTGAGCGGAAGATTTCGCAAGGATCGTCCGGCTTTGGCGGCTTTGGCGCTGAGCGATCCTGGATTTTTGACCTGCGCAGCCAACGATTTTGGTTACGAAGCGGTCTTTGAAAGAGGGGTCGAAGCCTTGGGGCGCCCCGGGGATGTTTTGGTGGGAATTTCGACTTCGGGCCGTTCGGCCAATGTGTTACGGGCTTGCCGCAAAGCCAAGGAACGAGGCATGCTCGTCCTAGGCTTGGGCTCCGGGGATGGAGGGGAATTGGCTTCGGTCAGTGATGTCTGCTTAGGCGTTCCCACCGAAGGGACCGCCGACCGTGCCCAGGAATCCCATATCCGGATTATTCACCTTTGGCTGGCGCTCTTGGAGAAAGAGCTTTTTGGGATTTAAGCTCCCTTTCATAACGGTAACGGTTGATGATCAGCACCCGACCCGGTTCAAAACGATTTTCATCCCGGCCCAGGTTGTTGTAGGCCTGCAATTTGACCAAAGGGAGCCCCGCGCGTTCAGCGACGGACAAGGGGCTATCTCCCGGACGTGTTACGATAATCCAGCCCTGTTTTTCGGCCTCGGCACTGTACAAGGCCAAAGTCGTAGCGGGAACCCTCTCTTCCTTCCTGACGGGGACCACCTCTTCCTCGGTCTCCTCCCGAAGTCCAAGGGCCAGGGTATCCAGGCGATGCAACGTCAATCGTTCAATCAAACCAATGAGGCGGGGTGGATAGGCCGTATCCGTGGCGTAGCCGGCCTTTTTGAGACCCAAGGCCCAACCCCTGTAATCGGTGACCGCCAGGCTATCAAACAAAAAGCGGTAGCGGGCCTTGCCCAAAAAACGTACCCGGTCCTCAAACGATGAATCGGGGTGCGCATAAACCCGAAAACAATCCATGGGTCGGTCATCGTCCACATGCATGGAATCGCCTTTCCATCCCATCCCGCATTTGATCCCAAAATGATTGTTGCCTTTCAGCGCCAAAGGGCTGGTCCCGGCGGCTGACTCCAAGAGACCCTGCGCCAAGGTGATACTGGCAGGAATGCGGTGCAAGCGCATATGCTCCATGGCCAAAGCTTGGTATTGTTGGATATAAACCTGCTGCGCGGAATCCAGACTTCCGGCCTGGACTTTGATAGTTGTAACAATTCCCAAACAAAGGGCTAGGAACAAGGCCCTCAAGCGCCCACGGCCCAAAGGGCTCAACTTGGTTTTATCGAACCAGGGTTCCAATTTCTTCGCCTTCGATGACCTTTAACAGGTTACCGTGCCGATTCATATCAAAGACGATGATTGGCAAGCGATTTTCCTGACACAACGCAAAGGCGGTCATGTCCATGACCTGCAGATTGCCAATCAAAGCTTCGCTGTATTGAAGGGTCTGGTAGCGAACCGCATCGCTGTGTTTCTCGGGATCCTTGTCGTAAATCCCATCCACCCGCGTTCCTTTGAGAATAACATCGGCATGGATTTCGACCGCCCGCAACGAAGCGGCGGTATCGGTGGTAAAATAAGGATTCCCGGTTCCGGCCCCAAAAATGACCACTCGGCCCTTTTCGAGATGACGGACGGCACGGCGGCGGATGAAGGGTTCTGCGATCTGCTCCATTTTGATGGCGGACTGCAAACGCGTTGTGATTCCCTTTTTTTCCAAAGCGGCCTGCAAGGCCATGCTATTGATCATGGTGGCGAGCATCCCCATGTAATCACCTTGGGCACGCTCCATCCCGCCTGATTCGGCTTGAACACCCCGAAAAATATTTCCACCACCAACCACAACGGCGATTTGGACCCCGTGTTTGACACAGACTTCGATTTCGGAAGCGTAACGATCCAAGACGGACTGATCAATACCAAACTGCTGCGCCCCCATAAGGGCTTCACCGCTTAGTTTGAGCAAGACCCGCTTGTATTTCATGAGCGGTTGGGCTTAGGCGCCGATGGAAACGCGATGAAATGCTTTGACCGTCAAACCGGCCTGTACCTTTTGCAACATCTGCGCAATGGTAACGGCGTTGTCCTTCACAAAGGCTTGGTTGAGCAGGGTTTGGTCTTGGTAAAACTTGTTCAGCTTGCCCAAGGCAATCTTCTCCAAAATCGCTTCGGGCTTGCCCTCGGCGCGGGCTTGGTCTTTGCCGATTTCAATTTCTTTCTCGATCAGCGAAGGATCCACATCGTCCTTGTCTAAGGCGATCGGACTCATGGCGGCGATTTGCATGGCGACATCCTTACCGGCCAGGTTAACGTCCTCGTTCAGGGCCTGGTTAAGGGATACCAAAACACCCAACTTGCCATTGCTATGAATGTAGGTGACAACCCCTTCACCCTCCAGAACCTCGACGCGGTTAACGCCGATTTTCTCGCCGATTTTGCCGGTGTATTCGACCAACAAATCAGAAACCACCGCACCGTCCATGGTCGTTGGCAGAAGAGCCTCCGCTGAACCCAATCCATGGGCCATGCAATGCTCGGCCAATTTGCGGGCCAAGGAAGTAAAATCTTCGTTCTTGGCAACGAAATCCGTTTCGCAGTTGAGCTCCAGGAGCAAACCGCGGGTTTGGGCATCGTTTGTCAGGGCAACCACGATTCCTTCGTTGGCCTGGCGGTCGGCACGACTGGCCGAAACTTTTTGACCCTTTTTGCGAAGAATGACGACGGCTTCTTCAAAGTCACCGTTGGCCTCGGTCAAGGCTTTTTTGCAGTCCATCATGCCGGCTCCGGTTTGCATGCGGAGCTTGTTTACATCAGCGGCGGTTATGTTCATGGGGTTGTGATTAAAGGCGGGTTGGGTTTTGTTTTTTTCGTCAACAAAGGGCTAGGTATAGCCAATGCAAGGCGAAAATGCAGGTCGATTGGGCGGGTTCTGCGGAGACTCCAAGAAAAACGAGCCTCTTAAACGGCGGCGTTCTCCTCAGCGGCCTCGATGCTTTCGTTCGAAGCGGGCGCTTCGGCAGTTACTTCAGCAACAGCGGGCGCTTCGG
>JBMOHV010000046.1:0-14176 GCA_049317645.1 Bacteroidia bacterium
TGGATTATTCGATATCCTGCGCCTCATGCCATCATTCGGACCGGGCCTTTTCCGATACGGTCGTTTACAGCCAGGGGGTCGGTGGTGCCTTGGGGACGATGAATGCCATGCCTCTTTTTAATTTGTTATGGGCCAATCGCTTCTTTTGGGATGGGCGTTCTCCCAGCCTTCGGGATCAGGTATTGCAACCCATCCAAGATCCCATCGAAATGCACTTGCCCCTGGGTCAGGCCTTGGGTCGTCTGAGCGGAGACGCGGGGTATCGAGTGGCTTTCGGCAAAGCCTTTGGAGATGAATCCATCACGGTACAGCGCCTCCAATGGGCCTTGGAACAATACCTTCTGAGCCTTACATCGCATCGTTCTCGCTTTGATTTATCCCGGATGGGACTTACGTCCCTGACTCCGTCGGAACAGCGGGGCTTGGACCTTTTTATGCGGGAGTATTCGGCACCCGGTTCGGGAAGACCGGTGGGAGCGGATTGTTTTCATTGCCATGGGGGGGGGCTGTTTACCACGCGGACCTTTGAAAACAACGGGTTGGATTCTGTACTCAAAACCGGATTTCAAGTCGTCAGTGGGTTGGCCTCGGACCGGGGTAAATTCAAAACGCCCTCGTTGCGGAACGTAGGACTGACCGCACCCTACATGCACGATGGACGCTTTGCGACCCTTGAAGAAGTGGTCGAACATTACAACAGCGGGATTCGATCCAGTTCAACCCTCAACGCCAATCTGCGGGTCCAAACCGGAGGGCTACGTCTCAGTGCTCAGGACAAGGTCGATTTGGTCGCCTTTTTGCATGCGCTGACCGATACAACCCTGGCACAGAATCCCCATTTTGTTGCGCCTTAAGTTCGCCAACATCCTTGTGTTGGTTGGTGGTTTGGGGGCCTGCCAATCTCCGGATCCTACCGATCACGAAAAATTAATTCTGGGCCAAGCCTTGTTTGAGGATGGGCGTTTTTCGGCGGATGGAAAAATTTCGTGCGCATCCTGCCACCGTTCTGAGTATGCCTTTGCCGATACCCTGCCTCGATCCATCGGGGCCTTTGGCCGCGAGACTCGAAGAAATACGCCGACATTGTGGGGGCTTCCAACAGACCTTCCCTTGATGGCGGATGGGGGAGTCCCTTCCCTCAAGAGCGGAAGTCTATCGGTCCTTGCTGCGCTCACCGCCCACGGGGATATGGCCTTTGACCCACGTTCGCTCAACCAAAAGTTGAAGGCCTATCCAAGGTACCTTCAACTTTTGGGGAGGCTCTACCCCAACACCGATCCAGCTTCGGCATATTTGCGGACCCTGCATCGTTATCTCTTGGACCTGAGCGAACAAGGTCGTCAAGCATCCATCGAGAATACCCCGTTAAATTCTCCTTTGGTTTCCCAGGGAAAAGCCCTGTTTGAGGGGGAAGCCGGATGTTTTCGCTGCCATAACGGGGAAGGCAAAACCGATGGAGCTTTTTACAACCTGGCTTTGGGAAACCGGTCCAAGGAAGAGGGGAGGGCCGCCATCACCTTGAAGGAGGAAGACAGGGGTCGACTTCGGACCCCGGTTTTGCGTAACCTAGGGAAAACCGCCCCCTATTTTTACGATGGCCAGGCTGCGACCCTCCAAGTTGTGTTGGAACATTACCAACAGGGGGCCGGGGAAGCCGGACGCTGGCTAGGAGATTCCCTTCAAAAAGAAGCGCTTCTGGCCTACCTTCAATCGCTCTAGGCGCTCCCGCTTTGGGAGGGTTCCTTAAGGAATTTCAATCCCATAAAAACCTTTGGTCCCGTTGGGATAAACCCCTTCAACAAGCAAGCCTCCCTTTTTGCCTTGGAGCATTTCTTTGAGCACTTTGGGGGAATTGACCTCGGCTTTGTCCACCTTGGTGATGATGAAACCCTCCCGTAGGCCGCTTTCTTTGAGTTTGCCGTTGGCCAATTTGGTCACTTTGATACCGGAGGTCAATCCAAGACTTTCCAGTTCTTTGCGACTGGCTTTGTCCAATTGAGCGCCCAACCAAGCCGTTTCGTCCTCCTTGGGGGCCGCTTTGATCAATTCGGCCTTTCCGTCTGAATTTCTCAATTTGACCTCAAAGACTTGGGCTTTTCCTTTACGGTTGATTTCGAGCTGAACTTTTTCGCCTGGTCTCCGACGGCCTACGATTTCCATGAGCTCGGGGGTTGTGCGGATTTCCTGGCCTTGGACCTTGGTGATGACGTCCCCTTTTTGGATCCCGGCTTCCTCGGCAGCTGAATTGGGCATAAAATCGGCGACATAGACACCGTTGTTGACTTGGAGGTCTTCGCTTTCAACCAAGGCCGCATCCACATCCCGAATCTGTATCCCAAGAAAGCCCCTTTGAACCGTTCCAAATTGCTTGAGGTCTTCCATGACCTTGGCTACCAAATTGGAGGGTATCGCGAAGGAATAACCCTGGTAGGCACCGGTGCTGGATGCGATGGCGGTATTGATGCCCACCAATTCACCTTGAACATTGACCAGGGCCCCGCCGCTGTTCCCCGGGTTCACGGCTGCATCGGTTTGAATGAAGGCCTCCAGGCTGGTGCCCCCGCCAAGGATATTGATATTCCGGGCTTTGGCCGATACAATCCCGGCGGTGACGGTGGAATTCAGGTTGAAGGGATTCCCGACGGCCAGAACCCACTCGCCGACCTGCAATGCATCGCTGTTTCCGGTTTTGACATAGGGCAACTGGGTGGCCTGTATTTTGATCAGGGCCAGGTCCGAACTGGGGTCTTGTCCAATGACCTGGCCGTTGAAGCTCCGCTTGTCGTTGAGGATGACTTCGATTTCATCGGCGTCTTTGATGACATGGTTGTTGGTGATGATGTACCCATCGGCCGACATGATTACCCCGGAGCCAGAACCCATGGAGGGCCCTCGGGGCATCATATCCGGGCCATTAAAGAAGTCGCGGAACATGTCCATACCTGGTGGCAGCGTGCCTTGCATAGAGCCTTTCTCACTGCCTTTGGTTTTGATATGCACAACACAGGGGGTCACAACGGAGGCCGTTGTAACAAAATTGGGGTGTTCAACAATGTGTTCAGGAAAATGGGTTAAACTGGCGGGTGGTGCATTCCAGCCGGATGTTGGAAAGGGTGCCTGACCGGACCAACCGTAGACGATCCAAGCTCCCAGAAGACTTCCGAGAAAGGCAACAAGCAGGGTTCCACCCCATTGACGAAATTTGGTCATCATGATATGTTTTGCTTTGAAATTAGAATGATAGGTACCAAAAACCGTGCCAAAGAAGGCAAGGCCATGGAACTCTGCCTTAACGAAACACCTACCCGAATCGTATGTTTGCATTTAGCAAATTTTGACCCGCCAAGCCCTCGTGACCTTTGAATTTTATAAATACCAGGCCTGTGGAAATGATTTTGTCCTGGTTGATTTAACTCGCACCGAACTGCCTTTGACGGCCGAACGACTTGAGAGTGGGTTTTGGCAGAATCAAGAGGCCATGTCCCTGGTTTGCGATCGGCGGTTTGGGGTGGGCGCCGACGGGGTTCTGCTTTTGTTGCCGCCGCGAACCGAGTCAGGGGCTTTTTACCTCCATTACCTGAATGCTGACGGTGGCGAGGGTTCCCTTTGTGGAAATGGTTCGAGATGTGCAGCCGCTTTTGGATTTTCGAAAGGGTATTTTGGAGACGAAAAAACCGGGGTTTTTGAGGCAAGCGATGGGATTCATCGCGTGTGGCGAACCGCGGAACAGGAATACCGGCTTAGCATGAACAAACCCGGCGCTTGGAATGTCCTCGAGGTAGGGGTTTTCATCGATACAGGTTCACCGCATTTGGTGGTTCAGGTTCGGGATTTGGTCAATTACCCCGTCCTCAGGGAAGGCAAACTATTGCGGGAACACGCGCTTTTTGGAAGCGGCGGAACCAATGTGAATTTCATGGAAGTCTTGGACACCAATCGTTTGAGAGTGCGCACCTACGAGCGGGGTGTCGAGAACGAAACACTTAGCTGTGGTACCGGCGCCGTGGCTTGTGTTTTATTGTATATGCAACAGAAGGACGACGTGGAGACCATCCAAGACTTCGAGGTTTTGGTCCAGTTTCGAGGCGGTCATATGAAAGTGGGAGGTCATTACGACGGGGCCACCTTTACGGGTTTGTACCTCGCCGGCCCTGCGAACGGTAGCTTCAAAGGCCTTTGGCCTGGAATCGCTCGTTCCTCGTATTCGTGGGCGGTTGAAACCAAAGCGGTTTAGTCTTTCCTCATCAATCCAAGATAAATTCGGACAAAATGACACTTATTGCTTCTATTTCCGGCATTCGGGGTACCATCGGAGGCCAACCCGGCGAGGGTTTGACCCCCGTTGATCTGGTCAAGTTCTGCACCGCCTACGCGGAATATATTTTGAGCAACAACCGAGGGCGATGCATCGTGGTAGGCAGAGATGCCCGGGTTTCGGGGGAAATGGTGAGCCGTTTGGTTACAGGAACCTTGATGGCCTGCGGCTTGGATGTTTTGGACCTGGGATTGACCACCACGCCAACTTTGGAGACCAAGGTTCCCCGGGTCCAAGCGGCCGGGGGAATCGTGCTAACCGCTTCCCACAACCCTGGGGAATGGAATGCCCTCAAATTATTGGATCATCAGGGTTGCTTTATGGGATCGGAGGAAGGGAGTGCTTTGTTAAAAAGGGTGCAGTCTGGTGATATGGAAGCCTATGCATCGGTGGATGAATTGGGTCAGTACAGAACGGATGACCAAGCCCTTGAAGAGCATCTTGACGAAATTATGGCTTTGCCTGCCGTCCAACCCGAAGCCATTGCCCGCATGGGTTGGCGCATCATGGTGGACGGCATTAATTCAACCGGCGCCCTGGCCGTTCCGGCCTTGCTGCGTCGGCTGGGTGTTCATCAAATCGACGTCCTGAACGCCGAGCCCCACGGTCGCTTTGCGCACAATCCAGAGCCCTTGCGGGAGCATCTGGAAGAATTGTGTTCCGGAGTCGTTCATCACGGCGCCGATTTGGGTATCGTGGTGGATCCCGATGTCGATCGCTTGGCCTTTGTTTGCGAAGATGGGTCCCTCTTTGGGGAGGAATATACCTTGGTGGCGGTTGCAGATTACATCCTAGGCATCCAGCCCGGGCCTGCGGTTTCGAACTTGAGTTCGAGCCGGGCCTTGCGGGACATCTGTCAGCGACACGGTCAGGAATACTACGCTTCCGCGGTCGGTGAGGTCAATGTCGTCCGGACCATGCGCCAGGTCAAGGCCGTGATTGGCGGTGAAGGGAATGGGGGCGTCATTGTACCCGATCTGCATTTCGGACGGGATGCTTTGGTCGGCATTGCGTTGTTCCTATCGCATCTGGCTCTTCGGGGCTGTTCAGCCAAAAGCCTGCGCGATACCTACCCGACCTACGAAATGGCCAAAGAAAAGGTGTCTTTTGACCCAAACCAGCGCCCCGAAGCTTTGTTACAACGCCTATCCGAGGCCTTTTCGGATGCTGGGCAAAATTGGGAAGACGGGCTCAAAATTGACTTTGAAAACGCATGGCTCCATGTAAGGAAATCGAATACCGAACCCATTTTGCGGATCTATACCGAAGCGACCAGCCTCGAAGAGGCCCAGGCCTTGGCCGAAAAGGCTCGTCAAATTCTACTCCACTAATCCCATGAGTACCCCACGAATTTACTTGGACAACGCTGCCACCACCCCCATGGATGCCGAGGTGGTTGATTTAATGGCAGAGACCATGCGTCAATGTTACGGGAATCCTTCCTCCATTCATTTTTTGGGTAGAGAAACCCGCATCTTAATCGAGAAGGCACGCAAAACCATGGCTGCTTTGCTGGGCTGTGCCCCTTCCGAATTGTTCTTTACATCGGGAGGCACCGAATCGGACAATATGATTTGCCGATACCTTGTGGATCAGGGTGATGTTCAGCGAATTATTTCCTCCAAGTTGGAGCATCATGCCATCACCCATACCCTCGAAAATTTGGCCCATCTGAGGGGAATTCGAGTGGATTGGGTCAAGCACGATTCGAGAGGTGTTATGGATTTGGAAGATCTAGAAAGCCTTCTAGCCCAGGACCAAGGCAGTTCCCACCGAACCTTGGTGACCTTGATGCATGGTAACAACGAATTGGGTAATCTGCTGGACTTGGAAAGGGTTTCGGCCCTTTGCCGGACTTACCAGGCTTTTTTTCATTCCGATACCGTCCAAACCGTGGGTCATGTGCCGTTGAATTTACAGGAATTAGGAATTCACTCCATTAGTGGGTCTGCGCATAAGTTTTACGGCCCCAAGGGGGTCGGCTTCATTTATCTGCGCGGGGGCCATTCCTGGGGACCTTTGATTCAGGGTGGTTCCCAGGAACGGAACATGCGCGGTGGGACCGAAAATTTAGCCGGTATTGTTGGGATGGCCAGGGCCCTCGAAAAAGCCCTACACAGCATGGACGAGAGGCGTACTCGATTGGCAAGCCTCCGGGAACGCCTTCGTCAAGGTCTTGTGGACGTGATTCCAGGCTTGGAATTCAACGGGGATTGGAGCGGTTCTTGTTTGCCGCATATTTTGAGTCTGTCCTTTCCACCTCATCCCAAAGGCGAAATGTTGTTGTTCAACCTGGATATTGAGGGGGTCTGCGCATCGGGCGGTAGCGCCTGCAGTTCCGGTGCCCAAAGTCGCTCCCACGTGATGGAAGCCCTGGGAATGCATCCGGAACGGACCGCCGTTCGCTTTTCGCTCGGATCAAGAAATACCGAAGAAGAAATGGACCAGGTGGTTGAAATTCTTCGAAAAATTTGGCACGAAGCCTAGGTTAGCGGAGGGGCGCGTCGAGGTTCAATAGGAATTCCATCGTATCGAGTCCATCGGCATAATCACGCAATCCCGGTTTTTGGGTTTGCCCTGGTGCGGTCCATTGCTTTTGGAAGGTCTGCCACTTTTCCGGTCCCAAGGATTGTTGAATTTCACCGTGGGGATCCAGCCGTTCCGTCAGGTTTTTGCCAACAAAACATTGGGTATGTTCCAGCCATGGTTGGACCAAGGCCAGGAGCTCGCTGTGATTTTGGAATTCTTCCCAATGCAAAACCCCTAGGGGAGAACGAGGGTCCGCGTTTTGGCGCAGAACCAGGGATCCGTTTTGCAAAAATGGCTGTCTATCAATGATTTGCAATGCCATTTGGTAATCCAAATTGTTGCGGTACCGATGGTTTTCGCCTTTCCATTCCCAGGTTCTCAAACCGTCCAGGACTCGAGTCGGATCGTATCCTTTGGGCACTAGAATTCGGCTCACATTCCTGCAGCCTTTTCCGTAGTACAGGAATACATCCGATGCCAATCCTTGCCAATCCGCCTCCTCTTCGTCACCCCAAACGATGGCGGTGGAATTTCGATGCCCTCGAATCAAGCGTGGAAGGTGGCCAAAGTACTGTTCAAAATAGGGGAGGGCGGACTCTGAACCGGTTGCAATCACCGCATCCGGTCGGACCACCCGGTCCACCACCTGAACCATGGAACCAAACGGTGGCCAAAACCGGCTCAGGCCTTCCAAGGCCCATGGAGTCAGACCGGCATCGTCCGAAGAAAGCTTGACTTGGGCCCGGTGTCCCGATACCAGAACACATAAAACATCGTGCAACCCGACCAAAGGTAGGTTGCCGGGCAAGACCAGGCCGATTTCCTTCGTTGTTCGTTCGCTAGGTGCCAGGCTCTCGGCTTCGGACAGCCAGGCTTCTATATCGCGGGGGGATAAGGCTTCGGACCAGGCCTCCACCGCATGCCGTAGCATGGGTTCCTCAAACCAAGGGTTGAGGGCCGCCGTTTGGGCCGCCAACCACTCCCAAGAGGGCTGCTGGGGACTTTCACGGAACCATGCCCCCCAGGCCAGCAAGGGTTCTCGAAGTTCGGCAAAGGAAGGGGAGGGGGAGGCCATGATAAAGCGTAAATTTGCGATGAAAATAGAGGAATCCATGGCCATTATCATCACCGACCAGTGCATTAATTGCGGGGCCTGCGAACCCGAATGTCCTAACAATGCGATTTACGAAGGCGGTGTTTCTTGGACCTACGCTCAGGGTACCGCCCTGGGTGGTTTGGTTCGCAGACCCGACGGAAGTACCACCCATGCCACCGATCAGCAAACCCCCGTCTCGGACGATGTCTATTTCATCGTTCCTGATAAATGCACGGAATGCGAAGGCTTTCACGAAGAGCCCCAATGCGCCGCGGTTTGTCCGGTGGACTGCTGTGTTCCGGATCCGGACCGCCGCGAATCCACCGAAACCCTCTTGGACCGCAAACAATACCTTCACGATCAGGCCAACCCTTGAAGTCCTCTCCCCCCAAAATCCGTGTAGGTGTCTTGTTCGGCGGTAATTCCCGGGAGCGGGAGGTTTCCTTTGCCGGAGGGAGGACTGTTTACGATACCCTCGACAAATCCATTTTTGAGGTTGTCCCCTTCTTGGTAGACTCCTTTGGTCACCTGGTTCTGTTGCATTGGTCTTTTTTGTACAAAGGCAGTCTTCGGGATTTTTACCCGGTCCAACAAAGCCCTTCCCAGCCGTTGGCTTGGTTACCTTATGCCGAGCAAATCCCCTACAGCGCCGAACAAGCAGAAGGCTGGCGCAAAGCCGTGGGCGAGCCTGTAGCCTGGGAAAAACTACCCGAGCGGATTGATTTTGCGTTTTTGGCCCTGCACGGTCGAAATGGGGAGGATGGTCGGGTTCAATCCATGCTGGATTTTATAGGGTTGCCCTATTCCGGTTGCGGTCCGGTGGCCGGTGCCTGGGGGATGAACAAAGTCAAGCAGCGAGAACAAATGCAAACGGCGGGATGGCAGGTTCCTCGTTTTGCCAAGGTGGATCGGAACGATTGGGTCTATGCCAAACGCAGCGATCGTCAGGCTCTCGTCGCTCGAATCCTCCAAGATTTCCCCAACGGTTGCGTTGTAAAATCCGCCAACCAGGGTAGCAGTGTGGGCTTGTCCATTCTAGAAGCAGCGACCAACGCAGACGCGATGGAGCAAGCCCTGGACCGGGCCTTTTTTTGTGTGCGTTTGGAGCGTGATTCCTGGCTAAGTCTGGGTCCCACAGGATTGGAAACCTTGGCTGATTTTCGAACCGGACCTGGGTTTCCGGCTCGGGATTTGGAGCACCACCTTCGATGGGAAAACCCCAACGACTGGTTGGCTTGGCTGCAAGCCCAGGCATCGGGTACCCTGTGTTATCTCGAAGCCGAGGATGCAGAAACCCAGGTACTGATCGAAGAAATTTTGATTGGCAAAGAGTTTTCGTGCATTGTGCTCCAAAAACCGGATGGTACGGCGGCTGCATTGCCCCCCACGGAGATTGTACCCACGGCGCGATTTTACGATTATCGCTCCAAGTATTTGCCGGGCTTTGCGCGCAAAAAAACACCCATCGATTTACCCGAAGAAGCCATCGAAGAACTACGCAATGAATGCGTTCGTCTCTTTCAATCCTTTGATTTGGAAGTCTACGCCCGCATTGATGGCTTTTATTGCAACAACGGACGAATCGTTCTTAACGATCCCAATACCACATCGGGCATGATGCCCTCTTCCTTTTTCTTTCAACAAGCCGCTGAATTGGGTTTGAGCCCATCGGCTTTTTTGACTTATTTGATTCGCATTTCGCTGGATGTCCGAATCAAGGCCCAACCGGGAGGATCGCTGGCTCGTTTATTGGCCGATAGGTTGGATCATTGGGTGGGTCAGCGCAGTGTTACGGCCCAAAATCGCCTGCGGGTCGGCGTTTTGATGGGAGGCTATTCCTCGGAACGCCATATCTCGGTCGAATCCGGTCGAAATATCTTTGAAAAACTAAGTTCCATGGAGGACATGGAGCCTCTTAGCTTGTTCCTAAGCGGTTCGGATAGGGATTGGACGCTGCATCAACTGCCCATGCATTTGCATCTCAAAGACCATGCCGATGACATCGTCCGGGGTTTGGAAATTACGGAGCGAGCACCTATCCTTCATCGCATCCGCAAGGATTTTGAGGATGTGCTTTCTGTTTATGCCCCTCATTCTTTGGAAAAAGCTGTACCGATTTCGTGGGATGAACTACCCCAGCGGGTGGATTTTGTTTTTATTGCCTTGCATGGACGTCCGGGCGAAGACGGTTCAATCCAAAAGCGATTGGAGAGTTTAGGTTTGCCCTACAACGGTTCCGGACCGGTGAGCAGTGCCTTGACCATTGACAAATTTGCGACAGGGCGTTTGTTGTCTGCGCATGGAATGGCAGTGGCCGAGCAGTGGATGGTGGACAAGGCATTTTGGTTTTCGAATGATCGACCCTCCTGGGTTGCTGCATTGCCCCTTTGGCCCCTACTTGCCAAACCGGTGGATGACGGTTGTTCAACCGGTGTTTGCCGATTGGAAAGTTCCCTTGATTTGGAGGCCTATGCCCGCCTTTGTTTTCGGGCAAAAGACACGTGGCCCGAGGAATCGGCTCAACGCTTGGGCATCCAACATCCTGACATGTTGCTGCCGGGGGAACGATTTTTGTTGGAACAATTTATACAGGCCCGGGCTGGCGATCATTTCCTGGAGATTACCGGGGCCATGATGATTCGGTCTTTGCCGGATGGTCAGCGTGAATTTGAGGTTTTTGAACCCTCGGAGAGCATTGCTGGTTCAGGCATTTTGAGCCTCGAAGAAAAATTCCTGGCGGGCCAGGGCACCAACATCACCCCGGCGCGTTTTTCGAGCCATCCCATTCGCCAAGCCGAAATCATGGGACTGGTCCAACAAGAACTCCGCCGTGCCGCGGAATTGACAGGGGTGGAGGGCTATTGCCGCATCGACGCCTTTGTGGGGATTCCACCCGTTGGACCACCCGTTGTTCATATCATTGAAATAAATTCCTTGCCAGGGATGACCCCCGCTACGTGCATTTATCACCAAGCAGCCTTGGCTCACCATACGCCCCACCAATTCATCGCACGACTCATTGAACGGGGCCTTCAACGAGCCGCTCTGTTGCCATCCCATCCCATGCCATGATGCAGCATCCCTTTCGTCGGTTTTTGTTGGTATTTGTTGGTGTTAATGCCGTTTTGGTCCTGATGGTGTGGGGTGCATTGGGTTGGTACACATCGCACGGCGATGCCATTGCAGTTCCGGCCCTTCGGGGCCTTTCCATCGAGGATGCTCAGAGGGAATTGGAAGAGCGAGGCCTTCAGGTCATGGTGGTGGATTCTGTTTTTGCCGAAGGCTTGGACCCTGCCGCGGTCGTGATGAGCGATCCTGAACCAGGGTTTAAGGTCAAAAGCGGGCGCACGGTTTATCTGACGTTGAATCTTTCGGATTTGCCTTCGATGCCCGTTCCAAATTTGACGGACTTATCGCTCCGAAAAGCCACCATGGATTTGACCAACAAGGGCTTTGTCGTAGGGCAGTTAATCATGAAGCCGGATTTGGCCCACCAAGTCGTTCTTGGAGGTCAATACAAAGGTCGAGAGGTGCGGACGGGTCAAATGTTACCCAAAGGAAGCGTGATTGATTTGTTGGTAGGGTTTAACAATTCCGATTCCCTGGTCGAAGTCCCCAACCTAACCGGGTTGACCTTGGACGAGGCCCGGATCTTTTTGGCAGAATCCTCTTTGTCCCTGGGTTCGGTTTATTACATGGGTTCGATTGCGGACAGCACCCAGGCCCTTATCGTACGTCAACGTCCCACGGCGGGGGGCAATGGATCGCAGATTCGTGCGTTGGACTTTGTGGACTTATGGTTAGCCGATTAATTGCTCTACCGGTTTGGATAGCCGGTCTGTTGGGTTGCCTCAGTGCATGGGGGCAGGAGGGAACCTTTGCACCCCAAAGGAATCCTCTGGCTTTGGGGACATCCTCCTCTGTTTTTTTGCGACTCAACGATACCTTGGACTTGCCTTTCGAGGATGATTTTTCGTATGCCGGGCCCCGGCCCAGCAACGCCCTATGGATCAACGCGTCCGTTTACCGCAACAACGATATGGCGGTTCGGCCCCCTTCCCAGGGTTTTGTGACCTTTGACGGCTTGGACTCGGCCGGTTACCCGTACGATGCTTCGTCCTTGCTGGCGGTGGGACGCGCTGATCGTTTGCAATCCCTCCCGATTCGATTGGGTTCGTACGGGCCTCAAGATTCTTTGTACCTCAGTTTTGCCTATCAGCCAGCGGGCTGGTGTGAGTCCCCGGAGCCGGTGGATTCATTTTTGCTGGAATTCAGCACGCGTTCAGGCCTTTGGCAAAGGGTTTGGTTTGCTTTGGGAGGGACGTTACAACCTTTTCGAACCGTCATGGTTCCTGTTCGGGATACCGGATTTCTTTACGATGGCTTTGCTATGCGCTGGTCTTCTTACGGTTCTTTGACGGGCTTGGTGGATGTTTGGCATTTGGACTATGTTCGACTTGCCAGCGGCCGCAATGCAGGGGATTCCTTGCGCAACGATGTCTCTCCGGTTCATACCAATGCGACCTATTTGCGGCCTTACCGAAGTATGCCCTTCGATCAATTCATGGCAGATACCTTGCGTTTCCTCAACCCCTTGCATGGGTACGATTTAAACAACAACGGTGTTGCGACATCGGTGAACCATCGTTACCAGGTTTTTCAAGACGGGGTTGGAGCTCCTTGGTTTAGCAGTCCCGTCCTCAACTTACCCAATTTGGGCACGGCCCAAAATTTTGGGATGGTTTATCCCCGTTTTGATGTTCCAATCGCCGGTGGGGATAGCGTTGATCTGGTTTTGGAATACGGGACGCAAGCGAACGGGGATGTGAATCCAGCCAACGATACATTGCGCGAACGGGTTCGTTGGTGGAATTACCTGGCCTATGATGATGGAACGGCCGAGACCGGGTATGGCATCAATGTGGTGGCGGGTTCGGTCGCCTATAAGTTTTGGTTGGCCCGTCCCGATTCACTGAGGGGTGTTTGGATGTATTTCACCCAAGCGGCTGCCAATGCTTCCAACGAGCTCTTTGTGCTCAAGGTCTGGTCCCAAGTCCAAGAAAGAGGCCGAGGTGCCACGGAGCTGTATCGCTCAAGCATTCCGTATCGTCCGGTGTACGGAGATAGCATCGGACATTTTGTGTTTTTTGGTATCGAGCCACCGCTACCCGTCTCCGACTCCTTTTATGTGGGTTGGCAACAAGAATCCCCCGGTCTGCTGAACATTGGTTTGGACCGTAACGACACGCTGGTCCGTTACAACCGATGGTATAATACCCAAGGCATCTGGGAGGAATCCTCAATTGCTGGATCTTGGATGATACGGCCGGTCTTGGGAGGACCCTTTCGTTACCCCGCTTCGATGGCACCTGCAAATTCTGGAATGCCGAATAAATGTTACCCCAATCCCTGGAATGCTCAGCAGGAGTCCTTGATCTTTCAAAGTTTATCCCAACCATTGCGAATCAACCTATTCAGTTCGAGCGGTCAACCCATAGCCGGTTCAACAGAAGCGATGGATTCTATCAATGAACCCGACGGTGTACATCGTTGGGCCTTTCGACCCAACAGGATTCCAACCTCTGGGCTTTACCTTATGGAAGTGCTCACCCAAGATGGGCATCTTCATCGTTTCAAAATCTTGGTTCCCTAATGACTCGACCTACCAAAACCCCCACCCATTCCCAGACCGTTATGAACGAGCTGGTTCTGCCCAACGACACCAATACGCTCAACAACCTAATGGGGGGGCGCCTTTTGCATTGGATGGATATCTGTGCCGCCATTGCGGCCCAAAAACATGCCAACCGAATCGTTGTTACGGCCAGCGTGGACAATGTGAGTTTCAACCGCGCCATCCGATTGGGAAACCTGGTCAATATGACGGCCACGGTGACCCGGGCTTTTCAAACGTCCATGGAAGTTCGCTTGGAGGTATGGTGCGAGAATATTCCTCAGGGAATCCGTCACCTATGCAATCAAGCCTATTTCACCTTTGTGGCGGTGGACGACGCAGGTCAGCCGACCTCCGTTCCGGATTTGCACCCCGAAACACCCGAGGAAATTCAACAATACGAAGGGGCATTGCGCCGCCGTCAACTGCGTTTGGTCCTTGGGGGTCGCATGAAACCCAGCGAGGCCCACGAACTTCGTTCCATCTTCCAGGATCTGCCACCCCGGGACGATAGCCCCGGAACGAAACCTTAGTGCTTAAAATCTGCGTCGCTCAACCGAGG
>JBMOHV010000047.1:0-13650 GCA_049317645.1 Bacteroidia bacterium
GATATTTAGGCGCATTTGAATCGCTGGTTTATAAGTTCTACTTTGAAATGCCCACTGGTTCATTTTAATCAGTCCGAAATTTGGGGAGGGTTAAAGCAGACCAAACCCGTGCCGGAACGGCGTTCCAAGCTTTTTGATTTTTTGGAATTCGCTCAGGCAAGCCTGGCTCATCCCCAAATAAAAAATGCCCCCGTTGGGGGCATGGGCTTGGGATGCGGAGAGAGAGGGATTCGAACCCCCGGACCTGTTACAGTCAACGGTTTTCAAGACCGCCGCAATCGACCACTCTGCCATCTCTCCGCCGCAAATGTACACCCAAAAGCGGTTTTGGAGCCCATAAACCCTCCAGGGGGCCTATCAGGGCCTAAGGGCAGGGACCCAGAGCTTATCGAAAGCAGGTTATACCGACGCGGGGTCCTTGGACATCGTGCCAGCGGTCAGGTGCAGAAAGCGCAGGATCAGGAAGATGGCCGAAAGGAGCAGCCCACCGGCCAGAGCCAGCCACATGCCGTACAAGCCATAGGAACTGTTCAAAACCAGGTAGGTTCCCAAGGGTAGAGCAACGACCCAGTAGGCCACCAAGACCAGGAGGGTGGGGATGCGTTTGTCCTCCATGCCCCTGAGGAGGCCCACGCCAAGGGCTTGCAGGCCGTCCACCAATTGAAACGCCGCGGCGATGAGGAGCAGGATGGAGGCCGAACGAAGGACCACCGGATCGCTCACATAGAAAGCCGGAAGTTCCCGATTCCACACCACAAAAACCAAGGCGCAGAGACTCATCAGGGTCAGGGTCATTCCCATAGCGACCCAACCAATGCGACGGGCCAGCCCCAAATCGCCCAAACCTCTGGCGTACCCAATGCGAATGGATGCAGAAGAGGAGATCCCAACGGCCACCATAAAACTCATGGAAGCGATGTTGATGGCCACCTGGTGCGCCGCCAAGGCCTCGGCCCCCAACCAACCAATCACCACCGCCGCTCCGGCAAAGGCCGACGTTTCGAAAATGAATTGAAAGGCTGAACTAAGACCCAAAACCAACAAGCGAAACAACGGTTGAATACGAACCGACCGAAGGCGGAATCGATGGGTCCAATAAATCCTTAATTCCTTCTGATTGAGAACGTACGCCATCATCGCCAAGGCCATGACCCACCGGGCGATCACCGTGGCCCAAGCCGCCCCTTCAACCCCCATGGCCGGAAACCCCCAGCGACCAAAAATCAAAAGGCTGTTCAATCCAATATTCAAGGGAATGCTCAATAAGGCGATCACCAGCGCCGGCTTCATCCATTCCAACCCTTCGATAAATTGCCGAAAAGCTTGAAAAAGCATGATGGGCAAAAAAGAATACCCCAAGGCCTGCAAGTAGATCCGCATCTGCGCTTCGACCTCCGGTTTTTGGTTCAACAGCGATAACCAAGGCAGGCCAAGCATCAAGAGACCTTGCATCAAGACCCCGGCCAAAAGGCATACCCAAAAACCATGCAACAAAACCCTCCCGCCTTCTTCGGTATCGTTTTGACCGCGGGCATGGGCGCTCAGCGTGGTGACCGCCAGCGATAACCCAATACCAAAAACCAGAAGCACATTAAAGACCCCTACGGCCACCGATACCCCGGCCAGGGGCACGGCCCCCAAGCCTCCAACCATCACCGAATCCACCACCGATTGGGCCATATGGCTCATTTGTCCCAAGATGATGGGCCAAGCCAGAACCCAGTGGTCCCTGAGCAGGGTGCGGTTGGTAGGAATCACGACCTTATCGGGTTGGAACGCGGCGAAGGTAGCGAAAGTCCGGACTATTCAAGGGACTTACATGCCAGCCTTCCCATCCTGTTGCCAACAATTGCAGCATCATGTCGTAATACAATACAATCAAAGGTCGCGCTTCCTGAATTCGAGCATCCATTCGACGGTACAAGGCATTGCGTTCCTGAACATCGGTTGTCTGAAGGGCTCTTTGATACAGTCGATCGTAGGTGCTGTCTTGGTAGCACGTATAATTCGGTCCGCTGGGCACTTGGTTGGGTCCGTAGGCCAAGGCCAGGTAATTCTCGGCATCGGCATAATCGGCTATCCAACTGGCCCTAAAGAAAGACGCTTCTTTTCCGCTGATTAATTGACGGAGCGCCGGACCTTGGCTCAGTTTGATTTCGACTTGGATCCCGAGCGGAGCCCAGAGGCTTTGCAGGTACTGGGCGATATCGGCGTAGGACGGGTTGGTCTCCAAAACCAACCGCAAGGGATGGGTGGGTCCGTAACCCGCTTTGCGCAGGATTTCCTTGGCCAAAAGGGGCTGGTAAGGATTGGAAGTCTTTGGATTCAAAGAGGTTGAATCAAAACCGGGGAGACCGGGCGGGAGCAGCCCGCCGTGACCTGGATAGCCTACACCTCGGCGCAGGGAACGCACCAAGGTGACCCGGTCGGTCGCATAATGCAGAGCCTGCCGAACCAACGGGTTTAACAAAGCCCTGTTGGCACCGCGGGCGCTGGAGTCCAACAGAAAGCCCAGGTATTCAGTGTTAAAGTAAGGTCCACGGACCACCTGAAAATGGCCTTCAAAATCAGGTTTGAGTTGCAAATCATCGTCAAAAAATCGTCGTTGAAAAGCAGGCTCCCAACCCGATAACAAATCTATTTTGCCCTGCAAAAAGGCCATGGCGGCCGTGCTTTTGTCGGTCCATTGGTGAATTTGTACGGCCTGCAAATAGGGGAGGCGTTGGCCTTGAGCATCCTTCTCGAAATACCGTGGGTGGCGGGACAAGACCAGGCCTTCCCCCTCCAACCAGGTACGCAATGCAAAGGGTCCCGTTCCCACCGGATGGGATCGAAAATCGCGCCCGTACCTTCGGGTGGCCTCCGGGGCGGTGACCGAACAATAACCCATGCTCAACAAACCGAGCAGGGGAGGGAAGGGCTGCGAAAGATGAATTTCCAGGGTGAGCGAATCCACCACGGTCATCCCCTGGGGGGCCAGCTTATCCCGAAAGATCCAAGCCCCCGGCGAGGCCGTGGACGGGTCTTGAAGGCGTTGGAGGGAATACACCACGTCCCCTGCCCGCAGGGGCCTTGTTTTGGCAGGACCAAAGCAGGGGTTTTCGTGGAAAAAGACCGAATCCCTTAGGTGAAATCGGTAAAGGCGACCTTCATCGAGGATTTCCCAGCGGTGGGCCAAGGAAGGCACCGGGTTTTGGTCCGGACCCAATTCCACCAAACGGTTGTATAGGAGCCTCGCTGTCCAATTACCGGCTTGATCTCTTGCCATGGCGGGGTCCAGGCTCCGAATCGGAGTTTCCTGGTTGTAATGAAAAACATTCAAGGCGGTATCCTGGGAGGGGCTAGTGCACCCTGCCCATCCAAGGCCTGCGCAACCTGCCCATCCAAGGCCCGCCCAAACGGTCCATCGAATCAGCCCCAAGGAAGCGCCTAGGGAACGCAGCAGGGCTAGAATCGTCGGTGTATCTTTGGGCTTCAAGCTCCAAAAATACATTGCAGGCCTCACCTCCTTTCCTTCTAGTTCTAACCAAGACGACCCTTCATGCCAAACGGTAAAATAATCGCCGTAGCGAACCAAAAGGGAGGGGTTGGCAAGACCACCACCGCCATCAACCTGGCCTCGGCCCTGGCCATCTTGGAATACCGTGTCTTGTTGATCGACGCAGATCCCCAGGCCAACGCCACCTCGGGCCTGGGCATCGACCCCAAAACCGTGAAGGCGGGCCTCTACGAATGCTTGGTCAACGACCTAAACGTTCTTGATACCTGCATCCCAACCCAGGCGGAGCGCTTGAGTATTCTGCCCTCCTCCATTGACTTGGTCGGTGCGGAGATCGAAATGATCAACCGTCCTCAACGTGAGCGGATTTTGGAACATGCCCTCGATGGGGTTCTTCAGCGATTTGATTTTGTGATCATTGACTGTTCACCATCCCTGGGGCTGATCACCGTCAATGCCCTGACCGCGGCCCATTCCGTCATCGTTCCCGTCCAATGCGAATATTTTGCCCTCGAAGGTTTGGGCAAATTGCTCAATACCATCAAAATTGTCCAGAGCCGCTTTAATCCCAAGCTGAGCGTGGAGGGTATTTTGCTCACCATGTACGATGGCCGTCTAAGGCTCTCCAACCAGGTAGCGGAAGACGTTCGTAACAATTTGGGGCACATGACCTTTGAGACCATCATTCACCGTAACACGCGGCTCAGCGAAGCGCCCAGTTTTGGGGTATCGGTTCTTCACCACGATGCCGCCAGCAAAGGGGCCACCAATTATTTGCTCTTGGCCCGTGAAATTCTTCAGAAAAACAATTTAACCCAAATAGCCCACGAGGAACGTTACCTGGGCGACGAATAACCATGGCTGCATCCTCCAAAAAAATGGTGCTGGGCCGGGGGCTGAGCCAACTCATGTCCCCTCAAGACCAGGACATCCTCCATTCCGCTGTACAGGAGGGGGTGGTATCGGTGGACCTCATCGAAATCAATCCATTCCAGCCCCGGGACCAATTTGATCCCGAAGCCCTGGAGGAGCTGCGGGCGTCCATCGAAAAGCTCGGGATCATCCAACCCCTGACCCTTCGCCGGGTTGGCAACCGCTATCAGTTGATATCGGGGGAGCGTCGTCTGCGGGCGGCTCGTTTGCTGGGCAAAAAGGAAGTCCCTGCCTACGTGATCGAAACCGACAAGCAGGGCATGATCGAGATGGCCCTGGTGGAGAATTTACAGCGCAAGGACTTGAACCCCATCGAAATCGGGTTGGCTTTGCTGCGACTTCAGGAAGAATGCAAGCTCAACCAAGACGAAGTGGCGAACCGAGTGGGGATGTCACGGGTCAATGTTTCCCATTACACACGGCTGGTCAAATGCCCTCCCGAAATTCAGAGCGCGCTGCGTTCCGGTGTCTTGGAAATGGGGCATGGCAAGGTCTTGGCCGGAATCGGTCGAGTTGACTTGCAGTTGGAGGCCATGAAACGCTGCATCGAGGGTGCTTGGAGCGTTCGAGCCTTGGAAGCCTTTGCCAAGTCGCTGGAAACCTCCCATCGCCGTCCCGCTGATCCGACACGCACCCCGTCCAAGACCGCTCCATTGACCCAGGCAGCGGCCTATCAAGCGGTGCAGAACCGATTGGTTCGTCACTTTGAAAGCCCCGTACGCTTGCAGGCCGGTTCCACGGGCAAGGGTGAAATTCGAATTCCTTTTGCCAACACCGAAGACCTGAATCGTTTATTGGATTTGATTTTTGAACGCGATTGATATCAAGCCATGCGTCTTGGTCTTCGCCTTGTTCTTGTTACTTTTCTAGTAGGGTCCGAGGTTTTGTTGTCGGGGCCTTCGTCCTTGCTCTTCGCCCAGGATGCAGCGAGCCGTCCCCAGGATTCCTTTCCTCCTTTGCCAGACCCAAGCTTGGTAACACGCCGGGCCGCTCTGCTACCGGGTTGGGGTCAGTGGACCAACCGAGCGTATTGGAAAATCCCGGTGGTTTGGGGAGGATTGGGTTGGATGGCGTACCAGACTTCCAGGACCGCTGATTTGTATTTGGATTACCGCGATGCGTATCGATGGAGGACGGACAACGATCCACTGACACGGGACCCTTTTGAAAGCACGGATAGCGAAGCTTCTTTGCTCCAAAAACGAGATTTACTGCGCAGGAGTCGGGATGCCTATGCCTTGTTGACCCTGGTCGCTTACGGTATCCAAATACTGGATGCCCATGTCGATGCGCATCTCAAGGGCTTTGAGCGCTTGGACTTTTCGGTGCGACCAGCCCTGCCAGGCCAGGCCCCTGGTCTTGGGGGTGCAGCCCTGACCTGGACCTATCGCTTTTGAAGTCAAAATCTTTTTGTTTTTCAACGTATGAATCTATTGTTTTTGGGACACGGTCGTTTGGCCAAGGTGGTCGCCGACGAAGCGGCCCAACGTGGGCATCGCGTTGTGGATTTTTTGGATTCCCAGCGCCCACTGCAAAGCGAGGATCTCACAGATGAGGTGGACATGGTGATTGAAACGGCTTTGCCTGAAGGTGTTATCGAGCGATCCACTCAAGTTTTGGAAGCAGGCAAACCCCTCCTGATAGGGACCACCGGTTGGTACCATCGCATGTCGGAATTGCAAGCCATCTGTTCTCATAACAATGGTACGGTTTTGTGGGCGTCTAATTTTGCCCCTGCAGTCCAGATTTTTAGGTTTTTGGCCGCCGAAGCGGCTCAACGATTGGCCTCCCTACCAGGTTACCGCGTCGAGCTTCACGAGGCCCACCATCTCCAAAAGAAAGACCGTCCGAGCGGTACGGCTGTTCACACCGCCATGGATCTATTGAAGGTTCGCCCGGATTGGTCCGGTTGGATCCAAGGGGAGGAAGGGGAAGATCATCGAAGCCTATCCGGCCATCAAGCACCTAATTATCCATCACAGACGGAGTTAAGGATTTTTAGTCATCGGACCGAAAACGAAGTGGGAACCCATACCCTTCGAATGCAAGGGGCCTACGAAAGTCTGGAATGGACGCATCGAGCGTTGGACCGAAGGGCTTTTGGGTGGGGGGCCGTATCGGCGGCCGAATGGTTGCAGAACCGTCGAGGCTGGTACAGCATCGACGACTTTTACAACGATCTCTGGGCCTCACCCAAATAAACCCCCGGTGGTGGTCGAGGCCGGAGGTACCACCCCCAAATGTCGGTAGGCTCGCTCGGTCAGTTCACGGCCTCGCGGGGTGCGTTTGAGGTAACCCTCTTGGATCAAAAACGGTTCGTAGACTTCTTCGATGGTGCCTGCTTCTTCGCTAACGGCGGTCGCTATCGTATTGAGTCCCACCGGTCCTCCCGAAAATTTATGGTACAGGGTGGATAGAATTCGGTTGTCCATTTCGTCCAAGCCCCGGTGATCGACTTGCAAAGCGTCCAAGGCCAAATTGGCGATTTCCTGGTCGATAATGCCTTTGCCTTTGATCTGGGCAAAGTCCCGGGTTCTTCGTAACAATGCATTGGCAATACGCGGGGTCCCGCGGCTGCGCCTGGCCAATTCCTGGGAACCCCCTTCTTCGATGGGAACCCCCAGAATGCCCGATGAACGGGTGATGATACGGCTGAGCAAAGCCGAATCGTAGTACTCCAATCGGGCGTTGATCCCAAAGCGGGCGCGCAGTGGGGCGGTTAGCAAGCCGGAGCGGGTGGTGGCCCCTATCAACGTGAAGGGTTGCAAAGCAATTTGAACCGAACGAGCATTGGGTCCGCTGTCAATCATGATATCGATCCGAAAATCCTCCATGGCCGAGTAGAGGTATTCTTCGACCACCGAACTCAAACGATGAATCTCGTCGATGAAGAGGACATCCCCCTCTTGCAATCCGGTGAGCAATCCGGCCAAATCGCCGGGTTTTTCGAGCACCGGTCCACTGGTCATTTTGATTTGGGCCTTCATTTCGTTGGCGATCAAATGGGCGAGGGTGGTTTTGCCCAATCCCGGGGGTCCGTGCAACAGGACATGATCCAAGGCTTCACCCCGTCCCAAGGCAGCGGCCACAAAGACCCGCAGGTTCTCCATAACTTTGGTTTGACCCGTAAAATCTTCAAAGGTTCGGGGCCTCAAAACCAGCTCCTGGTCCTGCTCAGGATGACCCTCCGGGAGGGCGTCGGCTTCAAGGTTTGGATTGCGCATGCTCCAAAATTAAGGCGTGAGCCGTATTTTGCAGGCTATGGATTCGGATGCGCTGGTTATTGTGCCGACTTACAACGAAAGGGAGAATATTACGGCCTTTTTGAACAAAGTATTGGGTCTCTCGTACCCGCTGGAAATTCTGGTTGTGGACGATGGTTCTCCGGATGGAACCCAGGACCTGGTCCGTCAGGTGATGGAACAGCATCCAGGTAGGGTTCATTTACTGCCTCGTACCGCCAAAATGGGTTTGGGCACCGCCTACATTGCCGGTTTCCGTTGGGGGCTTTCCCGTTCCTACCAGTATTTTTTTGAAATCGACGCGGATTTTTCCCACAACCCCGATGATCTTCTGCGCCTCCTGTCCGCCTGCCGCGACAAGTCCAGCGATTTGGCCATAGGTTCCCGCTATGCGACCGGTGTGAATGTGGTCAACTGGCCGATGAGTCGGGTCATGATGTCCTACTTTGCTTCCCGCTATGTGCAGTTCATCACGGGTCTCCCGGTGCACGATGCCACCGCCGGGTTCAAGTGTTACCAGCGCAGGGTTTTGGAACGCATCAATCTCGATAAAATTCGTTTTATCGGCTATGCCTTTCAGATTGAAATGAAATTCAAGGCCTGGAAAGCAGGCTTTCAGATCACCGAGGTCCCCATCATTTTTACGGACCGGACCCTGGGCCAAAGCAAGATTTCCAAAGGCATTATCAAGGAGGCCGTTTGGGGGGTGTTGATGTTACGGTGGAACGCGTTTTGGGGTATGCGTGGGGCTTTTAATTCCAAACCATGAACCTGGATAACTTGCTGGAGGCCATGCCTTCACAGCCTTTGTTTTTGATTGCCGGACCTTGTGTTGTAGAATCCAAGGACTTGTGCATGGAAGTGGCGGAAACAGTCCTCCACCTATGCAAGGAGCGGGGCATTCCGTATGTCTTCAAAGCCTCGTACCGCAAGGCCAACCGATCCTCGGCCGCTTCGTTTACAGGTATTGGCGATGACCAGGCCTTGGCGGTCTTGGCGGAGGTCCGTTCCACCTACGCGGTCCCGGTCTTGACCGATATCCACAACGAATCCGAGGCCCTCAAAGCCGCTGCTTCGGTGGATGTTTTGCAGATACCGGCCTTTTTGGCTCGTCAAAGTGATTTGTTACAGGCAGCTGCTCGAACCGGACGTTGGGTCAACATCAAAAAAGGACAGTTCATGTCGCCTTCGTCCATGAAATTCGCCGCCGACAAGGTTTCCCAAGAAGGAAACCAGCGGATATGGTTAACCGAGCGGGGATCGCAATTTGGGTACCACGACTTGGTGGTGGATTTTCGTTCGGTACCCATCATGCAAGGACTGGGTTATCCGGTGGTGGTGGACATAACCCATTCCCTTCAGAGGCCCAACCAAGAAAGCGGTGTAACATCCGGCACCCCTGAGTTTATTGAAACCATGGGACGCGCGGCCGTGGCCGCAGGGTCCCGTGGTATTTTTTTGGAGACCCATCCCCAACCATCCCAGGCCAAATCGGACGGGGCCAACATGTTGCCTTTGAATAAGTTAGAAGGCCTGTTGGACCGTTTAGCGGCCTTGGCCCACCTGGTGCATACCTGGTCTTAGCCAATAACCCGAGCCCTAGGGGACTAAGGAAGGATACTAATTTGGGTTCGGCGGTCCTTGGCCCTGGATTCTGGCCGGTCATCGGAGGATAAAGGTCTGGAGGAACCGTAACCAACGGCAACCAATCGACGCGGGTCACAGCCCTGGACGATGAGCCAATTCCGAATATACTGAGCTCTGCGATTGGATAAATCTAGGTTGTGTTGGGGCGACCCGGTGGCATCGGTATGGCCTTGGACTTCGATTCGGATTTCGGGATTGCGTTTTAGCCATTGCAAAAGGCTTTGGAGCGCGGGTTCCGAGTCCGCCAAGGGTTGATCCTGGTCCACCCCATAGTAGAGATGATTCAAGACCCATTCGGTGGGACGTTGGGGTAGGGGGGTCGCAAACGTATCGGGGGGACTCAAACGGGGTTGCGATGCAGTATCCAATTCAACACGCAGGAGACGAATCCCTTGCTCGGTTTCACGACTTAACCAAGCCATCCGGCCGTCCGGTTCCAGGACCAATCCCATTTCATCCCTGTAGGAATTAAGGGGAGGCCCCAGGTTGGTGGGAGCCAACCATCGAGCCGATGATAGAGCGTTGGCATCCCTTCGGCTCCGGTACAAATCCAATTGACCCATGCCGGCATGTCCAGACGAAGCGAAATACAAATCCATTCCGTTGGGATGCAAGTAAGGGCTGTTCTCGCTGTACGGCGTGTTGATGTTGCTATCCAGAGGCACCGGTTCCGACCAAACCAAACGATCCGGGTCCATCCCGGACCAATTCCACCAGGAAATATTCAAGGGGAATCCGGCGGTATCAACGGGCCAACCGCTTGAATCCAAGCGCGCTTGGCTCATCCACAAATCACTGCCCCCTTGGCTGCCCCTTCGGTTGCTCGCAAAATACAAAGTCAAACCGTCGCTACTCAGGGTGGGATGGGCATCCCAAGCGGCAGAGTTCACAAAGGGCCCCGCGGAATGTACGGCGCCCCAACCTCCTTTTTCTTTCATAACATAATACAAGTCACAGGATCCCTGCCCGCCTTCCCGATAACACCCTGTAAACCAAAGCATGTGGCCGTCCGGACTTAACCAGCAACCGCCTTCGTCCAAGTCGCTGTTCACGGGCGCTCCCAATCGCTGCCCCGCCGACCATGAACCGTTTTCTTGGCGACTTTCAAAAAAATCTTCCCCCTTTTCATCCCGACGGGTCAGGATCATTTGCCGTCCGCCGTTGCACAAACAGGGTAGATAGGCTTGCAGTCCCCCGTCAATCGTCGCAGGAGCCGGCTCCAGTCGTTGAGGTCTTGGTTTCTTGAGGGACTGCCATCCAAATCCGGCTTGTTTGCGCCACAAATCCATATCTCGCAGTTGTTCCGATGTGGCTTTGGGGAAAAACGGAATCCGGTTGTAGTATTCCATGATGGTGGCATAATCCCCCACATGCATGGATGCATTGAACAGTCCATGAAAGCCTTTGACCGAAAGGCGGGGGTGCAAATCCACACAGCGCCTAAAGGCCCTTTGGGCCTCGGACCATTCCCGTGTTTGAAGGTGCAAATCACCCAAAATCAGCCAACCCGGTGCGTGTTCGGGGTAACGATCGCAGAGCGTTTGGACTTTGGCAATGGCCAAATCGTAACGGCCTTCGTTGACCGGTTCCAGGGCTTTGCTGAATTTGAGATCTATCTTCCGGGTATCGGTGTACACCGGGACGGCCTCCGATGCTTGATTTCCGGAAGGGGTGGTTTGGGCCAGGGACCTAAGATGAACCAATGCCCAAGCCAGGACAAGGACCTTAAGGAATCTCAAGGTATTTGTGGGTTTGGAGGGACAAGGTCCACTCCGGATTTTCCTGGACAAAACGAACCAAAAGGGGGGCGATGCTTTCGCTCTTGCTCCATTCCGGTTGAACAAAAAGCCGACAACCGGGGCGAAGTCCCGTAACAAAACCCTTCATCCAATCCAAATCCGACGGGTGATACACCACCACCTTGAATTCATGCGCGCGGGCAAGAGACTCAGCCAAAGGCTCTTTGAACTTTTTGGGGGATAGGCAGACCCAATCAAATTGGCCTCGAATCGGATAGACCCCGGAGGTTTCGAGCCAAATTTTCAACCCCCGATTTTTTAAGGCCATGCAGAGGTCTCCTAAATCATAGGTGCAGGGTTCTCCGCCGGTGATGACCACCGACGGGGCACCGGAGGAACCAGCGGCTTCGGCCAATTCTTCGACGGATTGGGAAGGATGTGCCTGGGCATCCCAAGAATCTTTGACATCGCACCAAACACAGCCCACGGTGCATCCGCCCAAACGAATAAAATAGGCCGGGCGGCCGCTGTGGTATCCTTCGCCTTGGAGGCTGAGGAACTGCTCCATGACCGGAAGCTTGTCCATGGATTAGGTTGGATTGGCTGCTTGCCAGGTATTCTGCAAAAGGGAAGCAATGGTCATGGGGCCCACACCCCCGGGGACCGGTGTGATGGCCCTGCAGAGTGGGGCAACCTCTTCAAAGCAAACATCTCCACTCAAGGCATAGCCGCTGCGCTTGCTGGGGTCCACCACCCGCGTAGTTCCAACATCAATGACCACGGCACCCGGACGCACCATATCCGCGGTCACAAAACCTGGCTGTCCCAAGGCGGCGACCAAAAGATCGGCTCTGCGGCAATGTTCCTTCAAATCCACCGTCCGCGAATGGCAGAGGGTGACGGTGCAATTACCGGGGTTGGTGTTACGGGATAGCATTTGGGCCAAGGGGGAACCCACAATGGGACTCCTTCCCAAGACCACGGCGTGCATTCCGCGGATGTCGATGTGGTTGCGGTGAATTAATTCCAGAATACCGGAAGGGGTGGCCGGTTTATAGCAGGGCAGTCCCAGCGCCATCCGTCCCAAGTTGACCGGGTGAAAGCCGTCCACATCCTTGGTGGGCAGGATGGCCAGGTTCACTTCGGTGGCATCCAGGTGGGCGGGCAGGGGCAACTGCACGATGTAACCGTCAACGCCCGGATCTTGGTTGAGGCGATGGACCACCTCCATCAGTTCTTTTTGGGTCACCGAACTGTCAAGGCGAACGATCTCCGAGCCAAAACCCACCGATGCACAGGCTTTGATTTTGTGGGCCACGTACGTTTCACTCCCGCCGTCGTTGCCAACCAAAACCGCTGTGAGGTGGGGGGGGCGCTGGCCTGATTGAAGGCGCAAGCGGTTCAGTTCCCGTAATTCCTCCCGGATTTGCTCTGCGGTGGCCTGGCCGTCCAGGATGAGAGGTGCGCCGTGGCTCGATAGCATTAGTCCAGTTTGAGTACCGCCAAAAAGGCGCTTTGAGGAATCTCTACATTGCCCACCTGGCGCATGCGTTTCTTGCCTTTCTTTTGCTTTTCAAGCAATTTGCGTTTGCGGGAGATATCCCCCCCGTAACATTTGGCCGTCACATCTTTGCGCAGGGCCTTGAGGGTCTCGCGGGCAATGATTTTGGCCCCAATAGAGGCCTGTATGGCTACTTCGAACTGTTGACGGGTCAACAATTCCTTGAGCTTTTCACACATCTTTTTTCCCAATTCATAGGCCTTGTCAGCATGGATCAGGGCTGATAGGGCATCCACCGGTTCGGTGTTAAGACGAATATCCATGCGGACCAAGCGTGATTGACGGTAACCAATCAGATGGTAGTCAAAAGAAGCGTACCCTCTGGAAATGGTTTTGAGTTTGTCGTAGAAGTCAAAAACGATTTCTCCCAAGGGCATATCGAACGTAATCTCGACCCGGTTGGAACTCAGGTAGGTCTGGTTGGTGATCACGCCCCGCTTGTGCATGCACAATGCAATGACCGGACCGATATAATCCGACTTGGTAATGACCTGCGCATGGATAAACGGTTCTTCGATAAAATCAATATGGCTGGGATCCGGAAGATCGGAAGGGTTGTTCACGGTTAGCATTTCGCCTTTGGTGGTTTGGCAGAAATACGAAACGTTGGGAACCGTGGTGATGACCGTCATGTTGAATTCTCTCTCGAGGCGCTCCTGGATGATTTCCATATGCAGCATCCCCAAAAATCCGCAGCGGAAACCAAAGCCCAAGGCCGCCGAGGATTCGGGTTCAAAAACCAAGGACGCATCGTTCAACTGAAGCTTTTCCATCGAATCCCTAAGTTCCTCGTAATCTTCGGTATCCACAGGATAAATCCCTGCAAAAACCATGGGCTTGACCTCTTCAAAACCCTTGATGCCTTCCGCACAGGGTCTCTCCATGCTGGTGATGGTGTCACCGACCTGGACTTCACGAGCTTGTTTGATGCCGGAAATGATATACCCTACATCCCCGGTTTCAACGGTTTCCCTGGGTTGGGGTTTGAGTTTGAGAATGCCGACTTCATCGGCCAGGTATTCCTTGCCT
>JBMOHV010000048.1:0-13164 GCA_049317645.1 Bacteroidia bacterium
AGGGATTTGTACAAAACACTGGCCGCTATGGCTACCGGTTTTCGGGGAGGGTCGATGCTGGATTTTGGGTGCGGGGCCAAGCCTTACAAACATCTATTTGGAGTGGAGAGCTATACGGGGCTGGATATGGAGAACCCTGGACATCCCCATCTCACCGAAGAGGTGGATGTTTTTTATGATGGCAGGACCCTGCCGTTTGAGGCGAATTGTTTTGATTATGCCTTGGCCAGCGAGGTTATGGAACATGTTTTTGAACCGGATTTGATTTTAGGGGAACTTCATCGGGTTCTCAAGCCGGGAGGCCTTGTTCTGTTTAGTGTTCCCTTTGCTTGGAATGAACACGAAATGCCGTATGATTATGCCCGTTACAGCCAAGGGGGGTTTACGGCCTTGTTGGAACGGAATGGTTTTGAGGTGGTTCGAAGTTCCAAAACCAACGGCTATACCGCAACCTGGTTGCAAATGGGTATTTTGGGATGGTATCAAATATGGGAAACTCGTAACAAATATTTGAATCTTGTGTTGGGGCTAATTTTACTCGCTCCGCTGAATATACTGGCAGCTGCATTGGTTTTTGTTTATCCGGGCTCAAAAAGCTGGTATTGTAACACTGTTTTTTTGGCAAAGGCAACCAAGGACAAAGCGCTTCGTTGAGCTTCTTGCAAAATACCATGCCTCTACGACTGGTTCTTCTGACAAGTTCTCAAACATCCGGTGGCGCTGCCATCGCCTGCATGCGTCAGGCCAGAGCGTTGCGCCAAGCAGGGCATCATGTCACCGTTTTGAGCCCAGAGACTTGGTGGCCGGACGGAATTCTTGGGAAGTGGATGAGACGATGGTATACATTGCGCAAACATTTGGTTTACAAGCTTCAGCAATTTTTGGTTTGGACACCTGGAGCCATGTTTAGTGGGAACCCTTGGCCCTCAAGTGACCCAAGGCGCATGGCCCATCCGGCCCTACTAGAGGCGGATGCTGTTGTTTTGCATTGGATTAATCATGGTTTTTTGGGGTCCGCCGATTTGCAGGCTTTGTTGGAATTGGATAAGCCTATCCTATGGCACATGCACGATCAATGGGCCTTTACGGGGGGCTGTCATTATTCCGGGGCTTGTTTGGCTTTTGAACGGTCTTGTGGATCGTGTCCGCAGCTCCGACATCGCGGCCCCGATGATCGTTCTCGTCAACAGTTTAGCGAACGTCAAAAATGGGCGACCCAAGCCGGCAATCGTCTGGCGCTTGTTGCTCCCAGCCTTTGGCTGGCAGGCATGGCGGCCAAATCCGGTATTGTACAAGGGAGCGGAGCCTTGGTGTGTTGCATTCCCAATCCTTTTGATTCAGAGGCTGATGGGCAAGGTTTAGAACCCCGGTTAACCGTGAACGGTTTGGCCAGGCCTCGTTTGTTTTTTGCAGCGGTGAATCCCTCCGATCCGCGCAAGGGTTGGGACTTGCTGATGATGGCTTTGGAGCACTTGGGACGGGAAGGTTTGGTCTTTGAGGTTGAAGTGGCTGGTAAGGTAACGGATGCAACGCGCCAGCAGGTTCAGGCTTTGGAGGCCGGAGGCCATCGGATTTCTTGGCTCGGTTTGCTGGGCCCCTTGGCGATGCAGCAAGCCTATGCCCGAGCGGATTTTTTTGTCATACCCTCCTTGCAAGAGAATTTTCCCAATACGATTTTGGAGAGCTTTGCCGTTGGAACCCCGGTCGTTGGTTTTGCGGCAGGGGGAATCGCCGATATGATTGTTGAGGGACAGAACGGGGCGTTGGCTCCTGCCGTGGACCCATGGGCATCCGAAAGCGCCAAGACGATGGCCGCGATGAACCTGGCCTCGGCCATGGTCCGGGTCGTAAAGCATCCCCAAGGCCATTTGCTTCGCCAGGGGGCCCACCAAAGCCTGGATCTGGTTCGCCCCGAACGCATAGCCAAGGCGTACATTGAATTAGTTCAAGATATGTTAAAGAAACCCTCTAAGGCCCTATGAGTAACCCTGAACGTATGTTCGTTTCCATTGTTACGGTTACTTACAATCCAGGCGAATTGCTCGAACCAACGATGCGTTCGGTGGCGGAACAGGTGGGTGTTCAAATCGATTATGTGGTGGTGGATGGGGCATCCAAGGACGGCACCGTGGAGCGATTGAGGGCGTTTGGAAAAAGGATTGAAGAGATCGAAGCCGATGGCGGGCAGGATGAACGTAACCAATTGACTTATCGTTGGGTGTCGGAGCCTGACCGGGGTCTCTACGACGCCATGAACAAGGGTTTGGCGATGGCGTCCGGGGATTATGTCTTGTTTTTGAATGCCGGGGATACCCTGGCCCATCCCCGTGTTTTGGCGGATTTGTGGTCGGAGAGAAAGGGAGCGGCTGTTTATTATGGGCAGGCGATGGTTGTTGAATCGATGGGTGGTCGTGAATTAGGATTACGCAAGCCCTTGCCGCCTCAACACTTGAATTGGAGATCGCTGCGTTTTGGTATGGTGGTGAGCCACCAGGCCTTTGTGATCAAAAGGGAACGGGCGTTGCCTTACGATTTGCAGTATCGGATTTGTGCAGACATTGACTGGATGATACGCTGTCTGCGGGCCTTGGGTCCAGGGGCCTTGGGTCCGGAGGTTGTTTCGTCGAAGGCGCTTGGTGTGCATTTTGCGGACCGGGTCTTGGTTCATTTTTTGGATGGAGGCCTTTCGAGTCAACGCCGCAAGGCCGCCTGGAAGGAGAGATTTCTTATAATGAGCCGTCATTACGGTCCTTTAAATAACCTATTGAATCACGGCTGGATCGTGATTCGCTATGTTTTGAGGCGATTTGTGCCGAACTTTGCCTGAATCCCCCCTTTATGCCCCTAGACCCGTCGATCCGCTCCGTCCTGATAATCGGTAGCGGACCCATCGTCATCGGCCAGGCCTGCGAATTTGATTATTCCGGATCCCAGGCCGCCCGTTCCCTTCGCGAAGAAGGCATCGAAGTTATCCTCATCAATTCCAACCCGGCCACTATCATGACCGATCCCGTCACAGCGGATCATGTTTACCTCATGCCGTTGACGGTGGATTCCCTGGAACACATTTTGAACAAGCATTCCATTGACGCGGTTCTCCCCACCATGGGCGGTCAAACGGCTCTTAACCTCTGCAAAGAGGCCGACGAATTGGGCCTGTGGTCTCAGCATAACATTCGATTGATTGGGGTGGATATCGATGCTATCGAGCGTACCGAAAACCGCGAAGAATTTCGCAAACTAATGTTAGAAATCGGGATCGATGTAGCCCCCTCCCGGATTGCCAATTCTTATCTCGAAGGCAAAGAAGCCGCCGAAGAAATCGGCTTTCCATTGGTGATCCGGCCATCCTACACATTGGGTGGAACGGGAGGCGCCGTCATCTACCGCAAAGAAGATTTTGATGCGGCTTTGAACCGCGGTCTGGATGCCTCTCCAACCCACGAAGTGCTGATAGACAAGGCCGTACTGGGTTGGAAAGAATACGAATTGGAATTGTTACGGGATGCGGCGGACAATGTTTGTATTATTTGTACCATCGAAAACATGGACCCCATGGGGATCCATACCGGGGACAGTATTACGGTGGCGCCGGCTATGACGCTGAGCGATACCGCAATGCAGGCGATGCGCGATCAGGCCATTCTTATGATGCGCTCTATTGGGAATTTTGCGGGGGGTTGCAATGTTCAATTTGCGATGGACCCGTTAACAGAGGCCATCATTGCGATCGAAATCAATCCCCGCGTTTCTCGCTCCTCCGCCCTCGCCTCCAAGGCGACTGGATATCCGATTGCCAAGATTGCCGCGAAACTTGCGGTGGGTTATCGCTTGGACGAGTTGCCCAATCAAATAACGCTGAGTACCTCGGCGTTTTTTGAACCGGTCTTGGATTATGTGATTGTCAAAATTCCCAAGTGGAACTTCGACAAATTCCCCGGAGCCGATCGTCGCCTTGGATTTCAAATGAAATCGGTGGGCGAGGTCATGGGCATCGGCCGCAGCTTTAACGAAGCCCTCCAAAAGGCCTGTCAAAGCCTGGAAATTAACCGGGCCGGACTGGGTGGGGATGGCAAAGGCGAGAAGCGGACCGAGGTTATTATGGACAGCCTTGAGAACCCATCATGGGAGAGGGTTTTTCATCTGTACGATGCCTTTGCGCAGGGGGTTCCCCTCAATTCCATCCACAAAATCACCCGCATTGATCCCTGGTTTTTGAGGGAAATCCGCAGCTTGGTTCAGTTGGAACAGCGCCTTCGTGCCATGCACTTGAAGGACATCGATCGCGACCTGATGAACGAACTCAAGCAAAATGGGTTTTCGGATGTTCAAATCGCGCACATGGTCCAGGACGATGTAACGGAGGAGCAGGTCCGCGCCGCCCGCCTAGGGTTGGGTCTGCAAAGGGTCTGGAAGATGGTGGATACCTGCTCGGCCGAGTTTCCGGCCTTGACCCCGTATTTCTATTCGACCTACGACCAGGAAAACGAAAGCGTTGCCAGCGACAAGCCCAAGGTCGTAGTGCTGGGCTCGGGCCCCAACCGCATCGGGCAGGGCATTGAATTTGATTATTCCTGCGTTCACGGCCTATTAGCGGCGCGTGAATCGGGTTTTGAAGCCATCATGGTCAATTGCAACCCCGAAACGGTGAGCACCGACTTTAATATGGCCGATAAACTTTATTTCGAGCCGGTGTTTTGGGAGCATTTGCTGGACCTGCTTGAGCACGAAAAGCCCGTAGGCGTCATTGTGCAACTGGGAGGGCAGACCGCCCTCAAGCTGGCCGAAAAGATCCACAACCACGGTTACCGCATTATTGGGACCTCGTACCAGAGCATGGATCTGGCCGAAGACCGGGGTCGTTTCAGTGATTTGCTCAAAGACTTGGACATCCCCTATCCCCGTTACGGGGTCTCCGAAACGGCCGAAGAAGCTCTGCAAATCGCCAACGAAGTGGGTTATCCGGTCCTGGTCCGGCCCAGCTATGTATTGGGTGGGCAGGGCATGTCGATTGTGATTAACGACGAGGAACTCGAAAAAGCGGTGGTGGAATTGCTCCGCAAAATACCGGGCAACCGGATTTTGATTGATCATTTCCTAGACCGCGCGATGGAAGCCGAAGCCGATTGCATCAGCGACGGCGAAGAGGTGATTATGTGCGGTATCATGGAACATATCGAACCGGCGGGTATTCACTCCGGGGATTCTCACGCAGTTTTGCCCCCCTTTGGGTTGTCGCCCTTGGTGGTTACCCAAATGGAGGAATACACCCGAAGATTGGCCAAAGCCCTTGATATCAGCGGATTGCTCAATGTGCAATTTGCCATCAAGAACGATGTGGTTTATGTTATCGAAGCCAACCCCCGGGCATCGCGTACGGTTCCCTTTTTGGCGAAGGCCTACGGGGTGCCTTTTGTGAACATCGCCACCAAGGTTATGTTAGGCGTTCAGCGGGTCAAAGATCTCAACGTAGAGTATTCCCTGCAGGGTTGGGCGATCAAGGAGCCGGTTTTTTCGTTTAACAAATTCCCCAATGTGAACAAGTCCTTGGGACCCGAAATGAAATCCACCGGGGAGGCCATCCGATTTATCAGCGACCTGCGGGATCCGTATTTCAGGGATTTGTACAAGCGCAAGTCCATGTACCTCTCCCGGTAAAAGCCCTCGGCGTTGGCTTTGAAGTGCGCGCGCGTTGGGTCGGTTTTATTTTTCATCCCAATTTAATCCCTCCGGTTAAACGGAACGGGCGGTGTCGGGTCTAAAAACGTCTAACGAAACAAATTCTGACTACAATGGCTACGGCCCCCCCTCGCATTTTGTTGGTCGAAGACGACGATCGTATCGCGGATGCGGTTCGTGACGGCCTGCGTTCGGAGGGTTTTGAGGTGGACAGGGCCAGCGAAGGGCAGGAGGCAAGGTTGCTTTTTGAAAACAAAGATTACCAAGTGGCCATTTTGGACCGGATGCTGCCAGGGGCCTTGGACGGTTTGGCGCTGTGCACGCGCTTTCGGGCCCAGAAGCCGGATTGCGGGTTGTTGATGTTAACGGCCTTGGGAACAACGGCTGACAAAGTGGATGGGCTCGAAGCCGGGGCAGATGATTACCTGGTCAAGCCTTTTGATTTTGAGGAATTGCTGGCCCGAATCCGGGCGTTGTTACGAAGACATACCGGGGACAGCGGTCCGCGGCAGCTGCAGGTGGCCGATTTGGTATTGGATTTGCAGACCAAGGAAGCCCGTCGCGGTGACAAGGCCATTTCCCTGACCGCCAAGGAGTTTCATCTCTTGGAGTATTTTATGAAAAACAAAGGCAAGGTGCTGAGCCGGGCCAAGTTGGCGGCCGATGTGTGGGGTATCCACTTCGATACGGGTACCAATGTGGTGGATGTTTACCTGAATTTTTTGCGCAAAAAAGTGGATCGCGATTTTGAGACCAAATTGTTGGTAACCCATATTGGGCAAGGGTATCGGTTGACCGATGACCCAAACAGCGAGCCCGAGGTGTAGTTTCGTTGAGCCTCAGGGTCCGCCTAGTGGATGACCGAGGCAATGAACCGGGATGACGATTCGTAATCAACTGAGCAGGACCCTTTTGGGCTTGGTAGCCGGGGTGCTGGGCCTGGTCCTCTTGGGCGTTTATGTCCAGGTTGAGTGGCAGCGGAGGGCTCGTTACGAGGAAGGATTGCGCCTTCGGGCCTATGCCGAAGGGGTTCGGTTCATGGAATCACCGGGCGAAGGCGCGGCGCTAGTTCCAACGCAGGCTATGGCTGGTTGGACGGAGGGGGAAACCCCTCGCTTCTTGGCCCTTTACAGCATTCAAAATCAATTGTTATACCTTTTGGATTCCAGCCATGGCGCTCTTCGGTTGGATGTGGAAATGTTGGACCGAATCCGTAGCCAGGGCGCGGGCTCTGGAAAAGTTGGTGACCTGGAATGGGCGGCGATGGCCTTTGGAAAGGAGCAATACAACGGGCTCTTGGTCCTCTACGGGGGGGTTGATGAGATGGGGCGGCAGCAGGGTCGGCGTTTGGCTTGGATCTTGGGAATGGGATGGGTGCTGGGGGTGGTGATGACTTGGTTTTTGTCGTATGGATTTGCAGGGAGGGCGCTGCGGCCCGTTAGCCATCTGCTGGACCGGGTCGATGATGTTCAGTCCCAACAGGCCCTGCAATTCAATTTGCCCGAAGCCGACCGCAACGATGAAATCGGACGTTTGGCCCGCAAATTCAACCAATTAATGGACCGATTGCGAGAAGCGTTGGGGACTCGACAGCAGTTTTTGGGCCTGGCCTCCCATCAGCTTCGAACCCCGTTGGCTTCGATGAAGACCGAAATGGAGGTCCTTCTGCGCCAAGAGCGGAGCCCTGAAGTGTACCGCACCGCCTTGGTTGGCCTGCTGCAGCGATTGGACGACCTGAATTCAACCGCCCAGCGTTTGTTGACCTTGGTTCAATTGGAGGCTGGGGGCGAGGCCCTGCGCAGCACCCCGCTGGCTTTGGATGAGGTCTTGCTGGGGGTGCAGGCTTGGTGGAAGCGGCATCGTCCGGAGGCCGATGTGGAATTGCGTTTGGACGAACAGGCCGAAGCGGCTGATCGATTTGCAGTGCGGGGGGACGAGGAGCTCCTCAAAACCGCGTTGAACAACTTGATCGAAAACGCCCTCAAATACAGCGAGGATCCTTGGGTTCAGCTGAACCTACGGCAGGAACCGGGGGCGACGCGTCGCGAATTGCGGGTGGAGGTGGTGGACCGGGGCCGGGGCATCCCTGCCGACCAAATCCCACGCCTCTTTGAGCCGTTTTACCGGGGGACCAACAGCGGCGGACAACCCGGGCACGGTCTGGGTTTGGCCTTGGTTTCCAAAATCGCCCGCTGGCATGGTGGCAGCCTGGAGGTCCACTCCGTCCCCGGTCAGGGCAGCACATTTACCCTCTGCCTGCCCCCTATCTTTGGGCATGCTTAAGGCGATTTTGATCTTTTTGTTGGTCATGTGGACGGCGGGCTGGCTGCTTCGATGGCTCCTACCCCTCCTGTTGCTCCGTTGGATGCGGCGTTTTCAGGATCAGATGAAGCAGGTTCCCCGTCCACCGCATAACAACCGCGCCGCTGGCAATGAACCATCGGCTCCCAAAAATCGCCCCTCGACCTTGGAATCCAAAGGCGAGTATGTGGATTACGAAGAAATCAAGTAAAGGCTAAATTTTATTGAATCGTGTTATGAAAAAGTCTATTCCTCAAAGTTCGGCCCCTTGGAAAGGGCATCTTTTTGCGGTGATCCTCTTCGCCGCTTTGGCCCTACTGTACAATTACCCTGTGCTCAGCGGCAAGGGCCTCCGCATGGAGGATATGACCCAGGTGCAGGGCATGGCCAAAGAATTGCAGGATGTCAAGGCCAAAACCGGTCATTATCCCCTGTGGACCAATTCGTTGTTTGGTGGAATGCCCTCTTACCAAATTGCGATGGAGACCCCTTATTCGCTGATTCAATACGTCGGTCGGATTTTTTATGTCTGGTTGCCCGAGCCGGCTAATTTGATGCTGCTTTCGATGCTGGGAATGTACTTTTTGTTGGTGGTTTGGGGATGTAGCCGTCAGCTTTCCATCATGGGGGCTTTGGCCTTTGCCCTGAGTTCGTACAATATAATCATCATTGATGCGGGCCATGTTACCAAAGCCTTGGCGATCGGTTTGATGCCCCCGGTGCTGGCCGGCCTGCATTTGCTATTTACGGGGCGCTCGCTCTTTGGGTTGGCCGTGTTGGCGCCGGCCCTGGCCCTGCAGCTCTTTGCCTACCATTACCAGATTACCTATTACCTGGGCCTCATGATTGCCCTTTATGTTCTGTATGCCTTGGTGGAACACCTCCGCCGAGGCGCGCTCAAAGCCTGGACCCTGTCCTCCGCCCTGGCCTTGCTGGCTTTGGTTTTGGCCTTGGGTTCCAACTGGACTCACTTTGCGCTGACCAACGAATACGCCAAGGAAACGATGCGCGGTGGATCGGATTTGCTCAAACTCCAAAACAAAGGGGATAACGGTTTGGACCGGGAATACGCCCTCAAATGGAGCAATGGAATAACCGAAACAGGCACCTTGTTAATCCCCAACTTGATGGGTGGAGCCTCGCAGACCCCGCTGGACAAGGGCTCTGCTACCTACGAAACCCTGGTCAGCGCCGGTGTTCCTGAATCGCAGGCCTTGGCCTTTGTGGAGGCGGGGGTACCCACCTACTTTGGGGATCAGCCCGGGGTGGCGGGCCCAACCTACTTTGGAGCTCTGATGATCTTTTTGTTTGTGTTGGGTTTGTTGACCCTCAAAGGCTCACTGCGGTTTTGGTTGCTGGCCTGCGTTTTGGTCAGTGTCGCCCTGAGTTGGGGCCGCAATACCCCTGGGTTCACCAATTTTTTGATGGACTATTTGCCCTACTACAACAAATTCCGCGCGGTGGCCATGAGTTTGGTCATGGCATCCCTGGCGGTGCCTTTGCTGGCCGTGCTCTTTGTTCGGGCTTTGTTAAACGGAGAGTTGGACCGCACGCAATTGCTTTCCCGACTCAATACCGCCTTTGCGGTTTTGGGCGGAATATGTTTGTTGTTGGCCGTGGCGGGTTCCATGTTCTTTGATTTTTCGACCGCGCTGGACGATAGCGAGCAATGGAAAGGCATCAATGGCTTGGTGGATGCCTTTCGGGATGACCGTGCGGAGCTGCTCAGCAAGGATGCCTGGAAGTCCTTGTTGGTGATGGCTTTGGGTTATGCGGCTCTGAGGGCCTATCTCCAGAACCGTCTCAAGGCCAGCCTTTTGGTTCCGGCTCTTTTGGTGATTTCGACCGTGGATTTGTGGGTGACGGACCGTCGTTATTTGTCCGAATCGGATTTTGAGCGCAAGAGCCGTTTGGAAGTTCCGTTCGAGATGACCGAGGCCGATCGGGTGATTTTGAACAACGAGACCGCTCTGCATTACCGGGTTCTGGATTTTGGCCAACAGAATCCCTACAACGAAAACCGGGCCGGTTATTTTCACAAATCCTTGGGGGGCTACCATGCGGCCAAGCTCAGCCGTTTTGAGGATGTCAAAAACGGATACCTGGGCGGCCAAGGCGAGGGCCCCAAGCAGAATATACTAAATGCCTTCAATGTTCGCTGGGTGATTTATCCACCGCAGGAACAGGGCCAGGCCCCCGTGGCCATGCCGAATCCGGCGGCTTTGGGGAATGCTTGGTTGGTGCGTTCGCTGCGTGTTGTTCCCGATGCACAGGCTGAGTTTGATTCGTTGGGGGTGGTGGATTTGGGGCAGGTGGCCGTGATGGACAAGGCCATGGCCGGTCCAAGGGTTTCGGGGGCGTATAATGTTGATTCACAGGCCTATATCCGCTTGGTTTCCTATGCCCCGGATACCATGCGTTACGAATACGCCAATACTTCGGCATCCTTGGCGGTTTTTTCGGAGGTCTATTACGCCCATGGATGGAATGCCTATGTGGATGGGCAGGCGGTTCCTCACCAACGAGTTAATTATTTGTTACGGGGTTTGGAATTAGCGGCTGGCGAACACAAGGTGGAATTCCGCTTTGAACCGGCGACCTATATAGCTGGCGAAAAAATTTCTTTCGCGTTTAATCTGGCCTTGCTTGCATTGGTTGGTTTTGCAGCCTGGAGTGGCTTTCGCCCTTCGTCTTCGAACAGCCTTTCATCCAAACCAACCAACGATTCCCTATCATGAGCAAGCCCCTCATTTTGATTTGCAACGATGACGGTATCCATGCCCCGGGCATTCGTGCTTTGGTCGAGGCCGTGAGCGATTTGGGGGATTTGGTGGTGGTGGCCCCCGACCGGCCCCAATCCGGTATGGGCCATGCGATTACCATTGGATTTCCCTTGCGGGTGCAGGCCCAGGAAGGGCTTTTTGGAGCTGAAATTCCGGCTTACCAGACCAGCGGAACGCCGGTGGATTGCGTCAAATTAGCGGTGGATCGGATTTTGCATCGCAAGCCCGATTTGTTGCTTTCGGGGATTAACCATGGTTCCAATGCATCGATCAATGTCATTTATTCGGGGACGATGTCGGCCGCCGTGGAAGGAGCCATTGAAGGCATTCCCAGCGTTGGCTTTTCGCTCTGCGATTATGCCTTGGAGGCGGATTTTGGATTGGCGGCTCAGGTGGCCCGCAAGGTTGCCGAACAGGTTCTGGATCATGGGTTGATGCCTGGTTCTTTGTTGAATGTTAATATTCCCAAGTTGGATATTCGGCAGTTCAAAGGACTCAAAGTAGGCCGGCAGGCCGCTGCCAAATGGAAAGAAAATTTTGAGGAGCGTACCGATCCGCACAACAAGAAGTATTACTGGATGACCGGGGAGTTTGAGTTGATGGAACACGGAGAGGATACCGACGAGTGGGCTTTGAGAAACGGGTATGCTTCGGTGGTCCCGGTGCAGTTTGATTTGACGGCTCACCATGCTTTGGCCGGATTGCAGGCCTGGGGGATGCAGGATTGGGTTTTTTGAGAAAAGGGGATGGTACCGGCGTTTTGGCGTAAATCAAACGGGCGTCGTGGTTTTATGGCGGCTTTGGTTGGGCCTGTGGGTTTTTTGGGTCTGTGGGTCTTGTGGATGGGACGGAGCGGGGATGGCGCGGGTTGGTGGGATTTGCTGTGGAACAGTGGATTGCTGGGGCCGGTTTTGACTTTGTCGGTTTTGCCCAATTTGGGACTGTTTTGGTGGCATCTGCGGAAGGGATCGGACGAGGGCGCCTCGGGGGTTTTGGCCGCCACGCTTGTGTACGGTGTGCTGGTTATGTTAATCAAGATGTTGTTGTAACAAAAAGATCTTGTAATAAGACGTGAAAGTTTACTGCATAGCGGGCGAGGCATCGGGGGATATGCACGGGGCAAGCCTCTTGGCAGAATGGCGACGGAGGGATCCTTCGCTGCGGGTAAGGGGCTGGGGCGGTGATCTCATGCAGGCCCAAGGGATGGACTTGGTCAAGCATTACCGGGAAACGGCTTTTATGGGTTTTGCAGAGGTGGCCCGCAATTTGCGGACCATTTTGGGATTGCTGGATTTGGCCCGAAAGGACCTCCAATCCTATGCGCCGGATGTGCTCTTATTGATTGATTATCCGGGTTTTAACCTGCGTATGGCCCGGTATGCCCACGATCGAGGGATTCGGGTGGTTTATTATATTTCCCCCCAGGTTTGGGCTTGGAAAGAAAGCCGTGTTCGGCAGATCCGTCAATCGGTCGATTTGATGTTATGTATTTTGCCCTTCGAAAAAGAATGGTATGCCCAGCGCGGTGTGCAGGTTCACTATGTGGGGCATCCTCTGGCGGATCAATGCAGGCCGTTGGAATCCGAGCAGGTGGGGGCGACCCGTCAAGCTTTGGGGATTCCCAGCGGGCCTTGCGTTGCCTTGTTGCCGGGTAGTCGCCTTCAGGAAATCCGCAAACACGGCTCGCTCATGCTGCAGTCGCTGGCCAGGCTGTCGGGTGGTAATGGTGTGCCGGGTGGTGGTTTTGTGTCGGGTGGTGGTGCGGTGTCGAGCGTCGTTCCTTTGTCTGCGGTTTTGGCCATGGCCCCTGGGGTGGACCGATCCGTTTACCTGCCCTTGGAGGAAGAAGCGCGCGCCCTCGGTTTGAATCTCCATTGCCTGGTGGGGAAGACCCGGGAACTTCTTGGCTGCGCTGATGCGGCTTTGGTAGCATCGGGTACAGCAACCCTCGAAGCGGCCCTGATGGGTTGTCCCATGGTGGCGGTGTACCGGGTTCATCCCCTGTCTTATTTCATCGGCAAGGCCCTGGTCAAGGTTCGCTATGTGAGCTTGGTGAACTTGATTCTGGACCGGGAAGCGGTACCCGAGCGCTTGCAGTCCAGGGCCATCCCGACGGTCCTGGAGGCCGAGTTACGCTCTCTCTTGGCTCCGTCCTCGACGGCCGCCGAGGCCCAGAAACAAGCCTTTGGGGAGCTGAGAGGCCTTTTGGCCCGCGTGAACGGTGATGATAGCGGGGCCACGGCCGCCGCCCGCGCCGCTGATTGCATTGTCCGCTGGGCCCAGGACCCCAAGGGCTGAATTTTCCCTCCCTTGAACGATATTTGCAGTCCTCCGGGGGATTAGCTCAGCTGGCTAGAGCGCTTGCATGGCATGCAAGAGGTCGTCGGTTCGACTCCGATAT
>JBMOHV010000049.1:0-13038 GCA_049317645.1 Bacteroidia bacterium
GGATCGACCTGGAACCAGAAGGGATCGACCTGGAACCAGAAGGGATCGATTGATCACCCGTTGGTACCACGCGATTCGTCCAATGCACCGGAAGCCAACCGTAATGGGGATGGTCATCGGACAAGGCACCGGGATCGGCCATCAATTCCACACCTTGTTCCACTTTGCGCAAAAGTCCCCATCCCTCAACATAAAGAGAACCACCCTGGGCCCCAACCAATTCAAGGGCCGAACGCAGGGGCTCGATCAAATGCAAGGTTTCCTCAGCCACCGAGACCTCAGTCCCTTGGGGGACAAAAAGCCAATGATAGCGCGGCGGGCGTAGGCGGGACTCGGAGGCCTGCCAGCGAGCGCCTTCCATGGTATAAACGACCTGGCCAAAACCTGCAAGGTTGGCGGAACTGCGAATGCAGCGCAATCGTTCTTGATCCAAAGGCAGCGACATGCTCAAATTTACATCAAAGTTGCTTTCTCCATTCCAATTGCAAAAGCGCACCCCCGTACAATTCTTCAGCCCACCGAAAAACCAGCGGGCCCTGGCGCTGCCTGAAAACCAAGGACCATACCCCGGTACTTCCGGTGTTTTTGTCCAAGGCCAGGTCCATGGACCAAGGCCGTTGAACAGGAGCGATCGAAGACAGGTCAGCACCCAGCCCGTAAACCATCCCCTCACCACGCCATTTCCAACCCTTGCCTGCGGGGCCTTTCAACTTAAACCCTGCATAGGCGCTGGGTTGCAGACCAGGCAGGGCCCTTGATTGACCATCGTCCAACATACCCTGGGCGCCCCACTGCAAGGACAAACGATAGCCATCTCCCACCGAAGTGGTCCACAAACTGTTCAAATCCCATCGGAGGGCCGATTCCAAATGAAGGGATCGAACCCCAAAAGCTTCGCGATTATCTGCTTCAAAAAAGCGCAGGTTGTTCCAACGGCCCAAAGCCAAACGATGCTCGCCTTGCCAGGACTTGAGCAGACCGTGCTTCCAGCGAACGAAGCCTTCGAAACGGTTCACCGAGGCGCCGTAGGAGTTCAATCGAAAAAGGGTCGGGTATCGCCCCGTCCAATCGTACAAAGACGCTTGTTGAATCCCGGAGACCACCCCTGCTTCCAAGAGACCCGAAAGGCCTGATGGACCCAAGGAACGCTCGACGCCAAAATCAGGCAAAAGAACCCAACGCGATTGCAGGTCGTCCTTGAGAAATGCCAAGGTGGGGGCCAGTTTCCACCGAAACAACCCTCCACCCTGTTGCAAGGAGAATCCCATGGTCCCAAGGTGACGATTACCGCTCATTTCATCGGTGTTCCACAAGGCCATCGCATACGAAAACTTCCCTTGCAGGGTCCAATTCTCGAACCGCATCGTTGAACGATGCGATGCGTCCAAACCCCATTCGCCCAATCCATTCCCCCCGGAATAACCATGCAGGGTCACTTTGTTCAAGGCCATCAAGCCCTCCACACGTTTGTTTTCCTTTTCTTGCTCCCAAACGGGCTTCAGCCAAAAATGCAGGTAAGGCGACGTTTTATCCTCCAAAGAAACATTCATGGAACGAAGCCTGGTCTCCAACGACCAACGTTGACCGTTGGGCTGTGGGGCGCTTTCCATCCAAAACGAAGGCAAAAAAGCCCGCGTTCGGGGAACGAGTCCCGACGGTGGCCCCAAAGGACCGGCCGCTGCTTGCACCGATGCCAACCAATGCCAGGATTTGGAGGCTACCTTGACCGGACCTGAGCCGGACCACCCCGCATGACCACGCTGCCAGGGCCAGGCCCCGATGGTCCACTGACGATGATTTTTTTCGATGGGAGGACGGGATTCAAAGGTGGCCTTGGGCCAATTCGGCTCGACCATCAAGGACCCATCCGGGAGGCGATCCAAGGTATCCCTAACATAGGTCAAATCCTTGATTTTTCCTTGTTCCCGCAGGGGGATTGGATCGGTGTTATAACGAAACCAATCCGGTAGATGTGGATCGTACGAACGAACAATGCGGACCGGGCTTCCGGTGAGCAAGGAGTCCTGAGCCTTGACCCATCCGGCCTCGAGCAGGCCCGGTATCAACCAGACCAACCACCTTAATTGTTTCACGGTTGCCATTCTTTGATACGATTTTCGGCCAAACGGGTCCATTCATCCGGTTCCCTACCCTCGATAAGGTTTCGAAGAACCGCCAAGGCTTGCTCCTTTTCTTTGATGGCGTAGAGGTTGTCTGCCAAGAGGAGCAGGCCCCTTCCATACCATTCACTGAACTGTGGCCAGCGATCGGTCAGGTCAAACAACAAGTCCTGGGAAACAGTGTAATCCTTTCGCTCGTAGGCCATCGACGCCAAATCATAGAGGGATCGGGCCGCCCACTCGGTCGAAGAGGAATCCGCCAATCGCCTCAGCAGGCGTTGGGCGGCCGTTGCTTGCCCACGGTAACGGGAAGCGTTGGCGGCATGCCATTGCATTTCGTCTTGGTCGTTGCGCCCCCATTCGGGACCTGCACCGTACCGCCGCATCATCGAATCCACGGTTGGATAATCCTTCAGGAGGGTACTCACCCGAATCAAGCCCATAACAGCCTCCATGCGAGAGGATTGCGAGAAGGTTCCCGCTAACAATTTGCGGTACACCTCCCCGGAACCCCGGAGGTTCTTGGTGCCCGTATAAACAAGGGCCAACTTGAGCATGGCGCGCTCCGTGAAAAGGTTCTGGGGCATGGCCAGCAAGGCTTCCAAATCTTGGCTTAGCATCGCGGGGTCCCCGACTTTTTCGGCAGCCACCGAACGATAATACAAGGCATTGGCTTTGAAAGAACCCCCGGGGTATTCCTGCAGGTATTGGGTATACGATGCCAACGCTTCAAAGAACTTTCCGGCATCCAAGCTGTACTGGGCCGACTCATAAAGAATGGAATCCCGAGGGTCGTCTTGCAAAGCCAACAAACCGCTCGATCCTGCGATATCCAGGTATTTCTGTGGACGGTTGTTACGAATGCACCATTGGCGTAATTCAAAGAGGGCGTCCTTGGCTTCGGGCAATCCGGCGGCGTCTCGAATCACCTCTTCAAAAACCGTCATGGCCAGGCTGTCCTTTTCTTGCTCGAGATAGACCGAACCCTGCAGGTTCATGGCCACAAAAGCCAAACGATGCCGAGGATACCCACGGCGCAAGAGGTCGATGCAAACCAAAGCGGAATCAAAGGAGAATTCTTGGTAGCAGGTCATCGCCAATTCCATCAGCGCATACATGCGATAATCCGAAGACGGTTCTTGAAGGACCAGTGAGCTTAATTCCAAACGCTTACGCTCGTTGTTTCGTTGGATTCCATAACAAATGGCCAATTGGTATCGCGCATAGTCGACATCCCGTTGGAGATCGTTAATGCAATAATTAAATTGACGAATGGCGGCTTCAATTTGTCCATCGCGCAGGTAGGCATCGGCCAATCGCGTGTACGCGTCCCGGTGCATCGCCGCTTCGGCTTCGTTGAGCGCGCCCATTTCCTGACCTGCCTTGACGGCCAGATTCAAATAACGAACGGCCTGGGCCGGGCGCTCCAGCTTGAAGGACAGGTGACCGAGTTGATAATGAGCCGCCATGGGATGGCAACCCCAATCCCGAAGGGTGGAAGAAGAACATCCAAAGTCCACGAAGTTTTTCATCCACAAAAGGGCCTGGTTGTATTCCCCCACTTTGTGGTACAATTCGGATTTCCAAAACAGGGTCGCCGCCCGAAGGTTGGAATCCACCGGATACAGGAGCGACGAATCCAGGTAAGGCAAGCATTCGACGTAGCGACGTTGATTAAACCAAGCCAAACCTTGCTGGTAATAAAGCCGTTGCAACAACCCCTGCAAACGAGGTGTTTTGTTGGAAACCGAACGCAAAATGCGGAGTGATTCCTGGTAATGATGCGCACGCATGGCCAGGTCGCTCAAATACTCACTTAATTCTTCGCGATGCTTGCTCTGCGGGTATTGCAGCAGAAATGCAGCAAGCGCCCTAAAATTGGACGGGGATTCCCCCACCTCGTAACTCAATTTGGCATAGAGGTAAAAAGCCTTTTCTCTCCAGTCACCGTCCAATTCACGTTCGGTTATGCGTTGGAAGGCCGCTCGGGCTCGGGCCTTGTATCGATCAGGCCCGGCATCGCCGGCTTTGGCCAACCAAGCCCAACCCATGATCCCGTACGCCGTGGACTTCACCGAATCAGGCCAGGTTTCAAGGCCCTTGACCAAGCTCAAAATCGTATCCCAGGAGGCGGTTAACGATAACATCGTACACCACCGCAGGGTATCGTCCACCGTCGGGGTGTAGCCTGTAGCCACCGATGCCCTCAAAAAGGAAGTATAGGCTTCGGACTGGGCTGCATGGTACGCCAAACTCATTCCCAAACGCATCAAGCCTTTGGTATCCGGGCTTTGAACCAGGCTACCGCGCAGACTGTCCAAGGTGCGGAGAACGCCCAAGGTATCCCCTTGCATGGTCCGGGCCCAGGCCAATGGGTAAACACAACGCGGTCCAAAAACCGAATCCTTTTCGAGTTCGGAGACCAGCGAGCGAACCGCCGTTGCTTGATGCTGGCGCAAACGCAAAACCAAGAGGGCATAACGGGCAGGGTTCCCGTAAGGCCCCTCGGATCCCACCGCCTGCATCCAATGCGCCGCCGCCGCAGAGGTATCCACAGGCCATCGCAGAAAACCCTTTAGATAATGGTATTGTTGGGCTTCAAACCAATCCAGACGGTACCAATTCAAGGAATCCAAACACAAATCGGCTTCTGAAACCCGATCCTCTTGCAACAAATACGTAGCATAGGCCAGCTGTACCGTGGGCAAGGACGGATGCGCCGGGTTGTTCAACATGAAATCCTCGCACAGCCGATCGGCCTCGGGTCGACGATGGGCAACCGCATGCAGGCATTGGGCAAGGCCTTTGATTTCCGAGCTAGGCCCGGTGGCCTGTAACAACAGACCGGCCAAGGCATGTTCTTGACGGAGGGACCATGTTTTGACCTCTTCCCCAAACCATCGGTCCTCAGTTGGAGGAACCCAACCCTGGGCAAAAGCCCCGTTCAAGCATCCCAGGAAGAACAGACCTATCCATCCCACGCTACATGCGATCCACTTGATACGCAAAGGATCGATCCAACGAATCATCAAAAATGCAAAACCAAACCCAAAGCCGGCAAAATCGGAAGTTGGTCCACCCTGGTATAACGTATGCGATCAAAATAAAATATATTCCGACGATCGTACGCGTTGGTCAAACTAAAATTGATATCCATCGAGCGGTCGTTGTTCCATTCCTTGCGGTAACGCAGGGCCAAATCCAATCGGTGATAGGTCGGCAGGCGGCCTTTGTTGAAATCCCCAAAAAGAACCCCCAGCTCCCCACCTTGGTTGATATAATCGGTTCCTGCACCGGCCCCGAAATCAACCTGCGGGTAAAATCCTTGGGTTTGGGTAAATGGAAAGCCGGTCCCCAAATTCCAACGACCTGACAACTCCCACTGCAATTCGTTGCCAAAGGTGTAGTTACTTACGACATTGATGTTATGACGGCGGTCAAAAACAGGGTTGTAGGTCCGAATCCCGTCAAAACGATCGACATAGGTCCAGCTGTAGGTGGTCCACAGATAAAATCGCTTGACATCGTACTTGACCCGGAAATCAAACCCATAGGCTTGACCGCGTTCCAAAATAAAATCTTTTTTGAGAGCATCGGGCTTCCCAAAATTCGCCTCAATGTCATCAAAGATTTTGTCTCTGTTGATATTGGTTAGCTGTGTAAATTCTTTGATATAGGTCTCGGCGTTGATCTCAATCCGAGGCCCCAAATCAATTTCAACCCCTCCTACCAAATGGTTGGCTTTTTGAAGTCTGGAGGTAACTTCTTTGCCGTCAAAGGTTTTGGGTAAATTATCGGGGCCTGACAAGAAACCCAGAAACAGGTTCACGACATCCCGATCGGAGGTGGCGCTGATAAGGTTTTGGGAATATTTGCCGGCAGCCACTTTGAAACGGAGGTCCGACCTCGCATTGTATTTGGCGCTAAAGCGAGGCTCCAACGACATTTCGGTGAGGCTTGAATAATAATGAGCCCGCAGTCCAGGTTCCAGAACCCACTTATCAAAGACCAAATTGTATTTGCCAAAAACCGCCAGCTCGGTGGTACTCTCTTGCTGACGGGTGATTTTGCCAACGGAATTGGTGAAATTAAAATCGGTGTTTAGACCCACCAGGTCAAAACCAAATTGAGCCTGACCTGAATTCAAATACTGAGTGACGGCCACCGTACCGTTGAACCCTGTAATGGAAGAGCGACGCGGCCTCCCATCGGCTTCGGTTTGACCAGAAACAAAATTGGAATAAGCCAGGTTCCCTGAAATCGTGTTTCCGGCGCCTTCGGGGATCAATACAAATTGGGTGCCCGCTCCGGTTGATACCCAATTCACGTCGGCGATTCCCCTAAAATTGGCCCGATCCCGCATGTTAAACCCGAACAAAGAAAACTTGGAACCTGAATTGGATTTGAAGGTGGTTTTGCCGTAGATATCCAAAAAGGAAAAAGGAAGGCCTTGAGGACCTGCATAGGAATACAAAGACTTGGAGGTTTGGTCCAGGTAAGAACCTTTGGCACTAAAAATGAAGGTGGGCGTTGAGCCTTCAACCTTTTTGGATTTCCATAACGGGCCTTCCAAAACCAGGCGACTAAGAAAGGGGCTCACCCCTATTTTGCCTGACAAACGTTTTTGATTGCCATCGCGAGTCGTAACATCCATCACGGCCGATATACGTCCGCCATGATTGGCGTTGTAGGCCCCGGTGAAGACCTCGGCATTCTTGATGAGGTCGGTTTCAAAAACCGAATACAAACCGATCGAGTGAAAGGGATTGTAAAGGAGCATGCCGTCCAACATCACCTTGTTCATGACGGGGGAACCACCGCGGATGTACAATTGCCCGCCCTGGTCACCGGTAAAAACAACCCCCGGCAGAACTTGCAAATACTGGGCGATATCGGCCTCCCCACCTACCGAAACAACCTGGGTAATTTGTTTGGGGGTCACCGTTTCAACCGAAACGCGGGTATTGGTTAATTGTTCTTGTTTGGCTCCCAGAACCTCCACCTCCCTCAACCCGATGGATGATTTATTGAGCATGAGCCGGAAGCTAAGGGTGGCTCCGGCGCTCAATTTAACAGGAGCCGAAGCGGTGTCGTAGCCCAAATACGTGCTTGTCAATTGGTATTGACCAGCAGGAACATTTTTGATCGTAAAAAACCCGTTGACGTCCGTGCTCGCTCCGATGGTCGTCCCTGACAAAAAAACATTGGTGAACAGAATGGGCTCCCCGGTTCCTTTGTCGTAGACAAACCCCCTCAGCGTTCCTGTCTGGGCGAAGGCTTCGGCCAGGCAGCAACCCCAAAGAAAAAGCGAAAACAAGGACCGCATAAGTCGGTTAGGGTTCTGAAATCGCCACATTAGGGCCAAATTAAGAGTAAAAAACGGGTTTGCAACGTTACGCCAGGGCGGCAGCAACGGCTGAAGCGGCATCCTCGAGGGTCACCGCGGCGCGAATGGGAAGACCGGATGCCTCCAAGAGCGATTTGGCCTCCACCGCATTGGTGCCCTGCAAACGAACGATCAAAGGAACCCGAAGATCCCCCAGACTGCGGCAGGCTTCCACGATCCCGTTGGCGACTCGATCGCAACGAACGATCCCTCCAAAAATATTGACCAGGATTGCCTGCACATTGGGATCCTCCAAAATGATATTAAATGCCTGAGCAACCCGCTCTGCCGATGCCGTTCCCCCTACGTCCAAAAAGTTCGCAGGACTACCGCCGCTGAGTTGAATCATGTCCATGGTAGCCATGGCCAGCCCTGCTCCGTTCACCATGCAACCGACGTTGCCGTCTAGTTTAACATAGTTTAGATTAAAGGAGGCTGCCTTGAGCTCCGTAGGATCCTCTTCGCGCGGGTCGTGCATTTTAGAAATGGCGGGGACACGCATCAAGGCGTTGTCGTCAATATTGACTTTGGCATCCACCGCCAAAATTCGATCATCGGAGGTTTTGAGAACCGGATTGATTTCGAACAACGATGCCTCGGTTCCCTCAAATGCCTTGACCAGGTTTTGACAAAACGACACCATCTCCTTGAAAGCCTGACCCTTCAGACCCAAATTCAAGGCCACACGACGGGCCTGGTAAGCTTGGAATCCAATCGTTGGGTCAATCCATTCGCGGTAAATTTTCTCGGGGTGTTTTTCGGCTACTTCTTCGATGTCCATTCCCCCTTCTGGCGAATACACCATCACAAAGCCACCGCGGGCTCGGTCCAACAAAACAGATAAATAAAATTCCTGGGTGGGCGATGGGCCCGGTGCATAAACATCCTCCGCAATCAAAACCGAATGAACAGTCTTACCGGCAGCTCCCGTTTGGGGGGTCACCAATTGCATGCCCAGAATTTGGTGGCTCAAATCCCGTACCTGATCGATGGACTTGGCGAGTTTGATTCCCCCGCCTTTGCCCCGACCCCCGGCATGAACCTGTGCCTTGACCACCCACCAACCGGTACCGGTCTGCTCCTGTATTTGGGCCGCTGCATGGGCCGCTTCATCCGGGGTTTCGGCTAGAATACCTCGTTGAATGGTAACACCGTACTGTGATAACAATGCTTTGCCCTGATACTCGTGTATGTTCATGTTAGGTCGATAATAATTGGATTGGGTTGTGGAGAGGCCATGCTTTTAGCCGCCAAAGTCATCAAAGGCCACGTGCTCCTTGGGAATACCCCAATCATCACACATTTTTAGAACGGCGGCATTCATCATCGGAGGTCCGCAGAAATAGAATTCGATTTCTTCGGGCTCCTTGTGCTTGCTCAGGTAATTATCAATAAAGGATTGATGGACAAAACCCAGGAATCCATCTCCGTCACGATCTTCCAAATCCTTGCTAACCTTCCAGTTATCTTCAGGGAGCGGCTCGGACAAGACCACATGGAAACGGAAATTGGGGAACTCCTTTTCGATGGCCCGGAATTCATCCACGTAGAACAATTCCCGCTTGGAACGACCTCCATACCAGTAACTTACCTTGCGACCGGTTTTGAGGGTGTGGAACAAATGGAAAACATGCGCCCGCAATGGAGCCATACCGGCACCGCCTCCGACATAAACCATTTCTTTCTGGGTATCCTTGATGAAGAATTCTCCGTAAGGACCCGAAATGGTCACTTTGTCACCCGGCTTGGCATTGAAAACAAAAGACGAACAAACGCCTGGATTCACTTTCATCCAATCATTGGAGGCCCGATCCCATGGGGGGGTGGCAATACGAATGTTCAACTTGATGATATTGCCTTCAGCAGGGTGGTTGGCCATGGAATAAGCGCGGAAGATGGGCTCCGGGTTCACCATTTTGAGATCCCATAATTTGAATTTATCCCAGTCTTCTTTGAATTTGTCCTTACCGGCCGGATCATTCGTAGCCGGTGCAATGTCGATGTTCTTGAAATCAACCGTACAGGCAGGGACATCCACCTGGATATAACCCCCGGCCTCAAAATGCAGATTCTCGCCTTCGGGTAATTTCACGGTGAATTCTTTGATGAAGGTGGCTACGTTGTAGTTGGAGACCACTTCGCATTCCCATTTCTTGATCCCGAATATTTCCTCCGGAATCTGAATCTTCATGTCGTTTTTGACCTTGACCTGGCAAGCCAAGCGCCAATGCTCGGCCTGTTCCCGACGATTCAAATGCCCTTTTTCGGTGGGTAGGACATCACCGCCCCCTTCCAAAATCTGGCATTTGCACATCGCACAGGTTCCACCACCACCGCAAGCCGAAGGCAAAAACAATTTGCGCTCCGACAAGGTGGTTAACAACGTAGAACCCGCCGCTACCTTCATTGGATTGGCGGTGTCGCCGTTCACAATAATCTGTACATCCCCGCTATTGACCAATTTGGCCTGGGCGTACATCAACACAAAAACCAGCAGAAGGATCACCCCGGAAAAGGCCAGGATGGAATAAAAAATGATGGATAAGGTTGCCCCGGTTAACATAGTCGTCGATCGTTTATAGCGTAATACCCAAAAAACTCATGAAGGCAATGCCCATCAAGCCAGTAATAATGAACGTTATGCCCAACCCACGCAAAGGAGCAGGCACGTCCGAATAGCGAAGACGCATCCGAATAGCCGCGATAGCGACAATCGCTATCATCCAACCCACCCCTGAACCCAATCCAAAGACCGTGGCTTCGGCAAATTCATAATCCCTTTCTTGCATGAAAAGAGATCCACCCAAGATGGAACAATTCACCGCGATCAAGGGCAGGAAAATCCCAAGCGCGCCGTACAATTCAGGAGATAATTTCTCAACCAACATCTCAACCAACTGAGTCATGGAGGCGATGGTGGCAATGAACATAATAAAGGCCAGGAAGCTCAAATCCACTTTGGCCAAGGACGGGCTAATCCAAGCCAAGGCACCTTCCTTGAGAACTTTGTTGAGGAGCAGCCAGTTCAAGGGGACCGTGATCGTCAATACAAAGACGACCGCGATCCCAAGGCCGAGAGCGGTCTTGACATTCTTGGAAACCGCCAAATAGGAACACATGCCCAAGAAATAGGCAAAAATCATGTTGTCGATAAAAATCGACCGAACGAAAACGGATATCAAATCCGCAGCAAGAAATAATGGGCTCATTCTTTTTCCTCCAAATGTTTAGCAAAACTCCTTTGAATCCAAATAAAACAGGCCACCACAAAAAGGGCACCGGCGGGAATCATCATCAACCCGTTGTTGACATAACCGGCTTCGTACATGGCATCGGGAATCACCTGGAAACCAAAAATCTTTCCGCTTCCCAGCAATTCACGAAAGAATGCCACGGTCAAAATCACAAATCCGTATCCGAATCCGTTGCCCAATCCGTCCAAGAGCGATGGTACGGGTTTGTTGCCCATGGCATACGCCTCAAGCCGTCCCATAACAATACAATTGGTGATGATCAATCCGACAAAGACGGATAATTGTTTGCTGATATCGTACATGTAGGCCTTGAGGGCCTGGTCCACGAGGATAACCAAAACTGAAACCACGGTCAACTGAACAATGATTCGAATTCGGGGTGGAATCGCATTGCGCATCAACGAGATAACGAAATTGGACAAGGCCACAACCGCCGTCACCGAAAGGGCCATCACCATGGTCGGCTTCATTTGGGTTGTTACCGCCAAGGCTGAACAAATCCCAAGAACCTGTATGGTCACTGGATTGTTATCCGATAACGGATCGGTCATTAACTTTCTTTCTTTCTTGCCGATCAAGGGCTTTTTCTCGACCGGATTTTGAACCGCTACTTCGCTCATAAAGGGGACGTTTGAGGTGCTTGTTGACGAATGTACTTGAGGTATGAGGCCAAGTCCTCTTCCAGCATTTTGCTAACACCGTTGGAGGTGATGGTGCCACCGCTGATCGCATCCACGGCATGGGGCATGCTGGCATCGTGTTTGCCTTTTTCGACCTTGACGGAAACAAATTGTCCCTGATCATTGAGGACTTTCTTGTTGATAAACTGGTGCTCGAAGGCGTCGGTATTGATTTCCGCGCCCAGACCCGGCGTTTCTCCTTTGTGATCAAAAATGGCCGAACGCAGGGTGTTGCCATCCTCATCCAAAGCCAGGTAACCCCAAATGGGTCCCCACAAACCGACCCCGGCTGTTTGAAGGAGGTAGGTGGTGCGGCCCTTGGGGTCCTTGTAGACATACATGGGGTAACGAACCTTGTACTTGGGATCCTTGGTGCTGAGTTTTTTCTCCAAGGCCAAATCCAAGCTCATAGCTGCGGCCCCCGGAACAATTTGACCGTCTTGATCAATCACGATCGATTGAACCAAGACGTCGAATTTTTTGTAATCATTGGGGCCGTTCAATCCGACCAGAGACAGAATGTTCTGCTGCTTTTCTTTGAGGATGTTTTCATCCTGCGCCGGCTTGAGCAGGGTGGCTGCTGCTGCCAGCAACGCGGCGGATAGGGTCGTCACCACGAGGGCAAAGACGATGGTAGCGGAATTTCCTTTGGATGCCATACGATGTTAAAATAAATTTTAGGCGATGGAGGTACGGGCTGCAAGGCGTTTGTTCCGACGGGCCATATTGGCCTGCACTACATAGTAATCGATGAGCGGTGCCATCACATTCCCAAAGAGAATGGCCAACATGATTCCTTCAGGATAGGCGGGGTTGAAAACCCGGATCATCACCGCCATCATCCCGACCAGAAGACCGTAGATCCATTTGCCGGTACCTGTATGAGCTGCCGTCACCGGGTCGGTGGCCATGAAAACGGCTCCAAAAAGCAGTCCACCCATGGCCAAGTGCAGATGAAATGGCATGTTCATGAACGGGGTCAATCCGATCCCGTTAAAAATGAGACCCATCAACAAGGCTCCCAAAACAACGCTCAGCATGACAACCCCGGAACCAATCCCGGTAATCACCAAGAAAGCGGCACCCAGAAGAATCGCAATTTTGGAAGTCTCCCCAATGGAACCGGGGATTAAGCCAACGACCATATCCTGCAAATTATAATTCCAGTTTTGGTCAGCGCTAATCTGGAAGGGTGTGCCGGTTGCAGCAGCATTGGCCAAAGCGGTCGCCCCGCTGTAAACATCGGGTTTCTCGGAAATCCAAACCAGGTCTCCACTCATAAAGGTGGGATAAGCAAAGAACAAAAAGACCCGAGCGGTGAGTGCCACATTGAGAACATTCATCCCGGTACCCCCAAAAACTTCTTTGGCGAAGATGACCGCGAAGGCCGTGGACAAGGCAACCATCCACAACGGAATATCCGGAGGCAGCACCAAAGGAATCAACATCCCCGATACCAAGAACCCTTCGTTAATGGCATGACCCTTTTTGGAGGCCACAAAGAATTCGATTCCCAAACCCACCGAATAAGAAACCACCACGATGGGAAGAACCTTGATGGCACCGTACATGACTTTTTCCCAGAAACCGTTCATGGG
>JBMOHV010000050.1:0-12433 GCA_049317645.1 Bacteroidia bacterium
GAAATATTGAAGGTATGTCGTGCACTGGATGGGGTGCCTGTCGTGTCGTTGTACAAAATAACGTCTGCAGCAGAACCGGTTAAACTGCTAAATCCAATCGTGGTAGAACCACCAGCCCCAATGATACCAGATAAATCATAACCACCTGAGGGAGAGAAATAAGTTCCGGGCTCAATTAGGAAATTGATAGACCCCGTGATACCCCCTGCGCGCATTGCATTCACCGCAGCAGTTACCGTAGGGTAATTGGCGGTTGCAGAGGCACCAATGGTGTACGTACCGCTGGGAATTGCCAAAATAATCGTCCTTGAAACGGTATCGTTGGCCTGATTCAAGTCAGCACCCAAACCATTGGCGTTCGAAACAAAAGCACTAATTGAGAAAGACCCCGATGCAGGAGCCGTGATGGCAGAAGCAAACGTGTGATCGGCAGTTTGACCCGTTGCGATCGATCCGGTCCATGACTCCGTGACCACCGATCCCCCGCTCATTTGGTAACCCAGGGTTGCGGAGGTAATGGTGGTGGATGCGGTGTTCATAATTCGCAAGGTCACCGGCGCGGTTGCACCGCCTCCCATTGGGGCAACCGGAGCGATTAAAGAAGATGCAGCCAAATCCACACCAGCAATACCGGCAATAGACAATTGCATGTTGGGGCGGTTCAAATAGGTGCTGGACACAGAATTATTGGCACAGACTCCGGATGCATCTGCATTGTACGCCATGGCACTGTTCCATGAGGTCGCTGTCATGCGGGTACCTGCATTGTTAAGGTAGCCAGAGTTGTTGAAACAAACCTCGATAACAAGGTTGGACATGCCATCCCAGAAATACGCAGGTGTAAACAAGTGGGTATTCCACCCTGAAACGGGAACGTATCCAGTGGCTGGACCGGAGTAAACGGTGGTCAAGCCGGAACGCCATCCCGCCGTTGTGGTGAAGGCGGTATCGCTGGTAGTTCCCATTTTGATGGTATATCCCTCCAAAGGAGTCGCAACCAGGGTGGCGACATCAAATGCGATGCTACCAATATTTCCCGGTGTTGCTCCAAGCGCGACCAATTCGGAAGCCCGAATCATGTATTGCTGCCTGGAACCAAAATAATAATTACCATAAGCGGCTGGATAACCGGATGTGGTGTTTACGGCTGTACCGGTTCCCACCGTATAAACGGTTTGGGCCTGGGCAGATAGCCCGAACACGAGGGCGAACAAGGCAAAGGCCAAAAATCGTAGGTTCTTTTTCATAGCTTATTGTTTATTGGTTCTAAAAATAATGCAATTCGATGAAAAAAATCATCTTAAAATAAAAAATATATAATAAAATTCCTTGGTGTGGCCTCGAATGGCTCAAGCATTTAGGTCCATTTTTGGACAAAAAGGCCCATAAAAAAGCCAAAAAGCCTAATAGGCGGAGCCATCCACGTCCCCTGTGCACTGAATGACAAGGGGACACTGAACGGGTGCGCCGGCAGAAACCGAGATTCGTGCCTCCGTTGCCAGCCAATCTCCGGCGGCAAAGCCCGAAATGCGGCCATAGGCGGCTTGCATGTCCAGCAATCCGGTCAAGGGGGGGTTCATGGACAGCCACAAAGGGATTGGCAGACCTGTCGGGGTACCGGTCTGTAGGCAAGGGCGGCTAACTCCTCCAAATCCACCGCAGGGGCCTGGCTCCCGATAGAGAACTTCCAGGCGGGTCGGTAGGGTCCCTGCGGGTAGTGGGGTTGGCTGGGCCTGGCCAAAGTAGGTCAAGGGATTGAATAACACACGATGGCGGCCTGAAGAAACCAACGTCGTTGCAAGAGCAGAGGTCGGTTGCCCCCAGGTCCCCACCGTATAGTTTGCGCTGCCAAGGCTGTCGGTCGCTGCGGCGAAGCGGGCAACAAGGCTGGGGACCGAGGCCAAAGGGGAAGAGCCCGGTAGATTCAGCGAGACCGACAACGGTTCGGAATTGGACCATTGATTCGTAAAACGCCATGCGATTTGGAGGGCATCCGTGCTATTAATACTGCGATTGGCGTTGACATCGGCTACTTCTGCTGCTAAACCGCTCAGGAGGGCTGTTCGGGCAAAGTGCCGAGCCACCAACAAAGCATCCGTTCCGTTAACCCCTGCAGGGGAGATCTGGGCCGATGCCCGAACCTTGTAGGTACCGGTTTCCAAACCCGGAACGCTAAAATACCCTTGGGCATTGGACGAGGCCGCAGCGACCAAGACCCCATCGCTTTCCCGATAAACCCCAACAACCCCTGCGATTCCATTCCCCGCAGACCCCGCATAACGCAATTGCCCAGTAAGGGTGGATTTGAGTCGCATCCCCGAACCTACCAAAGCAAAAACCTGGGGCTGGTTACCGCTCAAGGCCCCTTTGTGCGTGACTTGCAGGGTGTACATGCCGGCCGTTGGGGCCTGTAGGCGGACTTGTTCGATGTTATCCCGGGTATTGTCCCCGGTTTGGGCTGCAGAAGAAGGCTGACCGGACACCAAGCGGAAAGGCTCAAACACCGCCCCATCACTACTCCTTATAAGCCGCAAATCCAGATCGTTGACCAAAACAGGTGCCGGATTATTGACCATATAAGTGGAGACAGCCGCAGCCGGGTCGTTCCAGGCCAGGGTTAGCACCAAAGGCTGTTGACCATCGCTGTAAAAGGGGCGCGTATAGGTTCCACCGTTGGCCAGGCTCATGGATTCCAGCAAGGTGGTATCCCCCCGGCCTGCCATCAATTGAACAGACCCCTCGGCATTCAACAAACCCCAGCCATAAACGGGGTCTGGACCCGGCAAACCCGCTTCCAACGCCGTATGGCAGACCAAGGCTTTGAGTTGGGCGGAGGTCATGGGTGGCGGAGGCGAGCCTAGCAGAGGGGCGTTGATTTCCGTCCACCGCTGCTGCAACAAAACCAAGGTGCCGGTCACCGCCGGCGATGCCATGGATGTTCCGTTGTAAGAGGCATACGCTGCGTCTCCGGTTGCTGTTGAAGAATAAACACCTACGCCTTTGGCCACGATATCCGGCTTGATGCGGCCATCATCGGTCGGCCCCCAACCATGAAAGGTGCTGGGTACGACCTGCGAAGGACCGGTATACGCGCCTGTTATCCCTTGAACAGCGCCTATGCTGAGTACATTCTTGGCAACACCCGCATGGGATATGCAATCGTACCCCAGCGGGCCCCCGTCCTTTTGACGGGTAACGGTGCTGTTCACCCAGTTTCCTTGGCTGTTGCTCCATGCCCGGTGGGTGGTGCCCGGCGAGGGCCCCTGGCCACGATCGTTACCGGCCGCTTTGACGATTAAATAATTGGGGGCGTTGTTGGCAATCAAATCCCAGTCCCTGGCCTGCTGGGAATACAAACCAAAATCCGCACAAATCGTATCCGATTCATCCCCCCACCAGAACCAGCGGCTGCTCCCAAGACCATCGAAATCGCCATAGGCCCAGCCAGTTATCAATCCATAGGAGTGGTTGGACATCAACAAACCCTGGGCCGCGGCTGCAGCCATTTCGCTTTCGTCGCTGTTCCAATCGTAAGCGTCCAATTTGGCCGCGTAGGCCATGCCTTTGGCGGTGGGTTGTTCGCCAGAGGCCATTATCGTTCCCGCAACGTGGGTCGCATGGTTGTCATTGCTGGTGGCGGCATCCCTTTGGGTGACCCGTCCTACCAATTCCTGGTGGGTTGCCCGGACCCCTCCCCCATCCCAAATCCCCGCTTTGGGATCGTAGAAATAGGGTTGCGAACCATTAGGCCCGCTGATACAGCACAAGGTCATCCGTTGCCCGCTCAGGTTGAGTCCCAACCCCCCGCCGGGCCACAAACGGTTGGTTCGACTGGTCTGTGCAGCCCCCAGATTACTGGTTTCGTAATAGAGAGGGGGTAGGCCACCAGACCTTAGGGCCTTGAATTCGGCCACGACGCCCTCGGTTTCGAGACGCATTGGCAAATAGGAAGGCAAAACGGACGTAGACTGAGCCTGAAGAAAAGAAGGGGAACACCCCAAACCCAGCAAAACCACCCAAACCCAGCAAAACCACATAGAAATGCGGTGCTGTAATCCTTTGAATAGTTTGGTTAATCGAAAGAGTAGATGCCCCATTCCTCAAATCTACGAAAAAAGGCCACCGTTGGGGTGGCCTTCATCGGTGTGGGCGCACACGGATTCGAACCGCGGACCCTCTGCTTGTAAGGCAGATGCTCTGAACCAGCTGAGCTATGCGCCCCTTGAAAACCAAAGAATTTCGGTTTGGGGACCGCAAATATAGAGCAATTTTGCACCAAACAACCCGTTTCTCAGGATCGCTTCGGCTTTTGACCCACTTTGGACGCCAAAAGGCTAATTTCAACCCGCACAAATCCAATTGAATCCAATCCAATTGAATCCAATCCCCGCCTACTGAGCCTCCACCAACCTATGCGCTCCGTCTACTACCAAAACAGCCGCTGGAAATTCGTCCTGTTGTTGCTCGCGCTGATTATAGGTGCCCTCTCCCTCTATTACACCGACCGCATGGTCCAAAGCGTCCGCAAACAGGAACGCAAAAACATGGAACTCTGGGCCAATGCCACACGAGCACTTAGCATGAGCCGCGAGTTTGATGCCAGCCTCGAGGTCCTCGTGGAAATCATCCAAGCGAACGATAACATTCCGGTAATTTTAACCGATTCCAACAAAGCCATCCTTTCGTATAACAACCTAAACGAAATCCTGGCACGTCGTCCCGGATACCTGGAGCGATTGGTCCAAGAAATGGAAACCCAACATCCGCCTATTGTTATACAAGCCGGACCAGGAATCACCAATTATATTTTTTATTCGGATAGTATATTGTTATACCAACTAAAATATTACCCCCTCTTTCAGCTTTTGGTGATTTGTATTTTCTTGGCCATTTCTTATGCGGCCTTTAGTACCAGCCGACGGTACGAACAGGATTTTTTGTGGGTGGGGATGGCCAAGGAAACGGCCCATCAATTGGGAACCCCGATTTCGTCGCTCATGGCATTGCATGCCCGATTGGAAGGCGAATTCATGGAGGACCACCAACCGCATTCCGGACAGGCAACGACCGACCCCGCCTGGTTTTCAGCGTTTTCGAAGGATATTAATCGCTTGGAAAACATCGCCGAGCGTTTCTCCAAAATTGGCTCAACCCCCGTGCTGCGATTGTCTTCGCTGGAAGAAACCCTCGAAGGCGCCTTGGAATACCTACAGCCCCGTTCGCCATCCAGTGTTCGCTTTAGGAAAGAAATTGCGCCGAATCTTCCACAAGTTCCCCATAACAAATCATTGATGGAATGGGTGATTGAAAACCTTACCAAGAATGCCTTGGATGCCATGCCCCAAGGAGGGGAAATTCGCTTTCACCTGCACGCCCTACGTCAAAGCATCGTTCTTGACATCAGTGATACCGGCAAAGGAATCCCACGATCTCGTCACCGAATGATTTTTCGGCCTGGCATATCAACCCGCAAGCGAGGTTGGGGGCTGGGTCTAACCCTGGCCAAACGAATTGTTGAATTGAATCACCGCGGCCGCATCAAAGTTCTTCACTCCGAGTTGGGCAAAGGAACCACCTTTCGGATTCAACTACCACTTCGCCAAAACTTGGTCCGTAGCGGTTGGCAGAGGTTTCAAAATTTGTTACGCTGGACCTATGGCGGAGTCCTACCCTTCCTTGTGCATGCGCTGTTACTGGCTCCTTACCTGGCCACCCCCACCACGGTCCTGGCCCAAGCCCCAAAAGCCGGATCTTCCAAGCCACTTTGGCAGGTGCACACCAGCATCGGGGGCTACCTCCCCGGTGGCCGCCTCCAAGAGCGATTTGGACCCCTGGCCATGGTTGGGCCTGACATCCTACGCCAAAGCCCATCGCGTCGTTGGACCCTTGGATTGCGCGGAGGACATTTGTTTGGATCAACCGTTCGGGAAACTTCTTTGTTTGGCGCGATCGCGACTCCATCCGGAGATATCATCAACGCCAACGGGGTCTACGAAGACTACCGACTTCGACCCTTTGGATGGCTGGTCGAAGGCAAGGTTGGTTATTTGTTCTGGCCCCAAGGACCCCGAGGTTCGGGCTTTTTGAGCGAGTGGGGCGTCGGTGCTTTGCAACACAAAATTTGGATCGAAACTCCTAACAACAATTCACCCCAATTGAGCAGCGAATTCAAACGGGGTTACGACCGATTATGCGATGGCGTTAGTTTAAGCCAATTTATTGGCTACCATTACCTTTCAACTGAACGGAGGGTCAATTTTCGAATTGGTTTGGAATTTATCTGGGCGGGAACACGGGAGCGAAGGACGGTTCGATACGATACCGGCCTGCCGGCCCATGAAGCCCGCAACGACCTATTGGGGGGACTCAAAATGAGCTGGATCTTGCCGATCTACGAACGCAGCGAAAAGGCGGATTTGTACTTTGAATAAGGAGCAGTCCATCGCTGTGTTATGAAACACTACCTCCAGAAGATCACCTATCTGCGATGGGCCTACGATTTGACTTTGAGTGTCTACGGGGGCCTGGTGCGAATGGCCGCTTGGTTGGGGCACCCCAAAGCCCTGGCTCTGGTTGTAGGTCGCCAGGAAACCAGGCAACGTCTGGAGAGCATTGGACGATCGCAGGCCGACCCCCCACCCTCCACCGTTTGGTTCCATGCTGCATCCGTTGGTGAATGGGAACAGGCCAAGCCCTTGATGCAGGCCTGGAGAATCCATCACCCCAAGGATCGGATCGTCCTTAGTCTCTATTCGCCCTCGGCCTATCGCCCCGGTCTCAACGCGGCGCCTGCCGATTTGTGCTTGATGATGCTGGCGGACCAAAAAGACCAGGCCAAGTTTTGGCTCGATGTACTGCGGCCGTATCGGGTATTTTTTGTGAAGTACGAGTACTGGTACCATCATCTTCGAGCAGTCCAGCGACGCAAGATCCCGTTGGTCATGGTTTGTGCCCGTTTGCATGCGCATTCCGGCGTCTTCAAGCCATGGTTTCGTCCTTTGTGGCAAGAAATGGCCCGAGATATCACCTTGTTTGCAGTCCAAGACCGGGGAACCCATGCGCTACTGAACGGGTTGGGCTACCATCGCGTGCAGTGGGTGGGCGATACCCGCTATGACCGGGTTTTGGAACTTTCCAAAGCCCCCTTTGAGAACTCCGTATTGGAGTCCTTCACCGCGTACCTCCATGCCCAAACCGATCGAATTGCAAGACCTGTTTTGGTTGCGGGGTCCACTTGGCATGCGGATCATCGCCTTTTGGTACAGACCTTGGAAGCGCAGCGCCTGTCGGCCTCGAACAACCCCGCGGCTCTTGTTTGGAAACTCGTCCTGGTTCCCCACGAATGGAATGAAGACCACCGAAAATCCCTCCATCAGATTCTACGAAATCACGGCTCATCGTTCAAGGTCCTTTTCTATTCCGAGGTTTGTGAGGATCCCTCTCATTTGGTCGATGCCCAGGAGGCCGATATTCTGGTGGTTGATCAAACCGGGCTGCTTTCCAGAATGTACCGCATGGGAAAAGCGGCCTACATCGGGGGCGGTTTTGGGGCAGGTATACACAATATTCTCGAGGCCGCGGTCTACGGCCTACCCGTGGCTTTTGGACCCCGTTATCAAAGCTTTCCAGAGGCGGTAACCTTGGTAGAGGATCGCATGGCTTTTCCCATCAACGCCCAAGGAAAACAAGGCCTGATGGCTTTGTTGGCCTTTTTGCAGAAAGCAGGGGCCTACACGCCGGATTTACATCAACAAATCAAGGACCGAATCGCAGCCGAGTCCGGGGCGGTTCAACGCATACTGGACCTGACCCCAAACAGCAACGATTAACGACGAGTCCGACGGTTGTTGTTGGGTACGGTGGGACATCCACCCCAGGTTGGAACCCCGTTGCAGAAAGTCAAAGTTTGACCGTTTTGACCGGGAGCGATGCTCAACCACTCGGTCCCGTTCCAATAGGCCATCGCGCCAGCAGCGGATGGTGCGGGCAAATTCCCGTTGACAGCTGAGCCACCAGCCTGACGTAGGCCAGAACCACCGGCAACCGAACCAGCCGACGCAGCGTAGAGCGCGAAGGGAACCGATAGCAATTGTTGCCCGCCTAGGAACTGGTAATTGGTGGAACCGGTCAGGTCCACTTCGGTACGGAGGAAAAAAGGACCGTCCGACCAATCCAAACCGAGCATGGTCCCGGTGGCAACCAAGCCTCCCCCAAATTCAAACGAAATCAATCCGTTGGCATTGGTCGTCAAGGCATGGGTTTCGCTGTAGACCGTAGAACCGCCTATGCTATCGCGCACCAACACGGTCCGAACACCGACCGATTGGTTGCGAACCAATTCACCGGCCGCATTGCGGACAACCGCTTGATAGGAAATCCGATCCGAGGCCCCGTAACGAACACGAAGGCTGCAGACCGAAGAGACAATCGGCGTGCTGCAACCGGTGATGACCACGCGGAATGAAGCATTGTTATAAGATTGATCCGCAGAGGAAATCGCCAAGGTAGCTGAATTAACACCGGATACACCACCTCCATTAACGAGGTTGTTCCAACTCGTTCCAACAAGACGTTGCCATTGGAAAGCCTGCGCATTGGTGGCACTAACAGCGATGCTAACAGGGGTGTTGCGGGGAACGGTCAGGGCGGATACGGGCTGAGCCGTTATGGTGGCGGCAGCCTGAATGCTCACCGTTCCAGCAACAAACTGGGTATAAGGAATCACATCGGCATTGAAATCGGCGTATTCGCAATTGCCGGCGGTGGCCAAGTCCCAACCCACCGTGGTCGAAGGAGACGAGGAAGGAGTCCCGGTAATACGGAATTTAACGCGGAACAACAGACCCGATAGGTTCACGGGATTGAGGTCAAACCAAGCTACCCGAAACTGACGACCCAGGCCGGGAAAAATCCCGCAATTGGACAAAAATCCGCCCGTATTGATGGAAGGATGCACATCGCTCACCATTCCCAGGCATTGCAATCGGGTGCTATCGTAGGTGATGGCCATGGAAATGGCGGCTACGCCGTTCAATTGATCCACCGATACCGGAATGGATACCGTATCCCCGGTGCAACCGGCAACCGAACCGATGTTGGTAACAATGGGGGTGACCACTCGCAGGGTCGACGCATTCGAAAAGAGGGGCGCACCGCAGGCACCGTTCACTTGGACCCGGTAAACGGTGTTATCCAAAGCGGAGGTTATTCCCGTCAATTGCAAAGTAGCCGATGTGGCGCCAGCAACCCCGGAACCGTTACTTAGGTTGGTCCAGGCACTGCCGCTTTGGCGTTGCCATTGGTAGGTGGCCGCGTTGGTGGCTACGACCGCAAGGGATACCGAGCCGCCGGCCAGGGCTTGCACCGTAGGATTGGGTTGCTGGGTGAGGGCCGGAGCAACGGCTGCACCTACACCGCCGTTGGTAAAGGTTACATTGTTAATAACATTCGCCGCAGAATCGGCCAATTCACAATTTCCCGCATTTTGGAGATCCCAAACCAGCGTTGAATTTCCGGTAGCCCGAAAACGCATATTCAACAAAAGCCCGTTCACACTAACAGGTACCAAGTTGAACCAAGCGACCCGAACCTGTGGCTGCGTTCCCTGGGTCGTTGCATTCACGATGAGGTTGGTTCCCAGCGCAGGCAGTGCATTGCTAAAACCAACAAAAGTCAAGGTACCTCCGTTGTAGTTTAGGGACAAGGATATCGCACCCAAATTGTTGGCATTGAGGATGTTGATGGGAACCGAAACGGTATCACCTCCACAGGCTTGGACATTACCGGCTTGGACTTGAATCGATTGAGCGTTGGCCACCTTGAAGCCACTCGTTGCCGTGATCAAAAACAGAACGAACGCAGCGAGGGATGATGCCGTTGAACGCAAAAGGTTGGTTTTCATAGTTGTTGGTTTGGAGGGGTATCGTAGAGGATAAAAGCCGTGGGGCGAATTATAGCAAATGAGGGGTTAGCGACGGATTACAAGAGGCCATTGACGGGCAAAATCAGCAGGGTTGTTGGTATTTCCAGAACCTGAAACGACCCCAACACGGACCATGTACCGGCCCTCGGACCATTGTTCCACCGGCAATTCAATCCGTGTTTTTCCGGAAGGAAGGCGGTCCTGATCTTGAGACCAAACCAAACGACCCCGGCTATCGTAAACCACCACGCTCACTTGATCGACGCCTGTAGGAAAATGCAAGTCCAAGGCGCTGAAATCCCCTGCAGGATTGGGGTAAAGACCCGCCTGCCAAGAACCGGAAGCAGGGACTACTTTGGGAAGACGGAGATCGGCCATGGGGTAAGGCTCGCCATCGGGGCCGGCCATTTCGCTCAAATCCCGGGGTACCCAAGGCGCCTCGGAGGAACCGCGGACCAAGATCTCAAAGAGTGGTTGTCCCGTCACTGGTACGACCCCTTCCACATCACTCCAACCCAAACGAAATTCATCGCCATTCCAAGACCAAGACAAATCCCCCGGAGGCAAGGAAGAACGAACGTCCAGAATTTCGATGCCCGTTGGAACGCCTGCCACCACCGACAGAGCCGAAACCGGACCTTCAAAACCAGTGGTCACCGGTATCCAGGTCCCGCTGGATTGCTCGGTCACCAAGGAATTGTAATCCATCATCAAGCGAATCGGCTGGCGCAAATTGGAGGGCACGTAACTGGCGTTCACATCCCCGTAGACCAAGCCTTTGAAGTTCAAAGACTGGGTTTGCCCGTTGGCGGTGAACGATGGTGTTTCAAAAGCCCAGTCACCTACGTTGAAGGAGGTCACAAGGTTGGAGAAGCGGCGGGTTATCAAAAGCGCATCGTTGGAATTGACCGAATTGGTATTGTTCACATCCCCTGCCTTGAGGCGAATCCCCACCAACAGCGCCGTACCCGTAAAAAATTGACGAACCCGTAGGGCATCCGTTGCATTCACACCCCCCCAAGGCTTGGTGGAGGTAGCGCCCAATGTGTAATTGCCGTCCGGAAATTGATTGATTTCATAAGCACCGCTTGCGTTGGTGGAGGCGGTTGAAACCACCACCGCTTGGTTATTGACCAAACGCACCTGGCAATTGGTCAAAACAGACTGCGCCGTATTGTCGTACCGCAGGACCCCCAAAACTTTGTTATCCTGGTAGGTTTGTTGAATACCCTGATTCAAAAGGGCTTGGGTTCCCGAACCCAGTCCTAGATGGAAGGGCTGCCCCAAGGTAAAGGACCATTGAACCCCTGCATTGCTCCAGTCCTTTCCTGCCGTGGAGGTCCCTGACTGAGCAAAAAGCGAACCAGACAGGCCTAAACCAAAAAGCAAGAAGGCAGGCAAATACAAGGCGAATCTTTGGTGGCTTTGCATAAAGGGGTATTTTGGTTAAAAGTACTAAACTTTTTTCACAAAAAAACCCATAAAAACCCTTGTTTTGCAGCCTCCGTTCAGATTAAAGACCTGACAATCTTTGATTTAGTCTTGCCTAAATCTCAATGAGCATGCGGTAAGGATCCTCCAAAAATTCTTTGACGCGCACTAAGAAACTCACCGAATCCTTGCCGTCGATTAGACGGTGGTCGTAACTGAGCGCGATGTACATGATAGGTCGGATAACCACCTGACCCTGAAGGGCGATAGGCCGCTCTACAATGTTATGCATCCCAAGAATAGCGCTCTGTGGAGCGTTGATGATAGGTGTCGATAGCATCGACCCAAAAACACCCCCGTTGGTGATCGTAAAGGTACCCCCTGCCATTTCGTCAACGGATAAGGTCCCTTCCCGGGCTTTGCCAGCCAAACGAGCGATTTCCATCTCGATTTCGTGCAGGGCTAGGTGATCAGCCCCACGGACAACAGGGACCATCAGGCCTCGAGGGGCCGATACGGCGATGCTGAGGTCGACATAATCGTGGTAAACCAAATCCTCGCCATCAAGGCCGGCATTGATCACCGGAAACTCCCGCAATGCCAGGCATACCGCTTTGGCGAACAAAGACATAAAGCCCAAGCCAACACCGTAGCGCTCTTTGAACGAGTCCTTGTAACGGGATCGCATCTCCATGAGCGGCCCCATGTTCACCTCGTTGAAGGTGGTCAACATGGCGGTTTCGTTTTTTACGGCCACCAAACGACGGGCAATGGTTTTGCGGAGTTGGCTCATGCGTTCTCGGCGCTGAGGACCAGCGGGAGCGGAGGACCGCACGATGGGATCGGGCCGATGGGACGCCGGCGCAACAGATGTCGATGCGAGAGGCACCGCGGAAGCGGGGGACACCGAAGGAGCCGAAGGGGCCGAAGACATGGCCGGCGCAGCAGCCGGGGCAGCAGCAGCAGGTGGCGCGGGGGCCGGCGCAGCGGAGGCGGGTTCCGCAGCCGCAGCCGGGGCCGGCGCAGCAGCCGGGGCATCGGATGCAGGTCCCCCTTCAGCCGCATCGGTCTGGATGCGGG
>JBMOHV010000051.1:0-12056 GCA_049317645.1 Bacteroidia bacterium
GGCCGTATCGTTAAATTCCAATTTGGCAATGTGGGCAAAATCCAACCAAACTTTGAAATGACCCAGGGTCGAAAAGGGCTTCAGCTCGAGGATCGAGGTTGAATTGGGATTGATTCGACCCCTGATGGCCTTGCCGGTTCCGTTAATGGGAAACCGATACGAACCCACGGTATCCCAGAGCGATACGGCGGTCGTCGGAATGTACGAACGCAATACCGAATCAAAAGGGTTGGCGTTTTCAAAACTGGTGAAAAAGCGGGCCTGGACCCCTGGTGGCAATACCGGCTGTGCCTGTACAGGTCCGGTGAAGGCCCCTATGGCTAGAATAAGCCCAAAAATGACCGTTCCGAGCTGAAGGCGACCGGCAGCCCGGTGCATACAGCTTTTGAAGGTTGAAAACATAAGCGAAGTAGTTTGGTCGTGACGCATTGGAATCCCTATCAAAGGGTCTAATATAGGCCAAAAAACCGCTGAATTAGTAATCTAAAAGGGTTTTTAATTTGGTTTTTAGCCTGTCCATCCCCAAAAAATCCTGCTCAAGATTCACGGCAAAGGGGACCGGCGTATCCAAGGAACCAAAGCGCATCACGGGGGCATCCAGGTATTCAAAGGCCTCTTCGGCCAAAACCGCCGCCACTTCGCCTCCAAAACCCCCAACCAAGGTGTCTTCATGCATCACCAAGACCTTGCCCGTCTTGCGGACGGAAGCCAAAACTGTTTCCCGATCCCAGGGCAGGAGGGAACGCAGGTCGACCACCTCCAGGCTGGCTTCTGGAAAGGCTGCGCAAAGATCCAAGGCCCAATGAACCGCCATCCCGTAGGCCACCAAAGTGGCGTCGTTGCCTGCCCGAACGATACGTGCCTTTCCGGGGGCTAACTCGGCCATCTCCTCGGTGACGGGCCCACTCAGGCTGCGGTACAAGGCCTTGTGTTCAAAAAACAAATACGGAGAAGAATCCCTCAAAGCGTACAGCAACATGGCTTTGGCTTCGGCAGGAAAAGCTGGGTAAACAACCTTAAGTCCAGGGACATGGGTAAACCAAGCCTCGTTGGATTGGGAGTGGAAAGGCCCGGCCCCTACCCCGGCCCCGGTCGGCATCCGGACCACAACGCGGGCTTCTTGACCCCAGCGGTAATGGATTTTGGCCAAATTGTTGACGATTTGATTGAAGCCACAGGTCACAAAATCCGCAAATTGCATTTCGACCATGGCCCGTTTACCAGCGATGGACAGTCCCAGAGCAGCGCCAACAATCGCCGATTCGCAGAGCGGCGTGTTGCGAACCCGGCCCGACCCGTAACGCTCCATCAATCCCTCGGTGGCTTTGAAAACCCCGCCGTAAGAGCCAATATCCTGACCCATGAGGACCAAAGCAGGGTCCCTTTCCATGGCTTGATCAAGGCCTTCACGCACCGCGTCCACCAAACGCAATTCCCGCTGGTTATCAGGCGACCAGACCATGGACTCGTTGTTAGGTGATGGGGCCGGCGCATAGACCGCCGTCAATTCTCTTTCCAACGAAGGTGTCGGCTCAGGTTCCGCAAAAACAGCCTCCAGGGCCTGTTCGATTCGTACAGAAAACGTACGCCGAAGGGTTTCCTTGGCCGAAACCGACAACCAACCTTTGCGTTCCAAGTAGGCTTCAAAATTGCTCAGTGGATCCCGAAGTGACCATTGTTCCAACAAATCTTTGGGCACGTATTTGGTCCCGGAGGCTTCTTCATGGCCCCTCATTCGAAAGGTCATGCATTCCAACAAGAGGGGGCGGGGTTTTTGACGGAGTTCTTGGGCCCAATGTCGAACGGTTCGATAGACCTCCAACACATTGTTGCCGTCGATTCGAACCGCCTCCATCCCGTAACCTATACCCTTGTCTATAAATTGTTTACACCGAAATTGCTCATCGGATGGCGTCGATAAACCGTAACCGTTGTTTTCGATTACAAAGATGACGGGGAGCTGCCAAACCGCCGCTACATTGAGGGCTTCATGGAAGTCCCCCTCCGATGTCCCCCCATCCCCTGTAAAGGCCATGCTAACCGCAGGTTTTTGGTCCAATTTCCAAGCCAAGGAGGTACCATTGGCCAGGGTGAGTTGAGGCCCCAAATGCGATATCATGCCAACCACCGCGTGTTCACGGCTTCCGAAATGAAAAGAACGCTCCCGGGCCTGGCTGTAACCCGAGGCCTTGCCCTGAAGCTGGGCAAACAAGCGAGTCAAATCCATCCCCCTCGATGTAAAAACGCCGAGGTTACGATGCAAGGGGAAAATAAACTCATCGGGGCGCAGAGCTTGGGTTGCACCCACTGAAATGGCTTCCTGACCGATGCCCGAAAACCATTTGGACACCTTGCCTTGACGAAGCAGAATCAGCATTTTTTCTTCAATCATCCGAGGCAACAACAAACCCTCGTACAATTTCATCAACTCAACATCGGTGCAGGATGAACGGTCAAATTTCATTTTATCGGAAGGAGCAAACCACTTCATCGGGTAGGGGGATTGGAACGTTGACGCCACAAGGCACGGAAGGTACGGGGGGCCGGGGTCGGAAGTTGCCGGCGGGAGCCCCACAGGGAGCCCACAAAACGGGACATAAACCAGGACTTGGTACGGGGGCCTACCACGTCCAGTAAAGGGCGATGCAGCATGGCCCTGGACCATGCTTTCCAAACCCAATGCTGGGCGGTGGAGGATCCGGCGCCTTCCGCAGCCTGGCGACGATTCTCCAGAATCATCTGGTGCAAGGGAATGCGAACCGGGCAAACCTCGGTGCAATTTCCACAAAGGGAGGATGCCTGGCTAAGGTGCTGATACGACTCAAAGGGTAGCAAGTGCGGGGTGATGACTTTGCCGATGGGACCGGAATAGGTGGCCCCGTAACTGTGACCCCCGATGTTTTTGTAAACCGGACAGGCATTGAGGCAAGCACCGCATCGGATGCAATGCAAGGCCTGCCGGGTTTTGGGGTCCTCGAGCAAGCGGGTTCGGCCGTTGTCCAACAGGATGACCACCATTTCTTGGGGACCGTCGCTTTCGTGGTCCGTGCGTGGTCCGTGGAAAATAGTGTTATAAGCGGTCATTTGTTGACCGGTGCCTTTGGCCGCTAGCAGGGGCCACAGGAGGTCGAGGTCGTCCATGGACGGAAGTACTTTTTCGATGCCAGCCACAACGATGTGGGCCTTGGTAAAGGTCGTTGACATCCGGGCATTGCCCTCGTTCTCTGTAACACAGACCCCACCGGTATCGGCTAACAAAAAATTAGCCCCCGTGACACCCACACCGGCTTCAACATAGCGATCCCGTAACAAAGCGCGCGCGTGATTGGTGAGGGCTTCGGGACTTGCGTTGGGATCCGTGCCCAATTTGCGATGAAATAGCGCAGCCACGTCTTCTTTGGACTTGTGCATGGCGGGGGTCACGATATGGTAAGGAGGCTCACCGTCCAATTGCTGGATGTACTCTCCCAGATCGGTTTCCACCACCTCCACCCCGTTCTTTTCGAGGAAATCGTTTAAATGGATCTCCTCGGTGGCCATGGACTTGGACTTGACAACCAAGCGGGTTTTGTGGCGACGAACCACCTCCAAAACGGCTTCGAGCGCATCGTTGGCATCGGCGGCCCAGACAACTTTGGCACCGTTGGCACGACACGCGCTTTCAAATCGGAGCAAATGTTTTTCCAGGGCTTCCACCGCCTGCCACTTGAGGTAGGCCGCCTGGTCTCTGGCTAATTCGGGATCCCTGTAATCCTTTTGGCCCGCCTGCACCGCCGCATGGTAACGGCCCATATTGAAATTGATTTTGCGACGATGCTCAAGGTCAAAGCCTTTGGAGTCCGATGCCAAATCAAAGCGATCCGATGGCTGAGAGGCCGTCGTCATCCGATGGGAGGAATTTGAGATGCGCCGGGGTCCATCATGGCAACCCTGCGCTGATGCCGCCCGCCCTCAAAAGGGGTGAAGGCAAAAGCCTCGACCATGGCAAGGGATTGTTCGTGGCTAACAAAGCGTGCAGGCAGGCAAAGAATGTTAGCATTGTTATGTGAACGTGCCAACGCGGCTAGTTCAGGCAACCAGCACAAGGCAGCCCGGGCCCCGGGGATCCGGTTGGCGCTGATGCAGACCCCGTTGCCAGAGCCACAAAGGAGGAGACCCAGAAGGCCCTCCGAATTCTCAACCACTGCGGAGGCCAAGGCGCGGGCCACTTGGGGGTAATCCACGGATTCGGGGCTGTAACACCCCATGTCAAGGACCTGAGCCCCCTGGGATTGGAGGTAGATCCGTATAAACTCTTTGGTTTCAAAGCCGGCGTGGTCGCTGCCGAGTACCCAGGACTGTTTGGTCCAGTCCAAAGGAGTTGCCGGCCCTAGGTCAGGCTGATTCATGGTCATGGTTTGAGGTCGTATCGTCCGGTGATCGATCGTTGGCAGATTCCCTGGATCGGGCCGAGGCGGCCACCACCCAAATCGCCATTTCATAAAGCAAAATCATGGGAATGGCGAGAATCAACATCCCCCCTATATCCGAAGGGGTCAGCAACGCCGCCAAAACCATGTTCGCCACCACCGCATAGCGACGATTTCGGCGCATCCAGGGAGCGTTGATCAAGCCCACCAATCCCAAAAAATAAGCGAGCACCGGCAATTCAAAAACAACGCCTGCCGTGAGGACGGTCATGGTCAGCGTCGAAACAAACGATCCAAGACTGACGGTATTGATGACTTGGCTGCTCACGCTGTAATTGCTCAAAAACAAAATGCTCATGGGGCCCAGCACAAAATAACCAAAGGCGCAGCCTCCAAAAAACAGGAGCATCACCGCCAGGAGCAGCCTCCGCGCCGCGAAAAACTCTCGATCCCTCAGCGCCGGGCTCAGGAAACGCCAAGTTTCCCAAACCAAGTAGGGGAAGCCCAAAACAACGGCCCCAAAAAAAGAAACATAGAGGTGCTGCATCAATTGGCCGGTCAAATCAAGGTTCACGAGCTGCAAGGGCATTGCCTCAACGCACCAAGTCTGGCCTTGACCCAGAACCTGCCCCAAGGAGCACAGCCATCGGTACGAAACAAAATCAGGATTCTTGGGACCTAGCAGAACCGTGTCAAAGACCCAGGTCTTTTGAGAAAAAAGCCCCAGCATTAACCCAAAAATCACCACTACCGAGCGCCACAGGTGGGCTCTCAGGGCATCCAGATGCTCCATGAAACCCATGGAGCGGTCTTTGGGTTCAAATTGATCGGTATACGCCAAGCCGCTAGAAAGGGCTCAAAGATACCCTTTGTGGCCCGATTACGCGGTTTTTTTGGTCTGAACATCCAAGCGCAATTCCTGTGCTTTGGATTTCAGGGATTGAAGGCCTTTGCGGACCCGGGTGCCGGCGGCGGCATTCCCTTTGTCGTAGAATTTCTCGAAATCCTTTTCCATTTCGAGAACGGTGTTCAGCAAAGTCTGGTATGGGTTCATAGGCGTAGTGTTTACTTAACTCTAAGATACACTTTTGATTAAAACAAGATTAAGGTTAACCCAAAAAAAATATGACACCCCAAAAGACCCCTTCGGAAAACCGTGAACTTCGGCTTCCTTAGACCACCACAATCCCTTCGTTCCTGTAGGCGCCATCGGCCAATTTGGCTGCAACCGAAGAAAAAGCCTCCAACGTATGCGCAACATCCGCATCCGTATGCACAGCCGTTGGGATCAGACGCAGAAGAATGACATCCTTGGGAACAACGGGGTACACCACCACCGAGCAAAAAATCCCCCAGTTTTCACGCAAATCAGCCACCATCCCCGTAGCCTCCCCCAAAGAGCCGCTAAGAATAACCGGGGTGACCGGGGAGGCTGTGGGCCCTAGGTTAAAGCCCCTATCCTTCAATCCGCTCTGAAGAGCATGGACAATCTCCCAGAGCCGGTTTCTGTATTCAGGCCGGGTACGCATGATTTCCAAGCGCTTGATGGCTCCGATCACCAGGGGCATGGGCAGGGATTTGGCAAAGATCTGAGACCGCATATTGTAGCGCAAGTGCTGGATAACCCCCGCTGAACCTGCAAAAAAGCCCCCGATAGATGCCATGGCCTTGGCAAAGGTCCCAAAATACAGGTCCACCCCTTCGGTGACCCCCATATGGGCCGGAGTTCCTTGGCCCTGAGGCCCCATGACCCCAAAACCGTGGGCATCGTCCACCAGGAGACGGAATTCAAATTCGTCTTTGAGAGCCACCACCTGATCCAAGGCCCCCAGGGCCCCGGACATCCCAAAAACCCCTTCGGTTATCACCAAAATTCCGCCCAAGTTCCCCTGCTCCTCGATGACGCGTTGGGCCCGGACCAATTGAGTCCGCAGACCGGCCATATCGTTGTGCTTGAAGACAAAACGCTTGCCCGCATGCAGTCGCACCCCGTCCACAATACAAGCGTGGGATTCGGCATCGTAAACAATGACATCGTGGCGATCCACCAAGGCATCAATGGCCGAAACAATGCCCTGGTAACCGTAATTGACCAACAAACCGGCCTCTTTGCCGACATAATGGGCGAGTTCGGTCTCCAACTGCTCGTGCCGGTCGGAATTACCCGACATCATACGGGCCCCCATGGGCCAAGCCATCCCGTATTCGGCCGCTGCCTGGGCATCGGCTTCCCGTACCTCGGGGTGATTGGCCAATCCCAAGTAGTTGTTAAGGCTCCAAACCAGATTTTCCCGACCCCTAAATTGCATTCGAGGCCCAATCGGGCCCTCCAATTTGGGAAACATGTAGTATCCTTCGGACTCTTTGGCGTGGCGACCAAGGGGTCCAGGGCGGTTTTCGAGGCGTTTGAAGAGATCCATCGTGGTATAGGCGTTAGAAGGGTTGATAAATGTTTATTCACCATTTATTGGCTCTAAATTAAGTAAATTTGCGGTCCAACAAGAATGAACAGCGTCCAAATTGCACCAAAAAACGGCCCTAATGGTCGAACAATGCTCCTTGGGGGGCTTTTGGCCTTGGCGACGATGGCCTGCGATTCTTACAATAAAATCCTGAAGAACCCCAACCTGAATTTCAAATTTCAGAAAGCCAGGGAATTCTACCTGCAGGGGGAATATTTCAAGGCCCAACCCCTGCTCGAAGAACTGGTCTCGGCTTACCGTGGCTCCGATCTGTCCGAGGGAATTTATTACTACTACGCTTATTGCGATTTTCAGATGGGGGCCTACCAGACCGCTGCCTATCATTTCAAGCAATTCAATCAGCTTTTCCCTTCCAGCCTCAAAGGCGAGGAAATGGATTTCATGTACGCCTATTGCATGTTTATGGATTCCCCGGGTTCGAATCTCGATCAAACCAATTCCATCAGAGCCATCGAGGGCTTGCAGTTGTTTGTGAACAAATACCCGGCATCCCCGCGACTCGAACAATGCAATCGGGTGATCGAAGGGCTTCGTAACAAAATGAGGATGAAGGCCTTTGAGTCTGCCATGTTGTTCTACCGCATGGAGGACTACCGAGCCAGCGCCGTAACCCTGCAGCACCTGCTGGTGGAATACCCGGATCTGGAAGAACGCGAAAAAATCAGATGGCTGATTGTGGATTCCTTTCACAAATTGGCCAGCAATAGCATCGAATCCAAGAAAGCCGCCCGATTTGAATCTGTCCTGGAAGCCCATCAGGCGCTGTCCGAAGAATTTCCTCGCTCGTCCTACCTACCCCAAAGTCAGGCCCTTGCCGAACAAGCCCGGACCTTTTTGAAATTTTAAATTCATCAACCCCAAGACCATGTCAGCAACCAACACCACCATTACCCGCAATCTCAAGGATTTGGAAAGCCCCACCGGCAATGTTTACGAAGCCGTTGCCGTGATTGCCAAACGCAGCAACCAGATTGCCACCAAAATCAAGGAAGAACTCAATACCAAACTGGAGGAATTTGCAACCCCCGCCGATTCATTGGAAGAGGTTTACGAAAACCGGGAACAAATCGAGATTTCTCGTCAATACGAGCGCATGCCCAAGCCTACCCTCCAGGCTATTGACGAGTTCAAGCAGGGCAAAATCTACTATCGCAACGACGCCAAGACCAAAGCGGGCCAATAAGCCCTAACGTTACTTCGTTATGCCGGCCGGCAAGAAAATCCTGATTGGCATCAGCGGAAGCATCGCTGCCTACAAGATTTGTTCGCTGGTCCGCGATTTGGTCCGCAGCGGCGCGGAGGTTCAGGTGGTTTTGACCCCATCGGCCGCACAATTTGTAACACCCTTGACCCTCAGCACTTTGAGTGGTCGTCCCGTTTACACGAACCTGGTCAAGAACCAGGAAGGAGAATGGGTAAACCACGTGGCTTTGGGCCTGTGGGCTGATTTGATTTTGATAGCACCCTGCACCGCGCATACCTTGGCGAATATGGCCCAGGGCCAATGCGATCATTTGTTATTGGCCACGGTGCTATCGGCCCGTTGCCCGGTGGCCTTTGCCCCGGCCATGGACCACGACATGTACCTGCATCCCTCCACCCAAGCCAATATTCAGACCTTGGTTGAACGGGGCTACCACCTGATCCCCACCGAACACGGGGAATTAGCATCCGGCTTGATCGGCGAAGGCCGCATGGCCGAACCCCAAACCCTGCTGGCCTGGATTCGAGAATTCCTGATCGGAGAACCTTTGTGGGAAGGCAGCAGGGTCTTAATTACCGCAGGACCCACCCGCGAGGCCCTGGACCCTGTTCGATATATCAGCAATCGTTCTTCGGGCCGGATGGGAATCGCGTTGGCCGAGGTCTTGGCGGACCGGGGTGCTCATGTTGAGCTGGTCTACGGACCTGGAGATCAGGTTTGCCGGCATCCCGGCGTCCGTGTTCATCGCGTCCAATCCGCGGTTCAAATGCAGGAGATCTGCCGAGAACTCCGCGATACCTGTCAACTATTGATTTTTGCGGCGGCCGTGGCGGATTACCGGCCGGCCCTTGTTTCGACCCACAAAATCAAGAAAACCGAAGGAACTTTCACCTTGTCCTTGGTTCCCAACCCGGACCTGCTGAGCGAAGCCGGACACCATAAAAACCCTGGGCAACGGGTGGTGGGTTTTGCCTTGGAAAGCAACAACGAAGAAGAGAACGCGTTGACCAAATTAAAGACCAAAAATGCGGACATGATCGTGCTCAATTCGTTGAACCAGGAAGGGGGCGCGATGGACGCGGAATCGATGTCGGTGCGCATCCTTACCCCGGATCATGCACCCCTGGACATTCCGTCCAGCCCCAAAGGCCAACTAGCCCAATCCATCGTCCATGCCATGGTTCGCCTCTGGGGTAGGCCCCAAAACGGGGGTTGGTCCGCCCTGGTCATCTTGTTTTTGGCATTATCCGGCCTTCTCAATCCTGCCACCGTTTCGGCGCAGGAGCTGAATTGTCAGCTCACCATCAACCCAGGTCGGGTCGGTGGAGCAGACCAACAATTCTATGCCAATATGCAGCAGGCGTTGACCACCTTTATAAACGGCCAAAAATGGACGGAGGATGTTTTTTCGTTCCAAGAGCGGATCAACTGCAGCATCAATATTATGTTAGATGAACGCATTACGGGCAATCAATTCAAGGCCACGGTTCAAATCCAAAGCAGTCGCCCCGTCTATAACAGTTCTTACAGCTCGGTCTTGTTTAATTATACAGATCCGGATTGGATTTTTGAGTTCAACGAATTCCAACCCATGGAGTTCAATCCGAATCAACACAGCTCCAACCTCTTGGCCCTTTTGGCCTTTTATGCGAATATCGTGGTGGGTTTGGACTACAATACCTTTGGGAAGGAAAGCGGAATGGTCTATCTGCGTAGAGCCCAACAAATTGTACTCAATGCCCAGAATGCGGTTGAAATCGGTTGGCGACAGAACCAGAGCCTTCGCAATCGTTATTGGCTGGCAGAGCTCCTAAACAATCCCGCCTACAAGCCCTTCCATGCCGGTTTGTACGAATACCACCGTCAGGGCCTGGACCAAATGAACAAGCCCGAACGCATCATCGAAGCCCGACGCAAAATGCTGGGGGCCCTCGAAAAATTGCACGATGTCAATCGCAGCAAACCGGGTGGCATGCTCATTCCCCTGTACCTCAAAGGCAAACTTCCTGAAATTGTTGGGTTTTGTTCCAAGGCCCTGCCGGCCGAAAAAGCCAAGGTGGTTGAGCAATTGGTGGCCATGGACCCCATCAACCAGGCCGAATACAACCGCATTAATGCGGCGGGGACCGGAAGTGGCGGAATCGGGGGGGGTGGTGCCGGAGGTGGGAAATAATTCAAAGGCTTTGGAATGCTGACGCGCTTGCATATCCGGAATTTTGCGCTCATTTCCGAATTGGAGGTGGGGCTCGGGCCTGGTTTGACGGTCATTACCGGAGAAACAGGAGCCGGCAAGTCCATTTTGCTGGATGCCGTGGGTTTGCTCTTGGGAGATCAGGTCGAGGGGGTGCATTTTAGGGATCCCCATTTGGCCTGTGTTATCGAAATGGAATTTCATAGCGAGGATCCGGAGGTCTTGGCCAAATGCGCCGAATTCACCGATGACCCGGATCTCTTGAACAACCAAGCGAGTTCATCGATGGAGCTGGTTTTGCGTCGAGAAATCAACCCGCGAAAACGCAGCCGTTGTTTGATCAACGATGCGGTGGTCCCTCTCAGGGATTTGAAGGCGCTGGCATCGTTGTTGCTCGACCTCAGTGGACAGGAGGAGGCCGTGGCAGTGGATCGTCGACAGACCCAGGTCTTGCTTTTGGATCAACTGGCTGGGAGTGAATCGCTTCGGCACATGTATTCCCAAGACTACAGGGCCTGGAAAGTGGCGCGCAAAGCGTTGGATGTTTGGTTAACGGATCTGGACCAACGCAAACGAGACGAGGAGCGGGATCGGTATTATTTGGAGGAACTTAACGAGGCGCCTTTGGACGGTTGGGAGCAGCTTTCGGATTTGGAATCCGCATGGGCGGTGCAAGAAAATGCCCAGGAATCGGGTGAAAAATTACGGCATGCCGAAGCGGTTTTGGACGAGGGGCAGGCTGGTAACGGGGGGCTTCCTTCGGTCAGCGATACGCTGAGAACCCTGCTCCAAAGCCTGGGTGGTGTGGAAACCCGGGATCCGGAGGTAGGGGCTTGGGCCGAGCGCTTGCGTCATTTGTTATGGCAAACCGGAGAACTGGCCAGAGACGCGGCGGATATGGCCGACCAACGGGTTCCCGATATGGAGGCGACAGCCCGCTTGAGTGCGCAATTGGACCAACTGCAGGGGCTGATGCACAAGCACAAAATCGGCGACCTGGTAGGACTTCGAGGGCTGCGAGCCAGGCTGGGCGAAGCCCAGGGGTCCACCCCCGGGGTGGACGAGGCGAAGGCGGCCCTGGAGGCAAAGGAGTCTCAAGCTTTGGCAGCGGTCCGAGGGGCCGCCCTGCGCCTCCACCTGGCCCGCACCTTCGCGCTGGCCGACCTTTCCGAACGCTGTCATTCCAAACTAAGCCGATTGGGCATGGAACATGCCCGACTCATCTTCCGCAATGAACTTGCCTTGACCCTACCACCCGCTTCGACCCCGATGGACCCCGCCCAGGTTGACTGGCAAGGATGGCTCCCGCAGGATGCCCTCCAGGGCTTGGACCAACCCGAGTTGTGGTTCAGCGCCAACCCCGGTCAGGAACCCCGACCCTTGGGACAGGTGGCCAGCGGTGGTGAAAAATCCCGCTTGCTCTTGGCCCTCAAAAGCCTGGTGCGCGAGGAAGGGAACAACCACACCCGCATTTTTGACGAAATTGATACCGGCATCTCGGGAGAAACCGCGCTGCGGATGGGCCAAATGCTCTCGGAAATGGGACGCCATCAGCAAATTATTCTCATTACCCACCTCCCACAAATTGCCGCCTTGGGTGATGGGCATTGGCATATCACCAAAGAAGTCCAAGACCACCAAACCCGCACCGCCCTTACGATTCTTGACCCGGAGCAACGTAAACAAACCTTGGCCCGCATGATTGGAGGTGACCGCTACGGCAAAGCCGCCCTGCAACAGGCCGAAGACCTGCTCAATCGCGCTGGCCT
>JBMOHV010000052.1:0-12045 GCA_049317645.1 Bacteroidia bacterium
AGAAACGGGGTTTTTGGTGGTGATGGACGGAATCGAACCGCCGACACAAGGATTTTCAGTCCTTTGCTCTACCAACTGAGCTACATCACCCCTCTATTCGCCTTGGAAACAACCGCAGGGGCAGTCTACCAAAGGCTTGCAAAACTAATCCAGCGGGGATAAATTTCAATAATGCCGAACATTTTTGGGAATTTGGGGGTTTTATGGTCAAATTTGAATCCTCAATGGGTTTTCAATTGCTCCAGTCCTTGCTCTTCGCCGCGGTCCTCGTTAGCGGGCTTTACCCCTTTGTACGCCGAATTCAGCGTATTCGGGCCAATATCTTCCGTGGGCAGGGGACTCCTGCCACCGACCGTCCCGCCCTGCGCTGGCGCCAAATGGCCCGTGTTGCCCTGGGACAATCCAAAATGGGCAGCCGCCCGATTGCGGCCTTTTTCCATGTTCTGATCTACGTGGGCTTTGTGCTCATCAACCTGGAGCTGCTCGAAATCCTGCTCGACGGCCTCCTGGGCACCCACCGCATCCTTTCCAAACCCCTGGGGGGACTCTACCCCCTGATGATCGGCCTCTTTGAATGGCTGGGCGTGGGGGTGATTATCGCCTGCCTGGTCTTTTTGGGGCGGCGCATGGTGCATGGACCTCCCCGGCTCTACAAGGCCGCTGAATTAGCCGGCTGGCCTGCTTGGGATGCCAAAGCCATCCTCATCGTCGAAATCATTCTCATGGGGGCGCTGTTGATGATGAATGCGGCGGATGTTGCCATGCATCCCGGGGTGTACAAGTTTCCGGTCAGCGGATGGCTCGCCAACCTTTTCGATGGCTGGAGCCCGGAGGCCCTTTATGCAACCGAACGCATCGCCTGGTGGTTGCACCTTGGCGGGATCGTGGCCTTCCTCAACTACCTGCCCTACTCCAAACATTTTCACATCGTTCTGGCTTTTCCCAACACATGGTACGCATCGTTGGAACCTGCCGGCACCATGACCAATATGCCCGTCATTCAGAACGAAGTACAGGCCATGTTGAACCCCTCCGCTCCTCCCGTCATTTCCATCGAACCCCCCGATCGATTTGGCGCCGCCGATGTGCATGACCTGCCCTGGAAAAGCCTGCTGGACGCCTATTCCTGCACCGAGTGCGGTCGCTGCACCTCGGTCTGCCCTGCCAACATCACGGGCAAAAAACTTTCTCCGCGCAAAATCATGATGGACACCCGGGATCGACTCGAAGAAAGCGACCGTTGGCTCCAAGCGCATCCTGAGGCCTCCAAGGTCGAAGACGGCAAAAACCTCTTGGGGGACTACATAACAAGCGAAGAAATCCTGGCCTGCACCTCCTGCAATGCCTGTGTCGAGGCTTGCCCGATCTTGATCAATCCCCTCAACATCATCCTGGAAATGCGTCGCTACCAAGCCATGGAAGCCAGTGAAATGCCCTCCGAATGGGCGTTGATGCAGGGTAACATCGAAAACAACGGCGCACCCTGGGCCTTCCCGGCCGCCGACCGCCTGGCCTGGGCCGAACAGGACCCCGGCACTCGCTCCTGAACCCCCCCTTGCATGGAAATCCTCACCCTTGCCCAACTCCAATCCCGCGGTCAAAGCGCTGAATACCTTTTTTGGGTGGGCTGTGCGGGCAGCTTTGACGACCGGGCCAAAAAAGTCACCCTCGCCGTTACCCAAATCCTCCAGCATGCAGGTTTGTCGTTCGCGGTCCTGGGCACCGAAGAATCCTGCACCGGCGATCCAGCCCGTCGCTCCGGCAATGAATTTCTCTTTCAGATGCAGGCCTCCCAGAACATCAGCACCCTGAATGCCTACGGGGTCAAAAAAATTGTTACCGCCTGTCCGCATTGCTTCAACACCCTCCGCAATGAATACCCTGAACTGGGCGGACAATACGATGTCGTTCATCACTCCACGCTGATCCAACAACTGATTAACGAAGGCCGTCTGCGCTTGCAGGACGGGGGTCCGTACAAGGGCCGCCGGATTACCTTTCACGATTCCTGTTACCTGGGTCGTGCCAACGGGATTTACGAAGCACCCCGCGATCTGATCCGCGCTTTGGATGCCGACCTCGTTGAAATGCGTCGCAGCAAACGCAACGGGCTGTGTTGCGGGGCCGGCGGGGCCCAGATGTTCAAAGAAGCCGAAGCCGGTCGCCTGGAGATCAACCACGAAAGGGCCTCCGACATGGCGGCCTCCGGGGCCGAAACCGTGGCCGTCGCCTGCCCATTTTGCATGACCATGCTCAAAGACGCGGCCTCCCAAACCGGGCAGGACCAAGTCCAAGTCATGGATCTGGCCGAAATCACCGCCCGTTCCCTGGCCAGCTAATCCAAGCCATCCCTCATTCAAGCCATCGTGTGGGTTCCCTTTGACCAATTGCCGTCCACGGCCCGTCTTTGGATTTTCTCATCGCCCAGCCCGCTGGATACCGCCCTCATCCGGCCACCCCTGCAGGAATTTGTTCGCACCTGGACGGCACACCGTCAGGACCTACTAGCCTCGGCTTGGGTGTACGATGACTATTTCATTCTCTTGGCCGTGGACGAAGCCCAAACCTCGGCCAGCGGTTGCTCCATTGACAAGGCCACCCACTTTGTGCAGGAATTGGGCCAAAGCCTGAACCTAAACTTCCTGGAGAAACGCCGGTACTTCTACCGCAACGGGGACCAGCCCATCCATGCCGTCGATCATCCAACCATGCAAGCAGCGGTTGCAGACGGCATCGTCGCAGACACCACCTTGGTGGCCGATACCCTCCTGACCCAAGTCGGCGACCTCCATCGCCTTTGGTTACCCTTCGGTCAAAGCTGGCACCGCCGACTCTTCGGACGCTAAGGCCACGCCCTGGGGGGCATCCATTTCCCAGCGCAGGTTCTCCACAATAAATTGCTGGCGCTCCGGGGTGTTCTTGCCCATGTAGTAGGCCAACAATTTGGGAATGGAGGTATCGGCCTTGAGGATAATGGGTTCCAAACGCATGTCCGGCCCAATAAAGCGCCCAAACTCATCCGGACTGATTTCACCCAAACCCTTGAACCGGGTAACCTCGGCCCTTGCGCCCAATCGGGCCATGGCGGCCTGCTTCTCGGATTCACTGTAACAATAATTCGTTTCCTGTTTGTTTCGGACCCTAAACAGCGGGGTATCAAGAATATACAAGTGGCCGTCCCTTACCAAATCCGGAAAAAACTGCAAAAAGAAAGTCATTAACAAAAGACGTATGTGCATACCGTCCACATCTGCATCCGTCGCAATCACCACCCGGTTGTAGCGAAGATTTTCCAAGCCCTCTTCGATATTCAGGGCATGTTGCAACAAATTAAATTCCTCGTTCTCGTACACCACTTTCTTCTTGAGGCCGTAACAATTCAAAGGCTTGCCCCGTAGGCTAAATACCGCCTGGGTTTCGACCTGTCGGGCCTTGGTGATGCTGCCGCTCGCCGAATCCCCCTCCGTTATAAAGAGCGTGCTGTTGTAATGACCTTCGTTGCGGCCCTCGTTGTAGTGCAGTCGGCAATCCCTCAACTTGCGGTTGTGCAGGTTGGCTTTTTTGGCACGTTCGTTGGCCAGCTTCTTGATACCGGCCATGTCCTTGCGTTCCCGCTCGCTCTGGGTGATTCTTTTGAGCAAGGCATCGGCCACCGCCGGATGCTTGTGCAGGTAATTATCCAGTTCCCTTTTGATAAAATCCCCGACAAAGGAGCGGAGCGGAGCGCCACCCGGGGCCATGTGCTGGGATCCCAACTTGGTTTTGGTCTGCGACTCAAAAACAGGCTCCTGCACCCGCAGGCTAATCGCACCAATGATGGAGCCCCGGACATCGGAGGCATCAAAATCCTTTTTGTAAAATTCCCGAATGGTCCGAACCAACGCCTCGCGATAAGCCGCCAAATGCGTACCCCCCTGGGTCGTGTACTGACCGTTCACGAAGGAATAATATTCCTCGCCGTATTGTTCACCGTGGGTAAAGGCCAATTCAATATCGTCTCCTTTGAGGTGAATGACAGGATAGCGAATCGCATCCGCTGGGGCCTTGCGCACCAACAGATCCAACAAGCCGTCCTTCGAAAAAAACTTCTTGCCGTTGAGGTAAAGACTCAGCCCCGCATTAAGGTAAGCGTAATTCCACAACTGTTCCTCAATGAACTCGTGGATAAAATAAAAATTCCTAAAAATCTCTCCATCCGGAACAAAGTCAACCAAGGTCCCGTTCTTCTCATGGGTCGGCAAGTCCTTGGTCTCTTCCTGTAACAAACCCTGCGAAAAGCCCGCCTTGCGGCTTAAACCATCCCTAAACGATTGAACCACAAAGCTTTTGCTCAAAGCATTGACCGCCTTGGTACCCACGCCGTTCAAGCCCACCGATTTGGTGAAGGCTTCGCCGTCGTACTTGCCCCCGGTATTGATGCGCGATACACAATCCACCAATTTGCCCAAAGGAATCCCACGGCCGTAATCCCGAATGCGCACGCTTTCGCGTCCGATTTCGATTTCGATGGATTTACCAAAACCCATCACATGCTCGTCGATACAATTATCAATGATCTCTTTGATCAACACATAAACCCCGTCGTCGTACGCCGATCCATCCCCCAATTTGCCGATATACATCCCCGGCCTCAGCCGTATATGCTCTCGCCAATCGAGTGATTTAATGTTATCTTCGGTGTATTTAGCGGCCATAGCAGAAGGGTTCGATTCCAAAAATACACCCTAGGCCCGCATCTGCAATTCGACCAATCGACGATAAACGCCTTCCTGGGCCATCAATTGCTCGTGGGTGCCTTCTTGGACCTTGTGGCCCTTTTCGAGCACCACAATCCGGTCGGCTTTTTGGATGGTACTCAGGCGATGGGCCACGACCAAGGTGGTTCGGCCTTTCATCAGGGCCTGCAAGGCCTCCTGGACCTCTTGCTCAGCCACTGAATCCAACGCAGAAGTCGCTTCGTCCAGCAACAAGAGGCGGGGATTGCGGTAGAGAGCCCTGGCAATGGCGATGCGCTGCCGTTGCCCACCGCTCAAACGGGATCCCTGCTCCGCCAACGAGGTCTCGTAACCCTCCTCCATCCCGGACACAAAACCATGGGCGTTGGCGGCCTTGGCGGCCTCTTGAACCCTGGCCATATCGGGGAATTCATCGCCAAAGGCAATGTTCGCCTGGACGGTATCGTTAAATAACAAATTCTCCTGCCCCACCAAACCTATCAGCGCCCGCCAAGAATCCGTTTGCACCGAAGCAAGCTCTTGCCCATCAACCAAAATACGCCCTTCCTGGGGCTCTATAAATCGGCTGATCAAATCCATCACCGTGGACTTACCCGAACCGGAGACCCCCACCAAGGCAACCGTTTCCCCTTGCCTGCAATCGAAGCTCAGATCCCGAAGAACCCAAGCATCCCCGTAGCGAAAACTCACATTTTGAAATTCCAATCCGACTTTGAGATCGTCCAAAGGCTTGGCATGGGGACGATCGACTACCTGCGGTACCTGATCCAAAAGTGCAAAAACCCGCCGCGCGGATGCAAGGCCTTTTTGGACATTGGTATAGGCCGCACCCAGCGATTTGACGGGGGGCAACAATTGAGAAAACAGGAGAATATACGCAATGAACTCACTGGCTGACAAGGCACTGCGTTGCTCAATCACCAGGGTTCCCCCAAAATAAAGAATACTCAAAACCGCCATGACCCCCAACGCTTCCGAAACGGGGTTGGCCAAATCGCGACGGTCAAATATTTTTCGTAACAACAGCGCGTAGCCTTTGTTAAGAGCATCAAAACGATCCGACATGAAGCCGGAAGCATTGCTAATCCGGACAATACGAATACCGCTGATCGTTTCTTCGAGCCGTGATAACAAAGATCCCAAAAGATCTTGGCTGTTGCCCGAGTCCCGACGCAAGCGACGCGTTAACAAGCCAATAAACCAACCAGAGATGGGCAAAACCAAAAACGAAAACAGCGTCAAGGCCGGAGAAAGCGCCAAGAGAAAACCCACATAAGCCAGGATCAAAAAAGGTTCCCGTAACAAAACATGCATGGTATTGACCACGGAGCCCTCAATCTCGGTCACATCGTTCGAAAGAACGGATATCAAATCCCCCTTGCGACGATGATGAAAAAACCGAATATCCTGGGCCAATACCTGACCGTACAAATCCTGACGCAAACGATAAATAAGACGACTGCGCAAACGATTCAAAACCTTCTGGGCCAAAAACCGAAAAACATTGGCCAGGAATATCGAAGCCCCAACCCCTGCACAGACCAGGGCCAGCGCCCCTTGACGACCGTTTTCGGCCAATACGTTCTCAAAAAAGCCTTGAAAACCGCTGCGGAGACCCTCCACCGAGCCAGCAGCGCCTTCGGTCCCTGCCGATGCGGCCGCCGAATCCGTTCCAAAAATCAAGTCCAACAAGGGAATCAGCAGCCCAAAATTGGCCAAGCCAAAAACAATCCCCCCGATGGTTAACAAAAGATACTGAACCATAGGCCTCCCCAGAGGTCCTGCCAGCACCAACAATCGCCAATAGGTTCCCACGCCGTTTAGGTAAGGCGGGGAGGCTTATCTCCTCCGTTTTTGTCGGTTTGCTGTCGCCTCAGCACCGCCAGGCGTTGGCGCAATTCGCCTTCTTTGTGGCGCGGGCATACCAAAATGCCTTCCGGAGAATCCGCCACAATGTAATTCTCCAGACCATCAATCAGCGCAATGCGCTGCCCGGTAATGTGAATCATATTGTTATGAGAATCGAACAAGGCCACTTGGCTACCGTTCACCGCATTCCCAAAATAATCTTTTTCGTGCTCCCGATAAATTTCGGCCCAATAGGTCAAGTCACCCCAACCATAATCGCCCAATTGCAGCAACAAAGTGCCAGCTTTGTCCAAAATGCCTTCGCGAAATGAAACCGACTCACATCGAGGGTAAATTTTATCGATCAACGACTTTCGTAACAAAGGATCTTTGATGGCTTCGAATTCAGAAAAGACTTCCACCAAATCCGGCATCCATCGGCGATAAAGGTCCAAAAAAGCCTCCTTGCCACCCACTTTGATCCCGGTATACCAAGCAAAATCACCGGATCGGATAAACGTATTGGCCAATTCCTGGGAAGGTTGATCGGTAAATGTTTTGACGTGAAAAAGGACTTCTTCGGAACCCGCTGCAGGGTTGTCAACGTATTGAACGTAACCGTAATTGGGCTCAGGTCGGGTGGGCTTCACGCCCATAATGACCAACGCCTTGGTTTGAACAGCCCCTCGTAGAGCCTGTTCAATGGATTCATCAAAACGTTCACGATCCAACACAAAGTGATCGCAGGGCAAAATCACCACCGCATCCTGATCGGTTTCGGTTTCCAAGCTAAGCAAACCGTAATAAGTGGCCGTCGCAGATTGCTTGCGAATGGGTTCCAACAAAAGATGTTCTTCGGCCAGTTCCGGCAATTGTTCGCGAACCAAATCACCCCACTGGGTTTGGGTAATGACCCGAATACGGGATGGGGAACCGGTCATGGCCAAGGCCCGATCAAAGGTGTGTTGCAACATCGTTTGACCTGTTCCCAGCAAATCATAAAACTGCTTGGGCTTGTTGGTCCGGCTCACCGGCCACAATCGACTCCCGCTGCCCCCGGCCATGATAAGGACATGGGGGGAGGTTCCAATAGAGTTGGAGAGATTCATGGTCAAACAACGCCCTCGCGGAGCAAATCGTGCAAATGTACCACCCCTTGGTATCCTCCGTCCTCATCGACCGCCAGCAATTGGGTGATTTGATGGGTTCTCATCTGGGCCAAGGCATCCACCGCCAAGGCATCCAAGGCAATGGTGCGGGGGCTAGGGCTCATAAGATCCCCGGCCCGGAGGCTTTCCAAAGGCCGACCCGACTCCAGGGTCCGACGCAAATCCCCGTCTGTCACCACCCCAACAGGCTTCCCATCCCGCAAAACCGCCGCGGCCCCCATGCGTCCCGTCGATATTTCGGTCACCAAGGCCCTAAAACCAGCCTCTTCGGGCACCCAGGGTCGGGCGTTTCGAGCCACCAGGTCCTGAACCCGGAGGTAGAGGCGCTTCCCAAGGGCCCCACCCGGATGAAAGCGGGCAAAATCCCCCGGGCCAAAGCGACGCATTTCGATCAAAACCACCGCAAGAACATCCCCCCAGGCCATCTGTACGGTGGTCGAGGTGGTGGGAGCCAGGTTGTGAGGGCAGGCTTCGGCCTCCACGGTGCTGAACAAGCAATAATCCCCGGCCGCAATAGCCAAGGCGCTGGACGGATCCCCGGTGATGGCCACCAGCCGCTGACCCCCCAGGCCCACCATGGGTAGGAGGGCCTTGATTTCGGGGGAATTCCCGCTCTGCGAGACCAGAACGAGGAGGTCATCGGTTTGGACCATGCCCCAATCGCCGTGAACAGCATCCGCCGCGTGCATAAACAAGGAAGGGGTGCCGGTCGAGTTGAGGGTGGCCGCAATTTTTTGGGCAATGATCGCGCTCTTGCCAATACCGCTCAGGACGACTCGACCCTTGCAGGTCAAAATCGCATCCACGGTGGCCGCCAACGGTTCGATCGGAAGGTCCTTGAGGGCCAAAATGGCCTGGGCTTCCAGGTCCAAAACCCGCTGCGAAATTTTTTTTAGGCTCTGTAAATCCAAAATCAAATTTTATCGTTATCTTAAGGTGGTCTTAGAAATTGACCCTGCGGTCAACCCTGAACACAAAAATACCCTGATTTCCATGGCCGAAGGTCTAGTTCAAGAAAGCATCTCCCATCAGCTCCGCAGAGCCTTGAGGGAATTTTTTGGCTTTGATCGGTTCAAGGGTCATCAGGAAGCCATCATCGAAAGCATCTGCGAAGGCCAAGACACCTTCGTCATCATGCCCACCGGGGCCGGAAAATCCTTGTGCTACCAATTGCCCGCGGTCATCTCACCGGGCACGGCCATTATCATATCCCCCCTGATTGCCCTCATGAAAAATCAGGTGGATGCGGTCCGGGCTTTTTCGGGGACCGACGGTATCGCCGAGTTTTTGAACTCCTCTTTGACCAAAGCCGAACTCAAAAGGGTGCGGGCCAACGTCGACGCCGGCATCACCAAAATGTTATACGTGGCTCCGGAGTCGCTGGTCAAACAGGAAAACTTGGATTTTCTGCACGATCACCAAATTTCTTTTGTCGCCGTGGATGAGGCCCACTGCATTTCGGAATGGGGCCATGACTTTCGACCCGAATACCGAAACATTCGCCAAATGGTCAAGGCCATTGGGGATGTGCCCCTGATTGCCCTCACCGCGACCGCCACCGAGAAGGTTCAAAACGACATCATCAAGAACCTTCAGATGACCAATGCCCGCCTTTTCAAATCCTCCTTTAACCGGCCCAATCTCTTTTACGAGATGCGGCCCAAGGTGGATGCGGTCAAGAGCATCGTCCGATACATCAAAGAAAACGCAGGCAAGTCCGGTATTATCTACACCCTAAGCCGCAAGAAAACCGAAGAACTTGCCGAAATTCTGCGGGCCAACGATATCAAGGCCGTTCCTTACCATGCCGGTTTGGAATCCGCCCAGCGGGTCAAGAACCAGGATGATTTCCTGATGGAAGAAATCGACGTCATTGTGGCAACCATCGCCTTTGGGATGGGGATTGACAAGCCCGATGTTCGCTTTGTGATTCACTACGATATCCCCAAATCTATCGAATCGTACTACCAGGAAACCGGGCGTGCGGGCAGGGATGGCCTCGAAGGCGTTTGCATTGCCTTTTATGACGAAAGGGACGCCGAGAAATTACAAAAATTCATGAAGGACAAACCGGTCGCCGAACGAGAGGTCGGAAACCTCTTGATTCAAGAGGTGATGTCCTTGGCCGAATCCGGTCTATGCCGCCGTCAACAAATTTTACACTATTTCGGCGAAGCCTTTGACGACGCGCAGTGTAACAAAATGTGCGATAATTGCCGCAACCCCCAACCGACCGACCAGGTTCGGGATGAAATGGTCTTGCTGCTCCAAACGGTACAGTCCTTCCAAAAAGCCTTTACTTACAAGCATATCAGCCACTTTCTGGCCGGCGAAATGACCCCCGAAATCGAAGCCTACGGACACCAACGCCTGCCCGGTTTCGGTGCGGGCAAGGAACGCGGACTTTCGTTTTGGAAATCCTGCCTTCGCGTTGCATTGTTACAAAACCTCCTCCACAAGGACATTGAACAATACGGCACATTGCGCACAACGCCCAAAACCGCCGAGTACCTGCAGGATCCCTTTACCCTCCGAGTACCGCAGGATCATCGCTTTGATATCGCCCGCGATACCGAATTCGAAGGACAACGCTCCGAGGCCCTGGATCAGGCCCTCTTGGATTTGCTCCGCGATCTTCGCAAAAAACTAGCCAAAGACAAGAGTCTCCCCCCCTATGTCATCTTCCAGGACCCCTCCCTCGAAGAAATGGCGACTATGTACCCCACCACCTTGACCGAAATGCAACAAATTGTAGGGGTCGGCCCAGGCAAAGCCCTCAAATTCGGCAAGCCTTTTGTGGAGCTTATTGCCCGCTATGTCGAAGAAAACGATATCGAAAAACCCGAAGACTTTGTGGTCAAGAGCACCGGTACCAAATCCGGCAACCGGGTTTTTATCATTGGGGCCATCGATCGCAAAATTCCATTGACCGAAATCGGCAACAGCCGTGGACTCAGTTACGATCAGGTTTTGGACGAACTCAAAGGCATCGTGGATTCTGGGACCAAAGTCAACTTGGATTACTTTATCCAAAGCAGCCTGGACCAAGAGATTGTCGAAGAAATTTACCAGTACTTCCGCCAAACGGATACCGATGATCTGCAGGTGGCTTACAAGAATTTGCTAGCCGGTGATTTTACCGAAGAAGAAATCAAACTGGTTCGCATCAAATTCCTGAGCGAACAGGCGCATTAAGCTTCCCTCAGAATGAGGGCTCCCTCAGAATGAAGGCTCCCTCAGAGATTCCAGCATCACTCGACAGGTCGCTTCCAAGTCAAAGCGCGGTGCCCATCCCCAGTCCCTGCGGGCCAAGGTATCGTCGACCCGTTGCGGCCATTGATCGGCAATCGCCTGCCTAAAATCGGGCTCGTAATTCATCTCAAATCCAGGAATCTGTTTTTGGATGGAGTCCGCCAATTCAGCCGGGGTAAAGTCCATGGCGCCCAGGTTGTAAGAGGTTCGGCAGGTGATTTGATCGGCGGGAGCATCCATGAGTTCCAGCGTTCCACGGATGGCATCGTCGATGTACATCATGGGCAGGCGGGTATGGGCGGACAAAAAGCCGGTATAGCGGCCTTGGTCCAGAGCTCGATGGAAAATTTCCACGGCATAATCCGTTGTACCGCCTCCAGGTGGGGTGCGCCACGAAAGAATGCCGGGGTAACGAAGAGAACGCACGTCCAATCCGTGCTTGTGATGGTAGTAACGGCACCACAATTCGCCGCTGAGTTTGGAAATTCCATAAACCGTCATCGGATCCATGTAGCCGGCCTGTTCGGCGGGGTCTTTGGGACTGTCGGGGCCAAAAACGGCGATGGAACTGGGCCAAAAAACCCGGTCAACCCCCAACTCCACGCTCAAATCCAAAACGCGAAGGAGTCCATCCATGTTCAGTTTCCACGCTTTGCGCGGGTTCGCCTCGCCGGTAGCCGATAACATCGCTGCCAACAAATAAACCCTTTGTGGGCGATACCGCTCAAAAACATTCCGCAAAGCCCCTTCATCCAGGACATCCAGCAACTCAAAGGGCGAATCACCGGCCTGGGGTCCAGGCCTTAAATCGGTGCATAACACAGATTCCGGAGGAAGTTGCTCCAAAAGGGCCCTGCGCAATTCGGAACCCAATTGACCCTCGGAACCGAGAATCAGGGTGGGGGTAGGGGTGGTGGACATGAATGGCTTGAGCGCCCAAAGGTATTAGCCAAGGCGTATTTTTGCTAAAGAGCCCTAGGCCTGACCAGCATGAAAAATCCACTCCATACCCCCGCCTCCATCCGGAACGTTCTCTCCAT
>JBMOHV010000053.1:0-11862 GCA_049317645.1 Bacteroidia bacterium
TGGACGGATCAACAATGCGCGGCCATTTTGGACCTTTTTCACCGTCAAAGGCAGGAAATTCCTGTTTTTGGGAGGTTTGTGGAGGCTGTCAAGCCCAATGCATCGGCCATACGCTACCCCGAGGATTTGGTTTTTTTGCCGATCGAAGCCTTCAAAGAACACGAACTAGCGTGGGGTCCTCCTCCCAATGCGCGGCAGCTTTTTCGAAGCAGCGGTACCAGCGCCGGTGTTCAACGCAGGGCCGTCCATTCCATGGCCTATCCAAACCTGGTTTGGGAGCGTTCTCTGGAATTTGCCCAAACCATTCTGGGTCCTCTGGATGGAAAGGCTTTGCTGGCTTTGTTGCCCTCGTACATGGACCGAGGGGAATCCTCCTTGTTGGCCATGCTGGCTTTCTATATGGAGGCGTCGGATTTGGCCCAAGGGGCCTATTATAACAAAGATTACAACGCGTTCACCCGGGATTGGCAACGGGCCAAATTGGAGCAAAGTCCGGTCTTGGCTTGGGGGATTCCCCATGCACTCTTGGAATGGATCCAAGAAACGGATTTGGTGGCTAGTGCCAGCGATATTCTTATGGAGACGGGCGGTTCCAAGGGGATGGACCGGACCTGGACAGAGGCGGAGCGTCGGCAATGTTGGCGGGAGGCCTTGGGCTCGTCCATCCGCTTGGGCGGCGAATACGGCATGACCGAATTGGGATCCCAGGCCTATCGCCTGGATGGAACGCGTTGGGAGGGCTATGTTTTCCCGCCCATGGTGGGGGTGGGTTTTTACCGTGCAGACAACCCCTTGGAATGGGAGAAAGCCGGAGGGATTGGTGGTCTCAACATGGTTGACCCTGCCAATTTCTACAGCGTATCGTTTATTCAAACCCGTGATTTGGGTAGGTGCTTGCCGGACGGTAGCCTGGAACTCTTGGGGCGATTGGATGGGGCCGAACCGCGCGGGTGCAATCTCTTGCATGTTCAATAATTTCATTCCCATGATAACTTGCTTTTGGGGACGTGGATGGGGCCAAGGTTCCAAGACCCTGGGATTGCTTCTAGGCTTCTTGGGTAGCAGCTACAACGCGCATTGTCAACTTCACCTTGTTTTGGATTCGGTTCCAGCCTATACCCCGGCAGGTGCTACAATCTACCTGGCGGGTTCCTTTAACAATTGGAATCCAGCGTCTGCAGCGCATGCGCTGACGTGGAGGCCGGATTCAACCCGAATACTTACCCTGCCCCCTGGTTCCGGAACCCTTGCTTTCAAGTTCACCCGGGGCTCTTGGGCGTCGGTTGAAGGGAATGCATCCGGTTCCTTCCGGCCGAACCGAACCTATACCTACGGGAACGGAGATACCGTTCGACTCAAAGTCCTGAGCTGGGAGGATTTGCACAGCGGAAGTGGTGGAGGCGGAGGAGGAGGGGGGACGGCCAATGCCCAGGTACAAATCCTGACCGATACGTTCTGGATGCCGACCCTGGGCCGTTACCGCCGTATATGGTTGTATTTGCCCCCGGATTACCAAACGGCCCTTAACAAGCGTTATCCGGTGTTATACATGCACGATGGTCAAAACCTCTTCAATTCGGCGACTTCGTTTGCAGGAGAATGGGAGGTGGATGAATGTTTGAGTCGCCTCTTCACCGGCGGGGATTACGGGGCCATTGTCGTCGGAATCGACAACGGAGGATCGCAGCGCATCAACGAGTACAGCCCGTGGGTTCATCCCCAATACGGTGGGGGGCAAGGGGATGCGTATGCCCAGTTTATTGTTCAATACCTGAAGCCTTACATCGATGCGCATTACCGCAGCGATAGCACACGAAACGGAACCTGGATATGGGGATCCAGTATGGGGGGATTTCTGTCTCAGTACGCGGCGGTTCGTTACCAAGAAGTTTTTTCGAGAGCCGGGGTTTTCAGTCCCAGCCTTTGGTTTGACAGTCGAATCATGCAGCAACCATCGCTGGAGGGCTATCGTTGGCCGGTTCGGTTTTATGTGATGGCCGGGGCTTTGGAATCTTCGTCCATGGTCGCCCAAGTGCAGCAACTCAAAGATGCCATGGTTCAGTCGGGCTTTCCTTCAGGCCTTGTCCATACCGTGATCCGTTCGGATGGGCAGCATGCCGAATGGTTTTGGCGCAGAGAATTTGAACAAGCCTATCGTTGGCTGCAAAGCCAGGCCATGGCCTCGGTCGAAGACCCAAAGACGGAATCCATCCAACTGGGGATTTACCCGAATCCCGCCCAAGGGCGATGCCGGGTTGAATGGGCTTCACTTCGAGAGACCCCGCAGGAAGGCCATCTCAAGGTGCGCGACCCTTTGGGTCGAACGGTGCTTTTTTTGACAGGCTCCTTGCCCCTTGAATTGAATCTTACGGCCTATCCAAGAGGGGTTTATACCCTGGAATTTAGTTCCTCGGAGGGTCGACCCTATCGCGGTCGTCTTCTCTTGGTGGATTAGGAATCAGGGTGATTCCTCTAGGTTATAAGAATCGGGGTTAACTCCGGTTCAATAAGGGTATTTGCCTTTTTCTAACACATATTCAGCGACCTTCCTTCGAAGGTTCTTTAGATTCACCGAGGGGGTTTTGGTAAATCGACGCAGCCCCATGAGCATCATGCGTTGTTCATCGTTTTCTGGCAAACCCATGATGACTTCCCTGCCTGCGCTCAGGCATTTTTCGGCGGCATGATGGGTTTGGAGGGTTGCTAGGAGGCCCCTTCGTTGGTTTTCTTCTTCGGAAAGTCGACCGGCTAGGCGTTGGGTCTTGAGGAGGGCCGATTCCAAAACATAAACCTCCATGGCCATATCGGCCATGCGCATGAGGGCTTCTTGCTCTTCGGCCAAGGCCGTCCCGTAGTGTTGAACCGCCGCACCGGCGACCAAGAGGTTGGCTTTTTTGAGTTGCATCAGAATCTTGGTTTCGGGGGCCAAAAATCCGGTCGGTTCGTCCGCCCCAAAATCGGGAATCTCCATCAGCTCGGCGGCCACTTTACGAGCCGGTCCCAAGAGGTCCACATGGCCTTTGAGAGCCTTTCGTAACATCATATCAACGATGAGCATCCGGTTGATTTCGTTGGTGCCCTCGTAGATACGGGATATCCGGGCATCGCGGTAGGCCGCCTCCATCGGTGCATCGGCTGAATAGCCCATGCCTCCGTAGACCTGAACCCCTTCATCGGACACCAGGGCCATGACTTCGGAGCCGTAAACCTTGAGGATGGCACACTCGACGGCGAATTCCTCCAACCCTTTGAGTTTGGCTTCGGCCTCGGAATTGCCCTCGGCCAGAAGTGCGTTCTGAAGTTGTTCGATCGCATCGCCGGCTCGGTACAAAGCGGCATCCGTTGCATAAACCAAGGCACTGCAACGTGCTATTTTCTCTTGGATGGCTCCGAATTCACCGATTTTCTTGCCAAATTGCTGGCGCTCGTTGGCGTAACGGCTCATCAAGCCAATCACCTTAAAAGCCGCACCGTTGGTCGCCGCGGCTAATTTGATACGACCGGCGTTCAGGACGTTGACGGCAATTTTGAAACCGTCCCCTCTTTGACCAAGCATGGAATCCGCCGGAACCTTGACCTTGTCGTAAAATACCTGCCGAGTTGAAGAGGACTTGATGCCCATTTTGTGTTCCTCGGTGTTCATGGTCAAACCCTGCACATCGTCTTTGTGAAATACAAAGCAAGAAATGTTTTTGTCGTCCTCGATTCTTGCAAAAACGATGAAGACCTGGGCAAATCCGGCATTGGAAATCCAGATTTTTTGACCGGTTATTTCGTAATGTTGCCCATCAGAACTGAGAACGGCCATCGTTTTGCCGGAATTGGCATCGGATCCTGCACCCGGTTCGGTCAAGTTATAACACGAGATCCATTCTCCACCGGCGATTTTGGAGAGAAAGCGATCTTTAATCGCTTGGGAACCATAATACTGAATGGGTAAGGTTCCAATGCCGGTATGGGCCCCAAAGGCAGTCGCCAGCGAACCGGTCATGCTGGAAATTTCTTCGCAAATGAGCATGGAAACATTAAAACCCATTCCCATGCCTCCGAATTCTTCCGGGACCGAAAGGCCCAAGAGACCCAAGTTGCCGGCTTTGTGCAGGAGATCCTCCACCAATGCGTAATCGCCTTGTTCAAAGCGATGCAAATGCGGCTCCACTTCGGACTTCATGAAATCGGCTGCGGCCTGAAACATCATGCGCTGTTCTTCGCCAAAATCTTCGCGAATGAACACTTCATCGGGACCGGGATGGTGAACCAAAAAATGGCCACCACGACGTAATTCTTTTGATTTCATAGGGATAAGTATCTAAGGTCAAGTTGGATTGTGAGGGATCTGAATTAAAGTGGTCATCAAGGGTGGTAACACTCAAATAGGCCGGCAACGCCCTGTCCACCGCCAACACAGGCTGTTACCAGCCCATAGCGCTGCTTGCGATCCCGCATTTCATGCAAAAGCTGCAGGCTGAGCTTGGCCCCCGAACATCCGAGGGGATGTCCCAAGGCAATGGCACCACCGTTCAGGTTCACGATTTCGGGGTTCAAATCCAATTGTCGGATGACGGCCAGGGATTGGGCGGCAAAAGCTTCGTTTAATTCAATTTGTTCCAGGTCGGTGATACGCAGGCCGGCTTTGTTCAAGGCCAACGGAACTGCGGCTACCGGTCCAATGCCCATGATGCGGGGTTCCACACCGCGGGTCGCGTAAGAGACCATGCGGCCCAGCGGTTCGACCCCCAATTCGCGGACCATTCGTTCGGACGCGACAAGGACAAAGGCCGCCCCGTCCGAGGTCTGCGACGAATTGCCAGCGGTGACGCTACCACCTTGGGCAAAAACGGGTTTGAGTTTAGCCAAAGCCTCCAGGGAGGTGTCGCGACGGGGACCCTCGTCGGTATCCACGGTGGTGGTTCGCTTTTGTTTTTTCATGCGTTCGTCTACATAGACTTCTTCGACTTGGATCGGCGCAATCTGTGCTTTGAAGCGACCGTTATCCAGGGCTGCAACGGCTTTGGCATGGGATGAAAGGGCAAAGGCGTCTTGTTCATCCCGTGTGATTCCGTAGTCTTGGGCGACCATTTCGGCGGTCAAACCCATGGAGGTGTAGTAGTCACCATGGGTTTGGGCGATGTTAAAGTTCAAGGCGGTTTTCCAACCCATCACAGGAACCATGGACATGGATTCCGCACCCCCCGCCAAAACGAGGTCCGCCATACCGCAGTGGATTCGTTGGGCGGCGATGGCGATGCTCTCCAGACCCGATCCGCAGTAGCGGTTGACGACCATGCCGGGGACTTCTTTGGGCAAGGCGAGAAGCGATATGATCCTTCCCATTTGCATGCCTTGTTCTGCTTCGGGCACCGCGTTGCCGACGATGAGTTCGTCGATCCGTGCTGGGTCGAGCTGTGGGAACCCGGCCAATAATTGCCGTATCACCTCCGCGGCCAGATCGTCGGGGCGGGTGAAACGAAAACCCCCTTTGGGGGCTTTGGTAACAGCCGATCGCAGACCGGCAAGGATGTAGGCGTTCATCTGGTTGGTATTCGTTGAAAGTCGAGTTGGTAGGAAAAAATTAGTTGCGTAGTGCTTTGCCGGTTTTGAGCATGTGTTGGATGCGCTCCAAGGTCTTTCGCTCACCGCAGAGGGAGAGGAAGGCCTCTCGTTCCAAGTCCAGGAGGTATTGTTCCGAAACCAATTGGGGGTAGGAGAGGTCTCCACCGCAGAGCACATAGGCCAGCTTGTTCGCGATGAGGCGATCGTGGTCCGAGATGTAGCGACCCATGTGCATGCCGTTGACCCCGGCCAAGAGCAGAGCCATCCCCGCTTTGCCGGGAACACGGATATCCTGGCGCATGCTGGGTGGGTTGTATCCCGCTGCCGCCATTTCCAAAACCCAATCGCGGGCCTGCGCTACACGATGTTCTTCGAACAAGGAAATTCGATCGCTATCTCGGAAAATCCCCATGGCCTTGGCTTCCATGGCAGAGGTGGCAACTTTGGCGGTCGCCATATTCATATAAACCTGGCTGAGTGCGTTGTATTCCACGTCCCCCTGCCGGTAGCGATCCGAAAGGCGAAGGGCAAATTCTTTGGTTCCGCCTCCACCGGGAATGACTCCGACCCCGACTTCCACCAAACCCACATAGGTTTCCGCAGCGGCTTGGACCCCGTCGGCATGCATGGATAATTCACATCCACCCCCCAGGGTCAGGCCTTTGGGGGCCACCACCACCGGCACCTTGGACAATCTCGCCAACATGGTAAACGATTGAAAGGCCCGGATGGCCATATCCAACTCTTCGTATTCTTGTTCGGCCGCTAGCATAAAGACCATCCCTAGGTTGGCACCCGCCGAAAAAACAGCCGATGAATTGGAAATAACCAAACCCGCGAAATCTTTTTCGGCCAATTCGACGCTTTTGCGAAAGCCTGCGATGACTTCGCCTCCGATGGAATTCATTTTGGTATGGAACTCAAAATTGAGCACCCCTTGACCCAAGTCAATTAAACTGCAACCGCTGTTGGACCAAACGAGCTTGGTAGGTTTGAGCAGTTGAAGATCGACGATCCGCTCCCGGTGAGGGACTTGGATACGGCGTCCCAAACCTGGATGGTAACACCAGAGTGCGCCTTCTTTGTTTTCATAAAAAGAATCCAAACCAGAGGCCAACATTTCGGTAACCCAAGGGGCAGGCGTTTCGCCATAAAGCGTCATCAACTGACTCATTTCGCGGACACCGATGGCGTCCCATAAAGCGTAAGGGCCTAATTCCCAGCCAAAACCAGCTTCCATCGCTTCATCCATCTCAAAGGGAGCTTCGCAGATTTCAGGAATTCGAAGGGAGGCATAGCGCAGGTTGCGGGCAAAGGTTTGGCGTAGGAATTCGCCGCCCTTGTCCGGCATTTGGATGAGGGCTTTGATTCGTTTGCGCAGGTCATTTTCCTGCTTGATGGGGTCCAATAAGGGGAACTTGGTTTTGGATTGGACCGAGTAGGTACCTGTACGCAGATCCAGGGCCTCAATCGTTTTGGTACCGTCCACGGCTTTGGTTTTGCGGTAAAAGCCTTGCTTGGTTTTGTCGCCCAATCGGCCTTCGGCTAACATTTGTTGAAGAAAGGCCGGGATTTCAAAAAGGCCGTGGTATTCATCGTCTGGGCAGTGTTGGTGCACCCCTTGGGCCACTTTGACCAGGGTGTCCAGACCCACCACATCGCAGGTCCGAAAGGTGGCGGATTTGGGGCGACCAATCAGGGGGCCTGTGAGTTGATCCACCGCCGTGATATCCAGGTCCAGGCTGTCCATGCTATGCAGCAGGGCCATGATTCCAAAAACCCCGATGCGGTTGGCGATAAACGCAGGGCTGTCTTTGGCTTGGACGGCTACTTTGCCCAGTTTTTGGCGGCCAAAATGAAGGAGAAAATCCACCCATTTTGGATCGGTATCCGGACCGGGAATAACTTCAAGTAATTTGAGGTAACGTGGAGGGTTAAAAAAATGAGTCCCGCAAAAGTTCTGTCGGAAATCTTCGGAGCGTCCCTGGCAAAGGTCGGCGATGGGAATCCCCGAGGTATTGGTGCTGATCAAGGAACCAGGCTTTCGGTGGGTTTCAACCCGGCTGTATAGATTTTGTTTGGGTTCCAGCTGTTCGATGATGGCTTCGATGATCCAATCACAATCCGCCACCCGATGGAGATCGTCCCGAAAGTTGCCGGTCCGAATTCGGGAGCCCAGGGAATCCAGGTAAAGAGGCGATGGTTTGGAGGCCATGGCCGTTGCCAAAGCTTTGTTTACCAGCGTAAGGGCGTCTTTGGAAGGGTCCGGATCCGGGATATCCAAGAGCAGGACATCCATGCCGCAATTGGCAAAGTGACAAGCCAGCCTGGAGCCCATTATTCCGGAGCCCAGGACGGCGACTTTATGGATAGTTCGGTTCATAACACAAAAAAGGAGGGTTGCGATGGATTAAACTTCGACGTTGCTGGGATGGGTGGCCGCTGGAAGAGAGGCGTTCCCCATTAATTGATCAGACGACAGGGATCCGATGAGACCATTGATGGTGTCCATGCATTCAAAGAAGACAGCCAACTTGGCATCTCCCAAACGATTCCGTACCAAGCGGTTGAAATGTCTTACCCGTTCTTTGGCTAGTTCGCGGGCGGCGATGCCCTGGGGGGTGAGTCGTACCATGACCTGACGCCGGTCTTGGCCGGGAATCCGGTACCGTTCAATCAGGCCATCGTTCTCCAATTTGTTCAGGGTCCGGGTCGTGGACGAGGGTTCCATGCCCAGTTTGGGCGCCACTTGGGTGACCGGGAGGCCTTCGGCTTCGATGTGAAGCAGGAGGTAGGCCGATGAAACCGATAGACCGTAGCTCTCGGCCTCAAAATGATACATCCGAGCGATGTTCAGCCAGGTCAGGCGGGTATCAAAACAGACAGTCCGTTTGGATTTCCCCGCGGGGTTGGTCGTTGTTGGCATACCCAAAGGTAAGACTCTATAGTATGCGTGCATATCTTGTGCAAGCATAAAAATAGAAGTTCCAAAAAAAAACCCGGACGAGCCGGGTTCTAGGATTCGAACGAATGTGTTCTACGAAGTGTACAAGGCGTCGTGTTCCCTTTGGAATTTTCCCACAATAAACTTGCGCTTGAGCTTCATGGTGGGGGTTAATTCTCCACTTTCAACGGTCCAAGTCACAGGAAGAAGGGTGAACTTTTTGATCTGTTCCCACTGACCGTATTCCTTGTTGAAACGATCGATTTCGGATTGAAGGAGGGCGATCACTTGGGGGTTTTGGACCAAAGCCGAAGGGGATGAATCTCCAACGCCGTTTTTGGTAGCCCAATCGTTGAGCACCTCCCATGCCGGTACGATTAACGCCGAAGGGTGTTTTTGGTTCTCGCCGCAGACCATCAATTGTTCGATGTAAATGGACTCTTTGAACTTGTTTTCCATGGCTTGGGGTGCGATGTATTTGCCCCCGGAGGTTTTGAAAATTTCCTTTTTGCGGTCCGTGATTTTGAGGTTGCCTTGCGCAGTCAAGGTTCCGATATCGCCGGTATGGAACCATCCATCGGGGTCGATCACCTCTCGTGTAAGAGCTTCGTCTTTGTAATACCCTTGCATGATATTGCTCCCTTTGCACAGGATCTCACCGTCTTCGGCAATCCGCAATTCCACCCCTTCCAAAACCGGACCGACGGTTCCAAATTCAACTTGACCCGTTGCCAAATAATTAACGGCGATAACCGGGGAAGTTTCGGTGAGTCCGTACCCTTCCAAAACTGGAATTTTGGCCGCCCAAAAAACCCGAGCCAGGCGAGGTTGCAAAGCCGCAGCCCCACTCACGATGGCCTGGACATTTCCGCCCAATGCTTCGCGCCATTTACTAAAGATAAGTTTATTGGCCCATTTGAGTTGGGTCTCGTACCACCAGCCGTTGGCCTCTTTGAACTCGTATCGCAATCCCAAATCAAGGGCCCAAAAGAACAGTTTACGCTTCACGCCGGTGAGCTCCATGCCCTTCGCGACAATTTTGTCGTAAACTTTCTCGAGAAGTCGCGGTACGGTCGAAAAGACTTGGGGTTTGATTTCTTTGAGATTCTCACCAATAGTTTCCATGCTTTCGGCGTAATGAATGCCAATGGAACTGTACATCATCATGTAGGTGAGCATGCGCTCGTAGATATGATTGAGTGGTAGAAAGCTCAGGCTCTTGTCACCTGCCTTGCAGGGAACCCGTACGGCTGCCTCCAACAGATTGCTCATGATGTTATGATGGGATAACATCACGCCTTTGGGAAAGCCTGTGGTGCCCGACGTATAAATGATGGTGGCCGTGTCTTCTTTTTGGATGACGGCACGGCGATTCAAGAGTTCCTGACCCAGGTCCAGTCGAGCTGCTGCTTTGATTTCGGACCAATGCTGAGCGCCGGGAACGCGATTAAAGGTATAGACCCCGGCAATATGGGGAAATTCTCGGGCAATGGGCGCGATTCTCTCGTAGAGGCTGGCATCCGAAACCATGACCCAGCGAACCTCGGCATGCTCCAGGATATAACGGTAATCCTGGTCGGTGATGGTCGGATACAAGGGGACGTGCACGCCGCCCACTTGCAACATGCCCAAATCCAAAAAATTCCATTCGGGTCGGTTGTTGGATACGGTGGCGATTCGGTCACCGGGTTGCAAGCCAATGGCCAGCAGTCCCAAGGCAACTTGGTTAATTTCATCCAGCGATTGCGCCGTTGAATACCTTTTCCAGGTTCCTTGCTCTTTGGCAGCAAAAGCGTAGTCCAATGGATGGCGACGCTGCTGATGCTCCAACAATTCGAAGAGCAATCGAGGTTCTTGCATGGTTTAGGGTTTAGATACCAACAGCTTGGAATAAACAGGGGCTTTGCCTGGAGTAATTACCTCCAGGTGGTACAGACCCGCTGGTACGGTTTCAAGATCAAGGCTCAAGGTATGTTCACTGGTCCACTGAAAAAGATTGGGAAGACGGCGCCCGGCGGCATCCTGCAGGTGGACCTGGGGACGGCCTGTGCTTTCGGAGCGATTTTCCCAGCCTACCAAACGGATTTCGGCCGATGTGCTGGCTGGATTGGGGAACAAGTGAACGGCGGTCCCGGCCTTGGAGGTGGCGGCCTCTTCGACCCCTGTATGGATATTGTAACCAAGTCGAAGCTTGAACCCTTTGTGGACTTGTTTGGTCGTGCTGTTTTGGACAAAACCTGTGAGGTAGAGGTGGGGCAAACGCCACCGCGGGGCCAGGCGGGTTTTGAAACTAAAGGAGGTAGGAACCGCGCCACTGCCGACGGCGATACCGTTGGTATCCGGTAAAATTCTGCGGGTCACCATCGGAAACAAGCGTTCTCCGTTGTTACCGGGCAAACCGCCCCCGGGTTGTCCTGGGGGTGGGTAATAAATGGAGTCTTCGGCCAATACCATGACCAAGCGATTCCCCGAATCCGGGGTGCTCAAGGAATAGACGGTGCCGGTAATCTGTACACTGTCCGGTCCAGCGCCTACCAAATTGGTTTCGAGGTCGTAAACCCAGTTGGCTGGGGTGATGTTGTGCCAGGTTTCCAAGGTGCTTTGACTCATGGTGGTGCTCAAGGCAAAGCGACCCAAACGTAGGGCCGGTACCAAGGTCACCCCGTAGTAATTAACCCGATTGGTGGGATCGGCGGGATTCGCCAGGTACATCGAATCCAAACCGGGCCAAGCCACATGGTGACGAACGGCAACGGCCCGCCCCGGGTTGTTTCGCATCAAACTTTGGAAGGTTGGATTCTGCTGAGCACAAGGGGGGCAAGAGGCATTGGTAAAATGCTCAAGAACCAAAATATTGCTTTCAAAAGCGGTGGACCCTTGGGACCAAACCTGAAGGGGCCCCAAAACCGATGCACCGGTCAGGAACAAGGCAGCCCAGGCCCGGAAAAAGCTATTCAAAGAAAGGATGCGCATAATTGGTAGGGTTAAGGGAAAAACTTGGATGATGGGTGAGGAAAGAAGACGATGAAGGACAGGTGGAATCCTGTTAACACGAAGATAACGAATTTAGGAGCACCAAAAAAAGTAAAGCCCCGCGAACGGGGCTTTACTTCATCAGGGTGGGTTGATTAATGACGAACCAAAACCTTGCGGGTACCCAGGATTTGGCCTTGGGTTCCTTTGAGGTGGACAAGGTACAGGCCTTCTTGCCATTCGCCGGTGGCGATGCGAAGGTTTCCTTCTTCGGTGGACAGGTTGGCGGTATAGACTGTTTGGCCCAGAGCGTTTTGAACCATGACCTCACCGTTCTGACGACCGGCACGCACGTTCAGAATTTCTTTGCTGGGGTTGGGGTAAACCGACAA
>JBMOHV010000054.1:0-11239 GCA_049317645.1 Bacteroidia bacterium
AATTTGTTTTTTTCCCGCAAATACCGCAGGGAATTTGAGGCTATAGGAAGCAAGTTAGTTCCTCAGGAAAGCACCCTTTATCTTTATGTCAGCTCCAAGTTGAACAAGAGCGATGCACCCGATGGCCACGAAAACTGGTTTGTTATGGTGAACATGCCCTGCGATCAAAAACAAGATTGGGAGAAAATCTCCCAAATTACCCGCAGCAGTATTCTGGCGCGGTTATCTTCGGAACTCGACGTGAATGTGGGGGATTTGATTGTAGATGAGAATGTTATGACTCCTCTCACCTTCGAAAAAACAACCCGTAGTTATGCAGGTGCTCTTTACGGACCTCATTCCAATTCTGTTTTTTCGGCCTTTCGGCGCTATCCCAACAAGCACCCTCGGATTCACGGGTTGTATTTTTGCAGCGGATCGGTGCATCCTGGCGGTGGTATTCCCATATGCTTGCATTCGGCACAGATTGCGACTCGGTGGTTAATCGATGGTTTGCGCAAATCCAAAGGCAAGCAACGTTCTCATTCATCCGAATAAGGCCGCAAGCAGGCAGTGAGTTTGCTTAAAAGCCCGTGGCGTTATCGTTGGTGGTGGCCTCTCATTTTTGGGTGCGGTGCCCTGGGGACCGTCTTTACGCCTTTTGATTGGTTTTTTGTTAAGATGACCTTTCCGGTCCTCGGCCTGGGTGCGCTGTGGGTGGGGTGGTCCGATCGCGAGGCGTTTCAGCCGCGGGATTGGTTGGTTGTTTTTTTGTGTTACATCTTTGGTTGGAGCATGGAATGGCTGGGTGTGAAAACGGGTTCGGTATTTGGGGCTTACCATTACGGGCCTTGGCTGGGGCCTCGTTGGTGGGGGGTTCCCCCGCTCATTGGCTTGAATTGGGTTGTTCTGGTCTGGGCGGTGCGTGGATGGTTACCGTCCAAAACAAGCAGCCCTATCCCATCGTGGTTGAGGGATGTGTTGGGGGGCGCTTTGGTGATGGGGATGGATCTTTTGATTGAACCCGGGGCGACTCGATTGGGCTTTTGGGTCTGGGATCAGAAAACAGCGATGCAAGGTTGGGCTGGGTCTTTGGTGGTGGCTCCTCTCCAAAATTACCTGGCTTGGTGGATGATTGCTTTTTTGATGTTACGAGGTATGGCCTGGGGGGGAGTTACGGGGAGTCGAGCACCCTTGCACCGCGCCGCTGGGTTTTATGCCATCTGGATGATGGCTTATTTTGGAATCCTTGCCTTGGGGATTTTTGGGTTTCGTTTCTAGGAACCGGTGAATTGGGGGGGCCTTTTGTTGACAAAGGCGTCCATCCCTTCTTTTTGGTCGGCACTGGCAAAGAGCATGTAGAAATTCTTGCGTTCGAATTCCAAGCCCTCACTGAGGTTGCTATCCTGTGCCTTGAGGACGGATTCTTTGGCTAGCCGAACGGCCAACGGGGCCCGCAGGGCTATTTCAGAGGCCAAACGCAGCGCCTCGTCCAGGTACACCTCAACCGGTACCACCCGGTTCACCAAGCCCCAGGCCAAAGCTTGTTTGGCGGCAATGGGTTGGCCGGTCAAGACCATTTCCATGGCGTTTAACTTGCCAATTTGCCGGGTCAATCGTTGGGTTCCGCCGGCCCCCGGCATGATACCCAAGAGGATTTCGGGTTGTCCAAAGCGGGCGGTTTCGGAAGCGACCACCAGGTCGCAATGCATCACCAACTCGTTGCCACCCCCCAGAACAAAGCCTGAAACAGCCGCAATCAAGGGCTTCTTGAGGCGACGAATTTGTTCCCAGGTCGCAAATTGGTCAATCAACAACATATCAATGGCTCCTTTTCCGGACATCTGATGGATGTCTGCTCCAGCAGCAAAGGCTTTTTCGTTGCCGGTCAAGACCATGGCGCGTACGTTCTCGTCCTTGTCCAGGATGGCCAGGGCGTCTCGTAATTCGGCCATCAATTGGAGATTCAGGGCGTTGAGTTCTTTGGGACGGTTGAGGCGCAACAAGGCGACTCCGGGTCGGATTTGCGGGTCCACCAGGACCAGTTCGTTTTTCATGCCCCTAAAATAAAAGCAAGGGAGGGGACCGACCCCTAAGGTGGCTCGCTTTGGCTTAGTTTTGAAAAAAAAACAACCATGAAGAAATTTGCAACCAGCTTTTTCGCTTTCCTTTTGTTCATCCTGGCACAGGCTACGCTTTTACCGGCCGCTGCCCAATTGGCCTTGCCCCAGCCTTCGCCCCGTTGCGGAGCCCGTCTCACCATGGGTGTGACCGATATCGAGGTGGATTATGGATCTCCGGGCGTTAACGGCCGCGCTTTGTGGGGTAGCCTGGTTCCTTTTGATGAAATTTGGAGAAGCGGGGCCAATGCGGCCACTTGGATTTCTTTCAGCACCGAAGTCCAGGTGGGTGGACAAACCCTCAAGGCCGGTAAGTATGCCTTGTACTTGATTCCACGCGCTGACAAACCTTGGATTTTGGCCTTGAACAGCAACGAGGGTCAATGGGGGTCCACCAATTTCAAAGAGAGTCTGGATATTCTTCGGACCGAAGTCCAAATTGCCCCGGCACCCGCCTTTGCCGAGCGTTTGCAGTACAGCCTGGAGTACATCTCGATGTCCTCGGCCCAGTTGCGGATGCATTGGGGACCTACGACCTGGACGCTCCCCATTCAGTCCGATGCCAAGGGCATGGGCATGGCCAATGTTCGCAAATTCTTTGTTGACCGTCCCGCAGATTGGTACCCCTGTGCAAATGCCGCGGCCTTTGTATTGGAGAACGGGAACGATCCGGCCTATGCCCTCGAGTTAGCCCAAAAGGCGGTGCGCTTGAACGGCGAACATTTTTACCCTCGCTGGATTTTGGCCAGGGTGCATGCAGCGCGGGCTGAATTCCGACTGGCTGCTGAGCACGCTGATCAGGCTCGGATCAAAGGCGAGGCCGAGAATTCGGATTGGTACCAGGGTTATGCGGGCGATATCGCCAAAAACATGAAGGCCTGGAACGAAGCAGCCGGACCCCTGGTCCCTGCCGGAAAGAAGCGCAAATAATTGAGGCAAGCAGCTTGCACCGACCGTTGGAGCCGGCCCAGGCTCTGGGTCGCTTGGTTCCTGTTTGTTCTGTTGGCATTTCCACTTTGTGGAAAGGCACAGGGTGGCTTTGGCTATCGTCCCGGATGGACCCGTGATCAAATCCGCGAAGAAATTCGGGGATTGGGGGTGGACGGCTCGGTATTGTACATTGCTGCCCATCCCGACGATGAGAATACCCGGTTCTTGGCGTTTATGGCTCGCCATAAGCGTTGGAGGACCGGGTACATCTCGTTAACCCGGGGGGATGGCGGACAGAATCTCATCGGAGATCATACCGAATACGATTTGGGAATTATTCGTACCCAAGAATTGTTGGCGGCCCGTAGGGTGGACGGTGCGGAGCAGTTTTTTACACGGGCCAATGATTTTGGTTTTTCCAAGAATGCGGAGGAGACCTGGCAACATTGGAACCGTGAAAAGGTCCTGGCGGATGTGGTTTGGGTGATCAGGCTTTTTAAGCCCCGCCTCCTGGTCACGCGATTTAGTCCTTTACCGGCTGCAACCCACGGGCATCATACCGCTTCGGCGCAGTTGGCGGTGGAGGCTTTTTTTGCAGCGGGTGATAGCAATCGCTTTCCAGAGCAATTGAGTCGGGTGCGTGTCTGGCAACCATCCCGCTTGGTGTGGAATACCAGCTGGTGGTTTTACGGCCGTCAGGACTACGACAAAACCGGGCTGCTGAGCCTCGACGTGGGAGGCTACAACCCTCGCCTGGGTCGGTCCTACGGTGAATTGGCTGCCGAAAGTCGTTCCATGCACCAAAGTCAGGGCTTTGGGGCGGCCCGTCAGCGTGGTACGGAGCGGGAATATTTTCAGTGGTTGGCCGGGGATTCGGCCATTCATGATCCCTTGGAAGGGTTGGAGCGATCGGTCATAAACGGAACCGCGTCGACGGATTGGGAGGAATGGACTCGTGGGGTTCGAGGTTTGTATGCCTTGTTGGAAACCGAAAACACCGAGGCTTGGCTCAAGGGTTTGGCACCGATGCTGCCCTTGTTGGACCGGATTCTTGAGGACCCCACACGTTCCGATGAAGACCGACTTTTGGCAAGGGAGCGCAAACAAAAAGTCAGTCGCCTCCTGGCTGAAATCAGCGGCCTTTGGGAGGAGGCCATGGCGGCGCAGCCTGCCGTGGTCCCCGGTGATTCATTGAATTGGGAATGGCAGGTTTTGCGTCGCAACCCATCGGCCACCGTGAAGGTGGTACCGCTAAGTTTGAGTTTGCTGGGCTTGTGGCCCAGCGGTCAGGAACGGACGCTGTGGGATGGAAAGACGGCGCCTACGGCCAACGATTTGGGGGATTCCCTTCATCGCTACGCTTTTAGAGCAGCATTGCCCGCGGGGATGCCCATGTCCGGCCCTTTTTGGAAAGCCGAGGGTCCGCGCTCCGCGCATTATTCGGTGCCTGATTTTGGATCTCATCGCCCCGAGTCGCCTCCATCCCTGATGGTGGAATCGCGTTGGTTGTGGTCGCTCGGGGCCATGGAGATTCCCGTAACATTGCGTACGCCTTTGCTCTACAAATGGACCGATCCTGTTTTGGGCGAACGCTACCGTCCGATGGAAGTGTTGCCTGCTTGGCAGCTTGGCTTGGAGCCCCGTCAGTTGGTCGTACCCGATGGGGTCCGCGAATTACGTTTTCGATTGTCGCTGCGGATGGAGAAAGGCCCGACAGCCCCCAACCGAACGGATACCCTTCGCTGGGGTCTGGCAGGTTGGCCCGAAGGTTGGCGATTGGTATCGGAGCCGCCTCTTCTCTTGAACCCGCGCCCCGATTCCCTGTATACCTGGGAAGCCGTTTTGACGACCGTGGGTCGGGAGGCGGGTCAGGGGGGTATGGTGACTCCTGCCGTGTACCGTTCGGTTCAGGGCCGGTGGATCCCCCAGGAATTGGCCTCGGTGGTGCGTCTAGAATACGGGCACATTCCAATCCAGACCCGGGTGGTTCCGGTCGAGGCTACGGTGGTTCGCTTGCATCAAAAATCCTCGGGAAAGGTGGTTGGTTACCTGCGCGGTGCCGGGGATGAGACCATGACCGCCTTGGCCCAAATGGGGTACCGGGTGGTGGACTTGGATCCCGCAACCGCGACCCCTGCTTTGCTCAAGACCTGTCAAAGCATTGTGCTGGGAGTTCGCTTTTACAATACCTGCCGATACCTCTCCCGGATTCAGCCCATGCTCACGGACTATGCGGCCCAGGGAGGACATCTGCTCATTCAATACCAAACGACCTCCAATTTGTTGTTAAAACAATGGACGCCCATTCCCTTGCAGTTGGGACGATCCCGGGTCACCGAGGAACAGGCCGAGATTCGCTTTTTGGTTCCAAATCATTCCTTGTTAAACAAGCCCAATCAATTGTTATCCAATGATTTTGATGGTTGGGTCCAAGAACGAGGTTTGTATTTTGCGCAGCAATGGGATCCCGCCTGGACCCCCTTGCTGGGCATGAACGACCGTGGGGAAGAGGAACAAAAGGGATCGCTCTTGGTCGGTCGTTACGGAAAAGGCACGGTTGTTTATTGCGCCTTGTCGCTGTTTCGTCAATGCCCTCAGGGCGTACCGGGAGCGTTTCGTTTGTTGCAAAACCTGGTGGAATATGCACCCTGAGACCGATAAGGTTTCGGGCTCATCTTCGAAGGATTCGGGCGGGCCGAACCCTTGGCCTCGCTGGTACCTGGCCCTGGCCTTGTTTTGGTTGGCTTTTGTGGGTTTGTTGGCTTTTTTGACCCGTCTTGGTTCATGAGTACGCTGGATTGGTTGGTTTTTTTGGGTAGCCAGGGCCTTATTCTGGCCTATGGGTTGTGGTCCATGAGCCGCCAGGGTCAGGCGGAATCCTACCTACGCTCGCGTTCGCAGACGGGTTGGATGGTAGGACTTAGCATCATGGCCACACAAGCTAGCGCAATCACCTTTTTGTCGGCTCCTGGTTTGGCCTACCGCGAAGGCCTGGGCTTTATTCAATTTTACCTGGGTTTGCCTTTGGCGATGGTGGTCCTTTCGGTGGTTGCCCTGCCGATTTATTACCGTCTCAATGTCTACACCGCGTATGAATACCTGGAGACCCGCTTCGACGGTCGTGTGCGCCGATTGGCCGCCTTTTTGTTTCTGACCCAGCGGGGCTTGGCGGCCGGTCTGACCATCTACGCCCCGGCTTTGATTTTGAGTACGGCCCTTGGTTGGGATTTGTTATGGACGAATCTATTAACCGGTTCGGTGGTCTTGGCGTATACTCTAAGCGGGGGTTCGAGGGCCGTTGCCCGTACGCAACTGCTCCAAATGTCGGTGATCCTTCTGGGCATGGTTTTGGCCGGTTGGTGGATGTTTCGCAGCCTACCATCGGATTGGAGTGGTTCCGATGCCTTGCAACTGTCGGCCTTGGCTGGCAAAACCCAGGCCTTGGTCCTGCGCCTGGATTGGAACGATCGATACAGTTTGTGGACCGGCTTGGTCGGGGGTGGATTTTTGATGTTATCCTATTTTGGGACCGATCAAAGCCAGGTCCAACGTTATCTGGGCGGGCAATCCCTAAGTCAGAGCCGCAAAGGCTTGATGCTCAATGCATTCTTCAAGCTTCCTATGCAATTGATGATTCTGGGTCTGGGTGTTTTGATGTATGTTTTTTATGTGTTTGAGACGCCGCCTTTGAATTTCAAATACCCCGAACGGGTGGAGGCCCATGACCGTGTTCTCTTTGAGCAGGAGGCGCTTCGCCGCAGAGAGACGGCCGAGGCTTGGCGGGCTGCAACCTTTCCTCAACGCAAGGATAGCTTGGGCATGGAATTCAAACGTAGTGCAGCTCGATTGGATTCCATTCAATCGTTGGTGAGTGAGCGGAACAAGTCCATGGCTTCGGGGGATGACGGCCCGGATACCAATTTTATTTTCATCCGCTATGTCTTGGATTTTTTACCCGTTGGTTTGGTTGGCTTGTTGATTTCGATGGTGTTTTGCGCCTCGATGTCCTCCACTGCGGCCGAATTGAGTGCCTTGTCCACCACCACGCTGGTGGATTTTTATGCCCGATGGACCGGGCATTCACCGGAAGGCCCCAAAGCCCTGGTCATGGGCCGACTCTTTACGCTCGCTTGGGGGTTGTATGCGGTGGGCTTTGCCTTGATTGCGGACCGGATGGGGACCCTGATCGAAGCGGTTAATGTGTTGGGATCTTTGGTTTACGGGACCATCCTGGGGATATTTCTGAGTGCTTTTTTTAGCAAGGGACTGCGGGCCCCTTCGGTCCTTCTCGCGGCCTTGTTAACGGAAGCCTTGGTACTCCTCCTTTATTTTGGGGTGGAAATTCCCTACCTGTGGCTAAACGCCGTGGGCGCGTTGGCGGTCCCTTTGCTGGGTTGGATTGTGCAACCTTGGCTTGTGGGTTTATCTTCGCAGTCGCCCAAAACCCCAACCCTTGGCCCGTAAATCATCTCCACCTCCACCTCCTCCGGTGCCGGATCATGCCAGTAATGTGGTCCACAAGCCGGTCGCTGGCCTGTACGAGGATTGGTTCTTGGATTATGCATCCTATGTTATTTTAGAAAGAGCCGTCCCGGCCTTGGAGGATGGGCTCAAGCCCGTTCAGCGAAGAATTTTGCATGCGATGGAGGTGATTGATGACGGTCGCTTCAACAAGGTGGCCAATTTAATCGGTCAGACCATGCAGTACCACCCCCACGGAGACGCTGCGATTGGGGATGCCTTGGTTGGCTTGGGCCAAAAGGATCTTTTGGTCGAAACCCAGGGCAATTGGGGGGATGTTCGTACCGGGGATTCGGCCGCCGCTTCTCGTTATATCGAGGCCCGTTTGTCCAAATTTGCGAAGGTGGTTTTGTTCAATCCCCGAACCACGCTGTGGCAAATGACCTACGATGGTCGCAAGAAGGAACCCGTTACGTTGCCAGCCAAGTTTCCTTTGTTGCTGGCGCAGGGTGTGGAGGGCATTGCGGTGGGCTTGGCCACCCGCGTTTTGCCCCATAATTTCATCGAACTCATCGAGGCATCGATTCGCATCTTGCGCAAACAGTCTTTTGTTTTGCTGCCGGATTTTCCGACCGGTGGCTTGATGGATGCTTCTCATTACCAAGACGGTAGCCGTGGTGGAAAAATCCGCTGCCGGGCTCGTATCGAGGAGAACGACAAAAAAGCCCTCCTCATCCGGGAAATTCCCTTTGGGACCACCACCGGGGGGATCATCGATTCCATCCTCAAGGCCAACGAGAGCGGCAAAATCAAGATCCGCAAAGTCGTGGATAACACAGCCGAGCGGGTCGAAATTGAAATTCAATTGCCGGCAGGGGTTTCGGTGGACCAGACGGTGGATGCCTTGTACGCGTTTACGGATTGCGAGGTTTCGATATCTCCCAATGCCTGTATTATCGAAGGCAAGACCCCGGCGTTTCGAGGCGTTTCGGAGATCCTTCGAGCCAATACCGCCCAAACAATGTCCTTGCTGGAGCAGGAACTTTTGATACGCAAAGCCGATTTGGCCGAGCAATGGCATGCCGGCTCTCTGGAGCAGATTTTTATCGAAGAACGGATCTATCGCAAGATCGAAGAATGCGAGACTTGGGAGGCCGTTTTGGATGCCATTGACCTAGGTTTGCAGCCTTTCCGCAAACGTTTTCGCCGGGAAATCACCCGCGATGATTTGGTCCGTTTGACCGAGATCAAGATCAAGCGTATCAGCCGCTACGATAGCTTCAAAGCCACCGAGCAACTCAAGGCCCTTCAGGATCAAATCAAGGAAACCGAGCTTCACCTTTCCAATTTGACGGGTTATACCATTGATTTTTATCAGCGTCTCCTCAAGGATTTTGGCAAGGGCCGGGAACGCAAAACCGAAATTCGGACCTTTGATACCATCCAGGCCTCTCAAGTGGCCTTGGCCAGCGAGAAGCTTTATGTGAACCGGGCTACGGGTTTTGTAGGGACCGGCCTCAAAAAAGAAGAACTTGTTGGCGAGTGTTCCAGTTTGGATGAAATCGTGGTGATCCGCCGGGACGGCAAATGCGTGGTGACCAAGGTATCCGATAAGGCCTACGTTGGCAAGGATATTTTATGGGTGGACCTTTACCGTCGTCAGGATGACCGCACGGCCTATAACATGATTTACACCGATGGAGAATCGGGCCATAGTTTGGTCAAGAGATTTCAGATTGGGGGTATTATTCGGGACAAGGAATACGACCTGACCAAGGGAACACCGCATACCCGTGTTCAGTATCTGTCTTGCAACCCCAATGCAGAATCTGAACGTGTTCAAATTCAGTTGCATCCGGGATGCAGAGCTCATATCAAAACATTTGATTTTGACTTTGCGGAATTAACCATCAAAAACCGTTCGGCCGTGGGGAATTTGGTGACCAAATACCCGATCAAAAAGGTGGTTTTTAAAGAAAAAGGCAGTTCCGATCTAGGGGGAAGGCCCTTCTGGTTTGATCCGCCGGTCGGTCGCCTGAACCAGGACGGTCGCGGTGTTTTTATGGGTCATTTTAACACCGGTGATTTGTTGTTAGCGGTGTATGAAGAGGGAACCTACGAGATTTTGGAGCCTTCCTTGCAGCGGCGTTTTGAAACGGCCGAGCTCCTTTTGTTGAACAAATGGTTGCCCGAAACCCCCTTGAATGTTTGTCATTACGTTCCGTCCTCCAAGGCTTGGTATATCAAGCGATTCTTGATTGAGACATCCACCCAGGGGAAGCGCTTTGGGTTTGTAAGCGAGGACAAAGGAGCCAAAGCGGCCTTTGCCTGGCAACATCCAGCACCGCGCGTTGCCTTCGAATGGGGGACCACCCGCAAAAAAGACCGCAAGGTTTTGGAATTGGATCAGTTCATTGAGGTCAAAGGTTGGAAGGCCTTGGGGAATCGATTGACTCCTTTGCCTCTGCTCAGCGCCGAATTGATGAACCCGTTGGGGGTGGAAGACCTGACCGAGGACGAGAAGTCCATGTTAGAGAAGAACCGTCAGGATATTTGGAACGAAGAAAAGGTGGGCCCGCCCCCTGCCAAAGGCCGCAAGGCTGCTGCCAAAGGCAAAGGAGGTCCCGGCGCCAAAGGCGGTTCGGGTAGTGGGGGAGAGCAGCAAAAGTTGTTTTGATGCGGCGCGACCCCTCCGTCTGGCTGTTGTTGGGGTTGCAGTTTCTCTTGTGTTTTGAATGGGTTCATTTGGATCGTTCCGCGGAACGCAAACCCAACCTGCGCCCCATCTATTGGGATGTTCTTTCTTATTACGCCTATTTGCCTGCTTTGTTTATTGAGGGCGATCTCAAATTAACCTTTGTGGAGGATCCGAATCGTGCGGATGTTCACTTGCATCGGCATCGTTATTGGCCCGAAACAACGCCGGATGGGCACAAGGTTATCAAGACGACCATGGGGGTGGCCGTGATGATCAGTCCGTTTTTTGGGGTGGCCCATTTTTTGGCTCCTGTTTTGGGTTACGAGCCCGATGGTTTTAGCCGGCCTTACCAAGCGGCCGTTGCTTTGGCCGGATTTGTTTGGGGTTGTTTGGGTTTGTGGGTCCTTCGTTCCTGGTTGCGGTCCTTTTGGGGTCCATGGATGGTGGGGCTGGCCCTCTGGGTGCTGGTGGGGGCCACCAATTTGTGGAATTACCTGGTCTACGAGCCGGCCATGTCGCATAGCTTTTCGTTTTTTTGGATGTCGGTTTTGCTTTGGTGTACCCACCAAACCATGAATGGGACCAAGCCATCGAAACGCTACGAGGCGGGCCTGGCTTTGGCCTTGGGTATGTTGGTTTTGATCCGTCCGACACTGTTGATTGCCGGGCTCTTGCCTTTGCTTTATACCGGTGGCTCGGGACTTCGTTGGTGGTGGCTGCATCTGACTCGCAACGCGGGGCATCTTTTCCTCTTGCTGTTTGTTTTTTTAGGACCGTTTTTGTTGCAATCCCTTTATTGGAAATATGTTACGGGTCATTTTCTTTTTTACTCGTACCAAGGCGAGCGATTTTTTTGGGGGGATCCCCGGATAGCGGAGTTTTTGTTGAGTTACCGCAAAGGTTGGTTGTTATACAACCCGGTCATGGTCTTGGTGATGGTAGGCTGGTGTTGGGCTTGGGCCTGCATGATTCAAGGATGGTGGAAGAGGAGGAAGGCCTCGGAGCCTTTTCCCCTGGCTTTTGCCCTTGGGGGGGTCCTTCCTTTGGTGAT
>JBMOHV010000055.1:0-10900 GCA_049317645.1 Bacteroidia bacterium
CGGTGTCTTTTGGTTGCAAATGCAACAAAACATCTCCGTTCTCGGCCTGGGTATAGGATTCAATGCGGGCCTGCCAGCGGTCCACCTGGGGGGCTTGGGCGATGACCCGGTCGGCGTGGGCATAAAAGTCCCTGGAGCGCAGCATTTTGTAGGCATAGGGGCGCAGGTCCAAGGGAATCGCCCTCCCTCCAGGTCCAAAAAAATCCATGGCTTCCCAACGCCGGCTGAGGAGTTCATCCCAGGGTCCCGACCCCTTTTCCCAATAACACCAGGTTCGGTCTTGGCCTTGTTTGGTCTGGGCATCGATGACCAAGATCCGGAGTCCGGCCCAACGAGGTTCGGCCAAAAGACAGGCCAAGCTGAGGCCGGCCGCGCCACCGCCGGCCAAGATCACATCGTAGGTCCTGTTCATGAGCGGGGCTTGAACCCGTACCAGCGGGCCAGCAACCAACGCCCCACCCACCACTGCACCGTGGTAGCCAACAAAGTCACCGTCACCAAATCCACCACCACAACGGCCAAGCCGTAACCCACCCCACCCAAGCCGGTGATTTGACCCACCGTCCCAAAGGTGCGCAAGGACAAGCCATTCCATAACATACTCATGACCAAGGCCACCAGGGCCAACAACCCGTATTTCCACCAACGGGGGTGGCGAATCGGGAAGAGACCAACGAGGATCGAACAAACCATCAAGATCCACAGAGCCGGCATATGGGTCAATACATGCCAGAGCAGGACCAGGCCCAGGGTATACCACATCGAATTGGAGCGTCTCACGTGCTTGGTTTTAGGGCTTATTCGGATTCAACAGGGGCTTGGGGGGCAGAGCCGCCCTTCTCAGGTTCCTTGATACGGGGAGCATTGGGGCCGGCAATCAGGCGGGGCAAACGGAATTGAACGGTACGCACATATTCACCGGGTCGGAAAGTCCCCCGGCGTTGGGCCGTATGGTAAATACCGTGGAGCCAATGGTTGACCTGGTCGCGGTAATGGGGGCTATCAAAGCGCCCGCTCTGACCACCTGTGAGCATAAGGCGGGATACCGGGCCTTCGGCACCGGGTTGAATCAGGGTGCGCATGCTGGCCGAATGGTTGCTGGGCAAACGCCCTGCGACGTTGAGGGTGCGGTTGTTGCCAGGCGATGCAAAGGATTCCAGCGACAAGGCCGGAATCTGCAGAACATGCTGAATGAGTGTGCGGTGGTAACGACCGTACACCCAGGTCTTGGGGTCCTGGCCCAGGCTAAGCCGCAGTCTTTGGATGGAACTATCCCATACGGCCTGCACAAAGGGACGGGTCGGAATCCAACCACGAGGAGTCAAGAGACGATCGCGGGTCACCAGAAGGTGGAGGGCGTAGGTTTCGACCGGAAGCCAGCGCAATCCGCTGTCCAATTGGTTTCCGATCAGGTCCATCGCGGTCCGTCGAAAGCTGTTGTACAAGGTGGGCGCAACGCGGGCGGTATCCAAAACACCATCCCAACCGCGGAGGTACGCGGCATAGGGCCCGGCGATTTGTTCCAACAACGGACGCAATAAATTCCATTCCCCATCGTGCACATCCATGTGCAGGGCGCGCAGATGGCTTTCGTCCATGCTTCCATCGGGCATGGATTCAATCAAGGCCGAGATCCGTTGGCCCCGGGTGGAGGACTCGTAACGAGTGCTAATATGCTCAGCCAAAGGATGATCGACTTGTTCCTGGTTGGCACTGGCCACATAGCCGGTGGCGGGATTCAGACGCCGGTAATAGTTGTGCATATCCGTAAACGGAATGCGGGCGCTTCGTTGTTGACCCATGCGGATGCCCCGCTGGGGGTTGGGGTGAATCAAGGCGGCCCCGGCCGTCATCATGCCGATTTGACCGTCTTGGTCCGCCAAAACAATGTTCTGGGGGGGTTGTCTAAAATGCTTGAGGGCCCCAAAGGCATCCTGAATCGAGCGGGAGCGTTCCAGGTAATGAAAGGCGGCCCCTTCGTTACCGGGCTGCTCGCCAATCCAGCGCAGGGCCAGCAAATTTCCGGAGGCCGTATCGGCCGGGCCAAACCAAGTACGATAATATTTTTTGAGCACCGGTTCGTCTTGGCCGCGGACCTTCACTTGAACCTCAAAGGAGTCCAAAGGCTCCCAGACCCCGTCCAAGAGGTAATTCCCCTTGCCGTCGGTTGTGAGAAGGTAAAAATCGGACAAATCCCAGGTGGCATTGGTCATACCCCAGGCCACATGGCGGTTGAAGCCACTGATCACAAAGGGAGACCCAGCGACGCCAAAGCCCCGGCTCCAGGTTCCGTCATCGGATCCGGAGGCCGATGGGGTGACTTCTTTGTGGATTTCGTACCAGGTGGAGGGGAAGGCCAGCTTGAGGTGGGTGTCGTTGCAGAGGTAATTGCGGCCGTTGCGGGTTTTGCGGCCGGAGACGGCCCAGTTATTGGAGCCCAGCCCGTAATCATCCGGAGTTTTGACCCGGGCATTGGGGTAGCGGTGAGTCGTTCGCTGAATCGCCGAGACGGGGCTGAGGGGAGCAGGCTTGCGGTAATCAAAAACCCGGGTGGTTCCTTCCACCAGGATTTCTCGATCCAAACCGGGGACCTTCAAGAGCCCCTGCAGGGCTTCGTTGCTCAAGCTGAATTCAGGGTAAATCGGATGACGCAGGTTGGCATCAATCCGGGTAGGGTACCAAAAGTTATAACACGAGTCGCCCAAGACAAAGCGCATTTCGGTGGCTTTGAGATCATCCTCGTTGTAGCTGAGAATGTGGGACATATAGCGCAGTAGGTAAAAGAGATTCTCTTCGCGCCAGGGTCTGGGGTCCAGGCCCAGGAGGTGAAATTCCAGGGGCAGATCGCCGGGTCGCATGGAGGCGATGTAGTCGTTGATACCGCGGGTATAGGCGGTTATTTCGGTGGCCATGGCGGGTTCTTCCTGGGCATAGCGGTCCCACCAAGAAGGGCCTTTGCGGTGAAATTCAAATTTGCGCCAAAACAAATCGCTCTCGAGGGCTACCGGGCCCACTACTTCGCTGAGGCGACCCAAAACAACCCGGGTCATCAACTCCATCTGAAAAAGGCGATCGCGGGCATGCATCCAGCCCACCCCGTAGGCAACCGCCTCGGCGCTGGGCCCAAAAACATGGGGAACGCCCAGGCTGTCCAGTCCGATTTGGACATCGCCGTAGGCGCCTTCGATTTCGCGGTGTTGGGGTTCATCGCCGTTGATGCGCAGAGGGGACGAAGCCCAATGAAAAAACCGATGCACCGGAGGCAGCCCGGGCCATGGACGGTACAGGGCCCAGCACCACAAGACCGAGGCCAACAACAGAAGCAAACGGGTGCGCACACACGAAAGTAAAGCCCGATTTTGGTATTTTGGAATTAATATTGGTGGCTTTTTGCCAAATAGCCCGTCAAACCCTGCCTTTTTGAATCCCAACCCTATGAAATCAATCGGTACATCAACTTTTTGTTTTTTGCGCCTTTGGCCCTCCTTCCTGCTGTTTTTGGGGGTCTGTTTGGGGTCCTTTCTCCAACCGGCCTTGGCCCAAAACGGGGGACCAGCGCAGAACAGCGGCGGCGCAGCCGTGATTCGGGGCGAAATCCGGGATGCGCGTACCGGGCAGCCCCTGGTAGGGGCTTCGGTCGTGATTCGAGGCACAACGCAGGGTGCGACCACGGACCTCAACGGAAAATTCAGCATCGAAGGCAACCTGGTCAGCGGGCAATCGTATCCGTTGGTGATTTCTTACATTGGTTATAACACGGCCAACATCAACGGTATAGCCGGTGGCAAGTCTTTGATAATCAAAATCGAAGAGAGTGCGATGGATTTGCAGGGTGTCGAGATCGTGGATTCCCGCATTTCGGAAAAACAAAAGGAATCCGCCTTGACGGTGGAAGCCATGGATATCCTGGCCGTGAAGGAAACGCCTTCGCCTTCGTTTTACCAGGGATTGGGCAACATGAAGGGGGTGGATTTGACGACGGCTTCTTTGGGTTTTGTGATTATCAACACCCGTGGTTTTAATTCAACTTCCCCGGTTCGGTCGCTGCAATTGATTGACGGGGTGGATAACCAGGCCCCGGGGCTGAATTTTTCGTTAGGTAATTTTTTGGGGGTTTCGGAATTGGATATCCAAAAAGTGGACCTGGTGGTGGGGGCTTCGTCGGCCTTTTTTGGTCCAAATGCCTTCAACGGGGTGATTAACATGAGTACACGCTCGCCCTTCCAGCATCAGGGCATCAACGCCAGCATCAAGGTCGGCGAAAGGGCCTTGACCGAAACGGCCATCCGTTACGCCTGGGCCAACAAGGACCGGAACGGAAACGACAAAATGGGTTGGAAGTTTAACATGTTCTACCTCAAGGCCAACGATTGGAGGGCGGAGAATTACGGGCCATCCACGGCCTCCCAGAACCCCAAAGGGGCTGCCGGAGGTTACGATGCGGTGAATGTGTACGGGGACGAGGACGAGGGGCGTTTCAACGATGCCCGGGCCGAAGCCTTGCAATCACCGGGCCTTGGTATCTTCTACCCGTCGGGGTACCGCGAAGCGGATTTGGTGGATTACGACATCAACAACCTCAAGTTGAACACGGCTTTTCATTACATGCTCAAGCCCAAAGTGGAGTTCATTGCTTCGTCCAATTTTGGAATGGGGACCACCGTGTACCAAGGCGAGAATCGCTTCAGGCTCAAGAACATCCTCTTTTTTCAAAACCGTTTGGAATTGCGCAAAGAGGATGATTGGTTTATCCGGGCCTATGCGACCAACGAGGATGCCGGGGATTCCTACGACGCGGTGGCCACCGCCAAAAGGATGAAGGAAACCTTTCATACCCTGGATATTTGGAACAAATCTTATGCCGCGGTTTGGCAAACCTCGATTCTGGATTCCATTTATGGAATCGGTGGAAATCCAGGTTTGTTACCCGACCATTGGCGGCCCTACCGGGGTTCCTTCGCGGGCATTCCAACGGCTTTGGGCGATAGCCTCAACTACTTTTTGAATGCGCCCGGTGCGGCGGAGGCGTTGGCCCGTTGGCACAACGAGGTTCGTTTTAAGGTGAACAACGGTTACCAAACGGGTAATATCCGGGATGCCAACCCCTTGCCCTTTGCCTTGCCGGGATCGGCGGCTTTTGATTCGCTGTTTAACGTAATCACCACGACCCTACCCAACAAAGGCCGGGGCGGCACCTTGTTTTACGATAAATCGGCTTTGTACCATATTCAGGGTGAAAAGCGTTTTAAGCCCATCGAAAACATGGAAGTGGTGGTCGGTGGTAGTTTCCGTCAATACCGGCCGGATAGCCGTGGAACCATTTTTAGCGATACCGTCCGTCTAAGCTACCAAACCAAGGATTCGTCCTACATGGTTTGGAATCCCTTGATTTTGGACAGTGTTTTGGTGACAAAGCGGGATACCATCGGCAGAACCGAAACCCCTACCAGCATTGTCAACAGCGAATACGGTTTGTATGGGGGCGTCGAATACCGATTCAAAAATCTGGGCTCGATTCGCTTGCCGTTTGGGGGCAAGGACTTACCCCTCGGGGACCTCAAAATCAACGCGACCTTTAGAACAGACAAGAACGTGAATTTCAAGCGGGTGTATTCGCCGGCGGTTTCGATGGTTTTGACGCCCAACCAAAAGCATGTCTGGCGTCTGTCTGTTTCATCGGCGGTGAGGAATCCGACCCTCGCCGATCAGTACTTGTACTACAATGTGGGTCCAGCCATCCTGGTGGGCAATGTGTCGGGCTTTGATTCGTTGATTACCCTGAATTCGTTTCTGGATTATTTGGGGACAACGCCGACGACGGACAAGCTGAAGTACTTTGATGTCAAACCCATACAGCCCGAACAGGTCCGGACCGTGGAATTCGGTTACCGGGGCATGTTCAAAAAACTTTATTTGGATGCGGGGTATTACCACAGCTGGTACACCAATTTTATTGGCTTTAATATCGGGGTGCAGTCCAAGTTCCAAACAGGTATTGGGGGCGGCTTTCCTATCCGGGAGACGCTGCGGATTTACCGGGTGGCGGCCAACGCAACGGGAATTATTACAACACAAGGTTTCTCGTTGGGGGGTAATTATTATTTGAATCGGGAATTAGCGGTGAATTTTAATTATTCCTGGAACAAATTGGTAAATGCCGGCAAAGACACGGTGATTATTCCGGCCTTCAATACCCCGGAAAACAAGTACAATATCGGTTTGAGTGGCCGCGATATGGTGACAGAGATTCCGTTGCCAGGCGGGGGTTCCTATACCTTGGCGAATTGGGGCTTTAACATCAATTACAAGTGGATTCAAGGCTTTGTTTTTGAGGGGTCGCCTCAGTTTACCGGGCCTATCGACAGCTACGGGATGGTGGATGCCCAAATCAACAAGAACTTCCTCAAACTCAACACCACGCTCAAATTGGGTGCTTCGAATTTGTTGAACAACAAGGTCTTCCAAGTGTACGGCGGACCGCTGGTGGGTCGCTTGGCCTACGTGTCCCTGAATTTTGAGCTGAAATAACGGTCGAAACACCGGCGGTTGGCCGGGTGTCCCCAGGCTAACATGGGAAAGGGTTGTCTTCGGCGAATCCAGGGCCTAAGGCATGCCCAAGATCAGGAGTTCGCCGACCAGGCCGGCGGTTAAGGTGAGGACCACAATTAACAGGGGTGGTACGCCCCAACGGTGGTTGAGCAAGGCGGTCAGGGCTACGATGCTAATCGTCAAAGGGCTCGTGCCCAACGGTTTCATAAGCAAAACAACCGCCGCAAGGATGAGGCCTATGGCGGCAACCTGAACCCCCCGGAGGGCGGCTTGGATGCGGGGCATGCGTTTGACGTCATCCCAAACGGGGTAAACAAAAAAGATGAGCAAAGCGCCCGGGGTAAAGATGGCAAGAGTGCCAATCAAAGCTCCCAACAAAACATAGAGCACGCCTTTGGATTGAAGGACCATCCCCCCCATGTAGGCGGCCAACGAGAAGACCGGGCCGGGGACTCCTTGGGCCAAGCCATAGCCAATAAGAAATTGATCGGTGCTGAGGTAATGCCTGGAGGCCACAAAATGTTCGTACATCATGGGGAGCAAAATTTGGCCGCCTCCAAAGACCAAGCTCCCAAAACGATAAAAGTTCTCGAATAACAAAACTTCCCTGGATCGAAAACCATTCCCCAAGGCAATCGCCATAACAAAAAACAAAAAATAAAGCCGTAGGTAAGTCCAGCGAATGCGGGCGATGCGGTGGGGAGATCCCAGGCCCCCTTTGCGCTCCTCCCAGCCCCAAAACAACAAACCGCCCAGCAAGAGCACAACCGGAAAAGTAAAAGCGGAAACGAAGAAAAGCGAAAGGGCCACCGTGAGGACCAAAATCGGCAAGGCGGGGCCTTTCCAAGACTGCCTTTCGAGAAGACGCCACCCGGAGGCTGCCACAAAACCGACGGCGACCGGAGGAAGCCAGCGAAAGGTCGCCATTTCCAGGTTTTTGATTTCGAGGGAATACACCAAAACGGCCAGAAAAGTCATCAAAAGACAGGCCGGGAGGATCCAAAGGAGGAGGGTCAGAAGGGCTAGGCGTTGACCGCCCAATTTGAGGCCGACGGCGGTGATGGTCTGGGTGGACGTTGGGCCGGGCAGGAACTGGCAGAGCGCGTTGAGCTCCAACAATTCTTCGTTGCTGAGGTATTGACGACGTTCGACCAGGCGCTCTTGCATGAGGGCCAGGTGGGCAAAGGGTCCGCCAAAGGCCGAGAGGGCCAGCATCAGAACATCCCGCAGATAGGTTCGACGCTTGGTCTCGTCCAGCACGGGTTATTTTTTGAGGCCGATTTCGCGGAGACGTTCGTCCAGATATTCGCCGGCTGTGATGGGCGGATCCAGCGGGGTTGTTCCGGGGGGAACGCAGGACGGGAGGGCGTCCAAAGGCATATCGGGTTGGGGATGCAAAAAGAAGGGAATGGAATAGCGGGGCTCGGACCAACGCTCCCGCGGTGGGTTGACAACGCGATGGGTGGTGGATTTGAGACGGTGATTGCTGAGTCGCTGTAACATATCCCCAACATTGACCACAATTTGATCGGGCAAGGCGGTGACGGGGACCCATTCGCCGGCTTTGGAGAGGATTTCGAGGCCTTCGGCGGAGGCGCCCATCAAGAGGGTTATCAGGTTAATGTCCTCGTGTTCAGCGGCGCGGACTGCATCTCCGGGGTCGTTGGTGATGGGTCCGTAATGGATGGCGCGCAGGATACTGGTGCCCCCGTCCACCCAGTCATGAAAATAATGTTCCGGTAGATCCAGGTAAAGAGCAATGGACCGTAACATATGTTGACCGCAGGCTTCGAGGGTTCGGTAGGCCTGCAGGGTGATGTTGTTGAAGTCGGCGGGATTTTGAACCACAACATTGGGGGGATAGGTTCCGTTCATCTTGTGTTGCGGGGAGACTTCTTGGCCCACCTGAAAAAATTCTTTGAGGTCCCCTTCGAGGCGGCCTTTGGCGTGCTCCTGCCCAAAACGGGTATAGCCCCTTTGACCGGCAGCGCCGGGAACTTCGTAGGCGTTTTTGGCGGCAAAATCTTGTCCAAAAAAACCCTGAACGCTGCGGTACAGGGCGTCGGTCTGGGCTTCGCTAAGTCCATGATTGCGTACAGCTACAAATCCCACCTCTTCGTAGGCCTGGCCCAATTCGCGGACAAAGGCGGCCTGTTGTTCGGGGGTCCCGGTCAAAAAGTCCTGCAAATCGACCGAAGGGATTCCGGCGGAATGAGCGGCTGCCGAGTCGACCGAATGGGGAGAATTGGGCGATAAATAGGGGTTCATACAGCGGGGTTTTTCCAAAAATAAGGCCGACGCACGATGTTATCGCAGGGCCATGGGGCTCTTGGTGTATTTTTGGACGCATGATGCAAAACACCTTGTGGCTGACGGCTTGGGAACTCATGAACACGGCCCGAGCCATGGCGGAATTGTACGATGAACACCGGGCGGATACGCGCTATGTGCATTCCACATCCCGGGGACACGAAGCGATCCAGCTGGCCCTGGGCCTGCACCTTCAACCGCAGGATTACGCGTCGGTCTATTACCGGGACGAGTCGGTCCTGCTCGGGATGGGTTTTGAGCCCTACGAGTTGATGCTGCAGTTGTTGGCCAAGGCCGACGACCCGTTTAGCGGGGGACGCACCTATTATGCGCATCCTTCGGTTCGTCGGGCAGGGATGCCCACGATCCCTCACCAAAGCTCGGCCACCGGCATGCAGGCCATCCCTGCCGTGGGCATGGCCCACGCCTTGGCCTACCTCGAAAGCCAGGGCATCCGCAACGAGAACGCGGCAGGGGCCTCCCCTCCTTTGGTCGTTTGTTCCCTGGGCGATGGGTCCATGACCGAAGGCGAAGTCGCCGAGGCCCTCCAAATGTCGGTACTCAAAAACCTGCCCATTCTCTTTTTGGTGCAGGACAACGAATGGGGTATCTCCGCCGGTGCGGCCGAGATGCGGGCCATGGACGCCTACCACTACGCCGACGGATTCAAGGGTCTACGGCGAATGCGGGTGGATGGCAGCGATTTCAAAGCCTCTTGCAAAGCCATTCAAGAAGCCATGGAGCACCTGCGATCGCGCAGCGGCCCCGTTCTCTTGCATGCCACCGTTCCCTTGTTGGGCCATCACACTTCCGGGGTCCGCAGCGAGTGGTACCGTACGGCCCAAGACTTGGAGGAACACCTGCGCAGGGATCCATTACCGCGTCTGCGCAAACAAATGCTCAAAGCAGGTTTTTGGGAAGAAGAATTGGACCGCCTTGCGGCCGCCGGCAAGGCTCGGGCCACCGAAGATTTTGAGCGGGCCCGTTCGGCACCGAATCCCGATCCACAAACCCTTGGTAATCACGAATTTGCGCCGGGAGGTCCCCCAACCGAAACCGGCGAAAGGGAACCTGCGGGCCGGGACAAAGTCGTAATGGTGGACGCCGCATTGCACGCGGTCGAAGAAATCCTGCAAAGCGAACCCCGTGCCTTGTTCTACGGTCAAGATGTAGGCCGCACCTTGGGCGGTGTTTTTCGGGAAGCAGCGACCCTGGCCGAAAAATTCGGAGACGATCGCGTTTTTAACACACCCATCCAGGAGGCCTACCTGGTCGGTAGCACGGCCGGCATGTCAGCGGTTGGCGCCAAACCTATTGTTGAAATACAATTTGCAGACTATATCTGGAGCGGCGTGAACCAACTGGTGGTGGAGCTCTCCAAGAGTTGTTATTTATCGCGGGGGCAGTTCCCGGTTCAGGCCCTGATTCGGGTACCCTGCGGGGCCTACGGCGGGGGTGGTCCCTACCATTCGGGTTGCATCGAATCCGCCATTCTCAACATCCGGGGCATCAAAGTGGTGTACCCGTCCAATGCGGCGGATACCAAAGGCCTGATGAAAGCGGCCTTTTTGGACCCCAACCCGGTGGTTTTCTTTGAACACAAAGGCTTGTATTGGAGCAAAGTCCCGGGTACCGAAGCCGCCAAGACCCCGGAACCGGATTCCGATTATGTCATCCCCCTGGGCAAAGCCCGCACGGCTCTGGCCCCGTCCGCTTCGGCCCTCGAACAAGGCGATACCGCCCTGGTTGTCACCTACGGTATGGGCGTTCATTGGGCCCTGAACGCTTCGGCAACCCCCGATTTGGCCGGCCGCATCGAAATCGTGGACCTGCGCACCCTCTACCCTTTGGACGAAGATTTGGTGATGCAAAGGGCGGCAGCGCACGGTCGGGTTTTGGTCCTGACCGAGGAGCCCTTGCTCAATTCCTTTGCCGAATCCCTGGCCTACCGCATCCAGAACCGTTGTTTTGAACAATTGGACGGGCCCGTCGAAGCCATGGGGTCTGCCAATGTTCCGGCGGTTCCCCTGAACCAAGACCT
>JBMOHV010000056.1:0-10644 GCA_049317645.1 Bacteroidia bacterium
GCAGCAATCTGTTTATCAAGCAGTTCCATGGCGTCGTTTTGGGCGTTGGCCGGAAACAACAAATGAACATTGGCCCCGGCGTCCAACGTAAAAAACAATGGAACCTTCTTTTGGTTTCGGAATCGTCGGATTTGTTCCAAGATTTCCAGGGTTTTGGGCTTCATGAGCAAGTACGAAGGCCGGGAACACAGCATCATCGCATGGAGGGTCAAGGCCTCGGATTCCACCAAATCACCAAAGGCCCACCACAGTTCGTCGTCCGGGACCGAAGAGGCTGACTTTAGAAGGGCGTTGAGCTCCCCTACCCGATCATAGGCTTGTTTGAATCGGGCTTCGGCGTACGGATGTTGGTTCATCAGGCCGTGGCCGGCACTGGATGAAACCGACTTTTCCCCTCGATCCACCAGAAGGACCACGTCTTGAATGTCGTGGAAGGTCGGATGGATTTGATCCATTCCCAGAGGTACCGCCCAGCGATCATCGCTGCCCTCCACGGCCTCGTGCCGACCCCAGACCGTAAAGCCCCCGTAGACCGAACGACACGCGGAGCCCGATCCCCTGCGGGCCAGGTCCGATGCCTGTCTCCAAAAGGCAGCATCCTGGGCCACGTCGGCAGGGTCGAAGCCCCCCTTGAGGGCCCGATCCACGGTCACCAACCCCAAGGCCAGAGCCCCCATGGCCGATGCCGAAGATGCAATCCCGCTGCTGTGTGGGAAGGTGTTATGGGATTCAATTTTCAAGCCCGTATGTTTCAGCCAAGGCAGAACATCGTGTAGACTGTTAAGGTAGGCTTGGATTTTGGCTTCAAAAGTCGGCTTTGGTTGGCCATCGAAAAGGAACTCGAGACGAGATTCGGTATCGCTCTGGTACGCAATGGAGGTTTTTGTAACACAGGATGACAAAGTAAAACTTAGGGATGGATTCGCGGGGATTTGACCCTCAAACTTACCCCAATACTTGACCAGGGCGATATTGGAGGGGCATTCCCAAGCAATGGTGGATGGCTCGTTTGCTAACATAATTTGGGATATCAATTTTGGGATATTTGAATCAGCTCTTCCAAAGGAAATGAGGTCCAATTCAAGTGATTATCAAGCCATTCCATGGCCAATGAGGGTTGATCCGACGCGGCCAAAAAAAGATCGCCCCCCCAAGCGCCCAGGCTTTTGAGCCGGCCAGGAAAGCCGTGGCCTTCCAATGTATGGAGGGAAGGCTGACCCAAGACGCCTTCCAGTATAAGGTCGTGATCTCGAAGGAGCTCCAACATTTCCTGAATGGTAGGGCCTTTGGCCAAGGCTTCGCTGATATGCGAAATACGGGGAACAGCTTGGATTCGCGTTTGCAGGCTAAGATTCCGGTATCGGGACACCTCCGCAGATGAGATTTGTTTGGAACCCGGGTCCACCAGGCGTAACATAGAGCCGGGAGGAACGTGGAAATCCAAGGTTTGGATTTGGAGTGGCTCGCGGTTGAATAGCATGCTTCGACCGCTCAAGGCAATTTCGAGATCGTATCCCGATCCGTTTTGGACCATCGCATAGAGTCGCCGTGCATCCACACCCCACCATTCCGCTAACAAGGCGATCAAAGTTGATGATGAACCCAAACCCCATCGCCGAGGAAATTCGAGGGAGGTGGTGACGCGAAGCCCCGAATGGACCAAAGAAAGGGCCGGAGCATGGTTGGAGCTCATCGTGGGGCTTGATTCGACGGTCTTTTTTTCGGAGGCCAAGTCCCAAGCGGCTTGGAGCCCTTGCATCAAACGTTGATTTTCAGGAACCTCCGCCGAATCAGCGGCAAGGGACCAGCGCCCTTTCTCCAAAACCAGGCCGGCCTCCATCCAAGGCTTCCCATCCATGTCCAAGGCCGTCCAGCGCAGGGTTCCTGGCTTGGCTGTGGAATCGGTCTCGACGGAGAGGGACTGCCCGTGGCGCGATACCAAGCCCAAAGCTGTTGCCCCGTCCAGCACCAAGTATTCCCCGCTGAGAAGAATTTTGCCTGGAACGCGTTGGCTAAAAAGAACGGACTCGGCCACTCCTTAGGATTCCATGGAGGACGAATCCGGGGACAGCAAAATCAAACCCGGATCGGGAACCCGGGGACCCCGAAGTCGTTCCACAAAAGCTTTGACTTCGGCATAAGCCACCACTTTGTCACTGAAATAGACCTTGGCCTTTTCTTTTTGAACTTCGGTGGCGCCCAGGCCGTTGAGAATATTGAGCAGGTGCATTTTCATGTGCCCCTTTTGGATACCCGAACTGACCAGGGATTTGAGAGCTGAAAAATTCTGAGCCAAACCCACCGCCGCTGTAATTTGCATGAGTTCTTGGGCGTTGGGGTTTCCTAACAATTCGTGCGAAAAGCGGACCATGGGGTGCAGACCTGTTAAGCCTCCGACTGTACCCAGGGCCAGGGGAATATCAATCCAAAAGCGAAAAACCCCCTCCTCCACCGCGGCATGGGTGAGGGATCGGTATTGGCCATCCCGTGAGGCATAGGCATGCGCACAGGCTTCTACGGCCCTAAAATCGTTCCCGGTTGCCAAAACCACCGAGTCGATACCGTTCATAATTCCTTTGTTATGGGTGACCGCACGGTACGGCTCCAATTCCGCAACACGAACAGCACGCAGGAATTTGTTTGCAAATTGTTCCGGGTCGAGCTCCGGTACATCGTTAAGTTCTGTTACCGGACAGGACACCTCGCAACGCACCCGGCATTCGGGTGTGTAATTGCTGAGGATGCACATGAGGATTTGGACTTGGCGATGTTCGTCGGCGAGGCCCGAGGCGCTGACCAAAAATTCTGAAAGAATTTTGGAGGATTGTTCCAACAACGTATTGATGAAATTGGCCCCCATGGCATCGGCCGTCTCAAATCGAAAATCAAGTTGGAAATAATCCGGTTCTTCCTCGGATTTGTCCACCAATTCAATGGCGACAATTCCCCCACCGCGCTGCCGCATGTTTTGGGTAAGAGGGGCGGTTTGCTCATGGATCAGGGATCGAAGGGCCGGCAATTGTTCCTGCAGCCATGACACGGGGCCGGTCCACAAAAAATGCACTTGACCCACCTTGGTTGTCGAGAGGACTTCGGCCTTGAAACCGCCACGCTGAGCCCAGAAGGCAGCACTTTTGGAGGCCGCGGCCACCACCGAACTTTCTTCGATGACCATGGGGACGGCGTAGCTCCGGTCGTTGATGACAAAATTGGGGGCCAACCCGTAAGGCATGTAAAAGTTCGTGACCGTGTTCTCGATGAACTCGTCGTGGAGTTTTTGAACAGCCGCTTCGTTGTGCCAATAGCCCGAAAGCACGCGATAAGCGTTCTCAGCATCGGCAAAAAAGCGGTTGCAAAGCCATTCGATTTTGGCTTCCTTGGAGAGTTTCGAAAAGCCGGTTACCGGCGTGTTGTGCTTGGTCATAAAACAGGCTCAAAGATAATTTATTAACTTGCAGAGGCCTCTTTTGTTTCAAGGGCCCCTTTCCTTGACCCAAATAACCGCGGTTCGACTAAACTTTAGACCATCTCGTAGGTTCCAACCTTCTCATTCAATCGCAGGCCCATGCCCAGTCCAACCCCCGTTTTGAAGCCATGAGCCATCATGTGGTCGTTCGCGATGACCAAGAGGCCGCGTTGGTGGTGGCCAACGGCCGGGCCTGCAGCCCCGAATTATTGGGCCAGTTGTTGGAATGGAGCCCCTTGGTGGTGGCCCTGGACGGGGCCTTTGATCGCTTAATGGCCTTGGGGGTCAAAGTGGACGTGGTTTTGGGGGATATGGACAGCGTTGGCGGCGGGCTTTGGGGACCGTCTTTGAAGTCCGGGGATCCCGCGGCCCTGGAAGCCGTTCGACAGCATGTGGAGGGAGCCCAAGACGGGGTTCAATGGGTCTATGCCCCCGATCAGGAGACCACCGATCTCCAAAAAGCCCTTCAATGGTTGTGGGACAGGGGTCAGCGATCCGCCCAGGTCCTTTGGGGAAACGGACCGGGCCCCGATCATTTTTTCGGGCATCTCCATGCCCTGGCAACCGCACCGGAAGGTATGTCGGTGGGGATGCTCGAAGAGGAATCGCGGACTTTTCGCGTCCCCAAGGAATTTAGTAAATGTTACGGCCAAGGGGAACGACTATCCCTCATGCCTTTTCCGACGGCTTTTTCGGTTGAAACCGAGAATCTGCTTTTTTCATTGAAGGGCGAAGATTTGCATGCCGGGCAACGCATTGGCATCAGCAACCAAGTCCTTCAAAACGGTCGGGTACGGATATCCTATACCGAGGGATGCCTGCTCATGACCGAACCACTCCGGCTTTAATTATTGTAATACAATGAAAATCAAATTATTAATTTCGCTTTTTGTTTTGTTTGCGACCCCTTTTTGGTGTAGCGCACAGACCCTGCACAGCGCGACCTGGACAGACGGGGTAGCTTGTATTGTGTATTCGCATTGTACTCCCTGCCATAACAACCAGGGAATAGGCCCCTTCCCTTTGACCACTTACAACGAAGTTTATGCGAATCGTTTTTCGATTGCAGCGTCGGTGCAAGCCCGTTCCATGCCCCCTTTTCCGGCTTTGCAGGTCAACAGGCGATACGCCCATGCCAATACCCTGGCGGACCATGAAATCAATGAAATTGTGGATTGGGTCAACAATTTTGCTCCCCTGGGAAACCCCGCTCTGACACCCACCCCACCGGTTTACAGCAGCGCTTTTCAGATCCCTTACCCCGATACGGTTTATCGAATTCCGAACTATACGGTGAATACGACCGCGGATTTGTACCGGGTTTTCGTTTTGCCCATGGGCAACAACACATCGCGTAACATTACTGGCATTGAGGTCGTTCCGGGCAACCGTGAAATCGTGCATCATGTGTTGGTTTTTCAGGATACATCGGGGATACCCATACAAAGGGATTTGGCGGACCCACTTCCTGGTTACACGGCCTTTGGGGGAACAGGCTCCAACTCTTCCAAAATGATCACCGGTTATGTGCCAGGTCAGGGTTCTTTGATTTATCCGGCCGGTTTTGGGGAGTCTGTTTTGCCCAATAGCTACCTCTGCATCCAGGTCCATTACCCCGGGGGAATTAATGGTCAGACCGATAGCACCTCCGTCCGTATCAAGTACGGACCATCTTCAGGCCTTCGTAACATGTTGACCCTGCCTATTTTGAACCACGGGCCCGCTTTGGTCAACGGACCCCTCAGCATTCCCGCCAATACCATGCGGACCTTTCGCGCGGAGTATACCTTGCCGGTAGGGGTTACTCTTTTGGGCGTCTTACCGCATATGCATTTGATTGGTAAATCCATGTTGGTTTATGCCATCAAACCGGGCGGAGATACGGTCCATTTAGCCAACATTCCCGAATGGGATTTTCATTGGCAGATGTATTATCGCTTTCAGCGACCGATTTACCTGCCCCCTGGTACCAGGGGCGTAGCGGTTGCTACCTACGATAACACCACAGCCAATTCCAACAATCCAAACGTACCTCCCCAAAATGTAACATTGGGTGAAGGAACTGGCGACGAAATGATGTTGGTTTATTTCAATTTCACCACCCAAGGCGCTTCGCCTCTGGACACCAACCTGGTGATTGATACAGCCGGACATTGGACGCACGATTCCTTGTCTTGTGCCTTGGTGGCTGGCCAAGAGCCTGTACTTCCGGAGTGGGCTGACCAATCGGGATGGCATTACAATGTTCTTGATCAGTCCCTTACGGTTAAAGGACCAGCCCGGGGGGGCTTTCATTATGCTTTGCGGGATCTGCAGGGCAAGCTGCTCTGTTCAGGGCAAGCTGCTAATGGGCAGTCTTCTGTTCATCAAAACATTTCTTTGGCCGGCCCAGGTGTTTGGATTGGGAGCATCACCGATGCCCAAGGACGATCGTATTACCGAAAATGGACCTTCCCGTGGCGGTAGAATCCGGCGACGGTTCCCTTCGTTACATCCTGTATTATGCAGGACCCTGTCCACTTTGCAACCGGGTTGTTCGATGGATGAGTCGTCATCAAAGCAGCCGCGCTGTTTTTGTCTTCCGCCCATTGCCGGAGCTGAGGGATGAATGGATTGGTCAAGGTCTTCCTCCCCTTTGGTGGGATGCGCCGGACTCTGTTTTGTTATACGATGAACAGAGTGGACGTTGGTACCGCGAATCGGATGCGGTGCTCTTGGCCATGAGCGCCTTGGATTCTTGGTATCGTTGGTTGGTTCCTGTGTTCAATGGGTTTCCACCTCGCCTTCGAGACACCCTTTACCTAGCACTGAGGCCAAAAACTTCCCTTAGGGGGAACAAGAGCGGGGTCTTCGGATCCCAGGGGGGGCGGTTGTAAAAGAAACGAAACGCGGTCGTTAGACCGTCATGATTTCTTTTTCCTTGCCGGCGAGGACTTCGTCCACTTTGGCAATCATTTTGTCGGTTATCTGCTGGACTTTGGCCTCGGCGTCTTTGATCATATCCTCGGGCAAACCTTCTTTTTGAAGTTTTTTGCATTCTTCGTTCACATCGCGGCGAGCCGAACGGATGCTGACTTTGGCGTTTTCTCCTTCGGATTTGGCCCGCTTAACCAATTCCTTGCGTCGTTCCTCGGTCAAAGGCGGGATATTGATGCGAATCAGGTGACCGTCGTTGGAAGGGTTGAGGCCCAAGTTGGAGTTGATAATGGCCCTTTCGATGGCAGCAAGAACCGATTTTTCCCAAGGTTGCACCGAGAGGGTCCTTGCATCGGGGGTGTTGACGTTGGCCAGCTGATGCAAGGGGGTGGGAGTCCCGTAGTAGTCAACACGTACGTCTTCCAACATCGAAGGACTGGCTTTGCCAGCCCTCAGCTTGGAAAGTTCAAATTGGAGGTGCTGTATGGCCTTGTCCATGGACTCTTGTCCTTCGTCTAACCAAAATTGAATGGATTCGTGCATATCGTCGGTGTTATTAATCGGAGGTGAATGTTATTAATCGGGGGTGGAGGGGTATCGCTATCCGGGTCTAAAAATACCCCTGTCTGCAGAATAACCGAAGACTGCATCACCAGAAAAGAGAGGAATTGGCCCACAAAGAGGCCGAGGGGCTTGTCAAGGGCAGACATCAAGGGTTAACGATTCGTTAACATAGGCTTCTTCTTTTACCTTTTGCTTTGTGTCAAATTCAAAAAGACACAGGAAATTTCTTAAAAACCTGAAATAGAATTGATCACACTAAAAACTCCCCCCACTATGCTGCGATTTTTTGGAACGATTGGAGTCGAATCCGGCCTTCGTCGTTGGGCCTTGGCCTGTACTTTTGCATTGCTGTCCTGTTTGCCGCATGCATTGTGGGCCCAAACGGCCAGTTTAACGGGTATTGTTCGCGATAAATCCACCAACGAAACCCTGATTGGGGCCGCGGTATTGGTCAAAGGGACGACCAACGGCTCATCCACCGACTTGGACGGTAAATACCTGATCAGCGGGGTCAACCCCGGCAAGGTGACCCTGGTGGTTCAATACTTAGGCTACAATCCTTTGGAAGTCACGGGCGTTACGGCCGTGGCCGGAAAAACCGAACGCATGGACTTGTACCTGGTTCCATCATCAACGGCTCTTTCAGAGGTTAAAGTCGAGGCGGAGGCCCTCAAAACCACCGTTTCGGCGATTCAATTGATGCAAAAGAACAGCGCCTCTCTGATGGACGGCACCTCCTCGGATCAAATTAAAAAATCCCCGGACCGCAACACCGCCGACGTCCTCAAGCGCTCCAGCGGTACTACCATTCAGGATGGAAAATACGCCATTGTTCGTGGTCTCAACGAGCGATACAATTTGGCCCTGGTGAACGGCGCCATGCTCCCCGGCTCCGAGCCAGACAAGAAGGTTTTCTCCTTTGATATTTTTCCGGCAGGCATGCTGGATAATTTGATCATCATCAAGACGGCACAGCCGGACCTTCCCGGTGAATTTGCGGGCGGTATTATTCGTATGAATACCAAGGACGTGCCGGACAGCAATTTCATTAACATATCGGTTTCTGGGGGGTACAATTCGCAGGCTACTTTTCAGACCTTTCGTAAGGTGGAAGGCTCTCAGACCGATTGGTTGGGGTTCGATAACGGCAAGGGACTAGGAACCCGTCAATTACCCAACGATTGGCCAATCAACAGGGCAGATTTGATTAACCAGACAACGCGTGAGCAGCGCTTTAATTTGTCCAAGCAATTTTCCAATGTCTACGCCGCCAATGAATTTACCGCCATGCCGTATGGAAGTATGCAAATGTCCGGGGGATTAAGGCGCACGGTGGGAAACAATGAATTGGGATTTATTGGCGGGATTAATTATTCCAAGTCTCAGCGTTTGAATTTTCAGCAGGTGAACGGTTGGTCTGGGGTTACCAATGGTTTTCCAGGCGACTCCAACGCAGTCAATGCGTTGTTGTCCACCTACAACGATACAATCTATGCCAACGAAATCAGCTGGGGAGCGCTTGCTAATTTTTCTATCAGACTTGGCTCTTCGAACCGTCTCTATTGGAAAAACGCCTATAACATCACATCGGACAATATTTACAGTAACGGACGCGGGTATCGTACCGAAAACGGAGAGTTTGAAAATGTCCGGCGTTATCAATCGGAATTTACCAGTAACCGCCTTGCAACCACCCAGGTCGGGGGCGAACACAGCCTTCGTAACAACACTCTTCGAATTGATTGGACGGGGTCTTACTCCCAAATGGACCGAGATCAGCCGGATTTTCGCCGGGTTCGTTACTTTGGTACCGAGGTGAATCCAGGAACCGATAGCATGCGGATTGACTGGAGATTTAACCCGAACAGCAGTGCCAATCCAACCGATGGTTATCGCTTTTTTGCGACCATGGGAGAATCGGTTACAAATTTTATGTTCAATGTTGCCCATCCATACCTACTGAATGGTCACAAAAACGAAGTCAAAGCTGGTTTTTATTACCAGCGCAAAGACCGGGAATTTGTAGCCCGCCCGCTGGGGTATGCTCAGGCCCCCGGTGTCTTTGATACCCGCATTTCCATGATGGGTTTGGATTCTTTGTTTGGCCCGTGGAACATGCGTGAAGGCGGTTTGTGGATGGATGAAATCACCAATCCAGGGGATCGCTACCGTGCCAAATCCTCGGTGAACGCGGCGTATCTTATGATGACCAATCGCTTGAGCTCCAAAATGAAAGCAATTTGGGGATTCCGTTTTGAAGGGTTTAATCAGCAACTGATTTTTGCTCAAGAAGCCGAAGTCGAAGACACCATCACCAATAAATTCCCTGCGTTTTTGCCGTCGCTCAACATGGTTTATTCTTTGACCGAGGAATCCAACCTGCGTTTTGCATTTTCTCGTACCCTCTCCCGTCCTGAATTCCGAGAAATAGCCCCGTTTGCATTCTATGACTTTGATTTGTTTGCCACGGTGGCAGGGAATGATACCCTGAAACAAGCCACGATTTACAATGTTGACCTTCGGTATGAATTTTTTGCGCGCATGGGACAGATGTTTTCGGCAGGTGTTTTCTATAAGCTATTTCAGAACCCGATTGAACAGTATTTCCCAGCGGCCATGGGTTCCGGTTTGCAGAGGGGTTTGTCTTGGCTCAATTCTCCCAATGCCAACACCTTCGGGCTGGAATTGGTGGTTCGTCGAAATCTGGAGAAACTTGCGATCTGGGGCCTGGGAGGATTTTGGAAAGATGTGGCGATTAGCTCCAATTTGGCCCTCATTCGTTCCGAAATCGTGATTCCCTATGCCGACACGACACGCGGTAAATATTTACGTCCCATGCAGGGTCAATCGCCTTTCATTTTTAACGTAGCTCTGCAATACAACAATCCGGACAATGGCTTACAATGCAACTTGCTTTACAACCAGATTGGACGCCGGATTGCCTTTGTAGGCGCACCGGACGTGAACTTGCCTGATTATTACGAAAATTCCAGGCCGTTAATTGATTTGCAAGTGAGCAAAAATTGGGGCAAGGCCAGCATGACGCTCTCCATTTCGGATTTGATCAACCTCCCCCGGTATATTTATTTGGATCAGAACAGCAACGGAAGGTTGGATCGGGAACTTATTCAAGACGGGGCTGGTGTGGGTATTCAAAAACCTTTAATCGAATACAAGGCTAACAAAGACGCGATTATCCTCCGCAATCAGCCAGGCAGAACGGTTAGCCTCGGTTTTAGTTACCGATTCTAAATCCTTCCTTAACGTTTTCTTAACGTGGCTGTAAAGTTGGCTTAAAGCCGCCGTAGGAATTTTGAGCAAAATCCAAAAACCCATGAAAAACTTCATCACCCTTTTGCTTCTGCTGATGATGGGAACCTTGTTTCCCTCCCTAATGCAGGCCCAAAGCGTGATCCAGGTAACGGCCGATATCACGACCAATACGACCTGGACCCGCAACAACATTTACGTGTTAAACGGCTACCGCTACATCAAGGACGGTGCGACGTTGACCATCGAGCCTGGCACGATTATCAAGGGTGATAAGGCCTCCAAAGCCACCTTGATTGTTTCCAAGACGGGTAAGATTTTTGCGAACGGTACGGCGACCGAGCCTATTGTATTCACTTCGAATCAGCCGGTAGGTCAGCGCACTTACGGTGACTGGGGTGGTATTGTCATGTTGGGTAACGCCACCA
>JBMOHV010000057.1:0-10529 GCA_049317645.1 Bacteroidia bacterium
GGATCCACATGGTGCAGAACATAGGCATCGTAACGATGATGAGAGGGGGCATAAAAAATAGGATTCAAATAAATGGCTTGAATTCCTAAATCCTGAAGGTAATCCAATCGTTGCAAAATGCCCGCTAAATCGCCCCCGTAACGCCTACGGGTGATGTTATACCATAGGTCCTGGTCGCTGAATTTTTCCCAAGGCTGTAATTTGTACCAATCCGAAGTCCAAGGATGCAACTTCCACGGACGGAGGGTATCGTGAGGCCATGCATCCTGCTGGGCCCCCAAAGGAGGATCGTTGAGCGTATCCCCGTTCCAGAAACGGTCCGGGAAAATCTGGTACCAAACCACCCCTTTGGACCAGGCGGGCGGCGCATGAAAGACGGGGCTTTGAGCAAGGCTTTGGCTGAACAAACCAGCCAAGAGGCCTAGGAAAACATATTTCATTTGGGCAGAATAATCCATTGTTTGGTTTGGCCCTGAAACCGGGTCAGCCAGGGTCCTGCGACGGGGTCCAGGGGACCGAACCTGTTCACCGGGTATTTGCGGCCCCACGAATCCCAAAGTCCCTCCCATGGGTCCTTGGATTCGGCCAATCCAGCCAAAACCTCGACCCAGGTTGGGTTCTTTTGGGGAAGATTCGGCGGCTCAGGGTTGGTTGCCGTTGCACCAGTCCCCAGGAAAAAATCCATGATCCGAGCGGTGGCTTGAAAATCCCTGTTCACATTCCCCAATCCAAACAAAGGCGCAGTATTGCCAGGCCATGTATGCCCACCCCCCGTTACCTTCAAAAAAAACACCTGCCCTGGGCGGCCTGCACCGGATGTCCCCACGGGGCCCAACGGTGCACAAGGCGCATAACGAAACTCTTCCACCGTGGAACCGTCGGAGGTATTGACGTTCGGTAGGTTTTGGACCAAAGGCTGGCTGGGGCACTGGGCCCGACTGACCCAAGACTGCACGCATTGCTCAGCAGAGACATTGCCATTGCCCCCCGCATAACCAACCACCCCATCCGCCGTTCCGTGGATGTGCATTAGACGAACCTGGTACGAGGGCGGTGATGGCGGGCCTTGGCAGGCCGCAAAGGCGCTCGTGCTCATGGTTCCGGCCACCGAAGCCACCGCTTCAAAGCGATCGGGGCGTTCACAGGCCAATCGGTACGACATAAAACCACCGGCCGAGAAACCACAGCTAAAAAGGCGGTGGTAACGGGTGCCCCATCGAGCACGGATGCTATCGGCCAAGGTCAAAAGGTAGCCCACATCATCCGCGGTGGAGGCCCCGGGCATTCCACTCTGGTTGTTCCAACCCGCATTGACCCCGTTGGGATAGGCAATAACCGCCCGGTATTGCTGGGCCAAGGCATTGAATCCTGCGCTGTTTAACATGGTGGTTCCACTCTGCGTAAACCCGTGGAGAACCAGCACCAGGGGCAAGGAGTCGGAAGGCTGGGACCCGGGCGGCACATAAACCTGGGCCGTTCGGTTCATCCCCCCGTGGCTGAAGGTGAGCGAGGTCGTTTGGGCTTCGACCCGTGAGACACCTTCAAGAGACAGCACGAGAACAAAGGCCAGGGGCCTTAGATATACACGAAATTTCCACACATGGGGTAAGTTAGGCACAAAAGCGGTGCGTTTTTTTTTGAGATGAAAATAGTTACTATCTTGGGAGGACTAAAAAACATCGCATGAAGAATTATCTACGACCATTTATCTTGATTTGGGTGGCTTTTGGGGGTCTCCTTGGGTTTTCCAAGGTCTCCAATGCGCAGCAATTTTACACCCAAACCTACAGCCAAGGCGATATTGGAGGGCCAGCCAATTACACCACGGCAACCCCCACCACCTGCCCAGGGATTCTGACATTCAACAATATTCCGCTGGGAATGCGGGTGGATTCCGTTCGAGTCTCCTACGATTTCTTTACAAGTATGGTCGGTTTTGGCAACCCAAGCCTGCAACGATCCTACTTGCGCTGCCCAACGCGCGGTGTTGATGAAACACAGCTAACAAGCCCCGGAGGGGCAGCTGTTGGAACCACCAATTCCTACGCAAGGACGGTTTCAATCGCCAATGGAGTGGTCACCGGCCCTTTGACCCTCGAATTGCATGCCGGGTCGGCTGACCCACTTTCTTTCAGCTCTTGCGCAAGTTCTACCAATTCAATTACGAACAATACCTGGACCGTTCGAGTTTATGTGAGTTCAGGCATCCCATCCTTTGTTCCCACCAACGGCTTAACGGCCTACTACCCATTTAACGGCAGCCCTACCGATGCGACCACCGGTAACAATCACCTAACCCCCTACGGCGGAATTTCCTTGTCGAGCGATCGAACCAATACCCCCAATTCAGCATACGCTTTCGATGGAGTTGACGATTATCTGGTTGATACTCCAACTTTTACAATGTCTCAGTCGAATAGTTTCACCTATTCAATGTGGATAAAGAAAGATTCACTCGTTGGCCTGTCCTTTATGCACGGAAATTCCACCACCAATAATTTTGTTACCTTAATTGGGGGTTCTAGTCAAGTACAATTTGGAACCAACCAACAGGGTTCCGCCTGGATTTGGGCCAGTGCACCACTAACACTGGGCGCATGGGATCACTACGTGTGCACCTACGATGGATCCACCAAGGCGATGCAAATTTTCAAAAACGGTCAGCTAGCGGGAACCGCTACATACACCTACACCGCTGCTGTCGCCGTTGTGCAACCTTTGTTTGTTGGGAGGGGCATCGGCGGAACAGGGACCTATTTCAAAGGCAAAATAGATGATATTGGCATTTGGAGCCGAACCTTAACAAACCAGGAAATTATTGCTCTTTATACCGGCGGGGGTCGGGATGCTCGTGTTCAGGCCATTACAGCACCTACAAGCTTGGTTCAAGGCAACAATCAACTCACAGTTCGAATCCAAAATTCAGGTTCTGACTCTTTAGTGAGTGCCCAATTATCGTATCAAATTGGACAGGGAACTCCAGTAACGGTAAGCCATACTTTTTCACCACCCCTGGCCCCCACCGATACGCTTCTTTACACTTTTGCAACCCCATTCAGCCCAACATCCGGCAGTAATACGACTCAAATGACGGCTTGGATTAGCAATACCAACGGTATGGGTAGCGATTTGAACCCAGGTAACGACACGGCAACCGCATCGGCCTGCGTTGGACTTTCCGGGAATTACACCGTTGGAAGTAACGGTGATTTTGCCTCTATTTCCGCGGCTATCACTCAACTAACAACTTGCGGTATGGCAGGGCCTGTTACCTTGAATTTGTTGCCGGGCGTTCATAGCGGAACATCCGTTGTGCCATCCTACAACGGCTCTATCCATGGACTTACCATCCAATCATCGACAGGGAACAGGGATGATGCTCTTTTGACCAACGGAAGCACCGTTGGCCACGTTTTGTTTCTTAACAATTCCCAAAACGTCACAATACGCAACCTCTCCGTTCGTTTGCAATACCCATCAACCGCCCCCTCTGCCCAAATATCTGCACTGAATATTGATGGCGGTAGTGGCATTACGATCGAAAATTGCTCGTTCGTAGCCGACTCTTTGGCTACCAGCACCTTTAACCGTAACATTAGTGTCGTCAATTCCAATAACCTCTTGGTTCAAAATTGCACCATTCGGGAAGGTTATTACGGCCTGTACCATACCGGCGCAACATCCCCAAATTATGCCCAGAACAATCGATTTTTAAACAACACCTTTAACAACCAATATTTCTACGGGGCGTATTTCCTGCGCATGGGTGGCATTGAATTCAAAGGCAACCGCATCAACAGTGCCCGAACCGGAACCGGCAGTACAACCAGCAACTACGCCCTTCGCCTCGATAATTGCAAAGGACTCGATGTCTCTGGCAATCAGATCGCGGGGACCTTTGGAGCCTACGGAATCTATCTGAGTAATTGCCAGATGGATACCATCAATAACCGCCCTAACCGCCTTTACAATAACGTATTGTCGATAGACTTTACGAATACGACAGCCCCCAGAGCGCTTTTCGTGGCCCTATCAGCCACCGATGGACTGGACGCCCTGGAAGTTGCCCATAACAGTTTTGAAGTGCGCAGTGCCCTTACCTCGGCCACCAACGCAGGCGTTGTTACCCTCAGCGGCAGCACTTCCACCACTGTCACCAACACCTTAGCCTATTTTGGTTTTTCAAACAACTCCGTTGAACTGATTCGAAACTCTGGAACAGGAACGGGAACGGCCGTCATGTATTACTTGGGACACAATGTAGTGGCCAATACCATGGCCAATAACAACCTATATTTCTTTTTAAACCAATTAACAAGCAGCCTCTTCAAGCAATGGGTGAGCAGCACCGTAACCAACAGCCTCAATTTGGCCACTTGGCAAACCAACACTGCCAAGGATCTCAATTCCATTAATGCGGACCCCTTGTATTCCTCATCTACGAACCTGATGCCCATCAGTACATCACCCGTTCGAAATGCCGGCCTCGTTCTGCCTTGGATCAGCACGGACTTTAACGGAACCCCCCGAGATGCGACGCCTGATATCGGGGCTTTTGAAATCGTCATTGCCGCATCGGATATAGCCGCTCAAACCATGGTAAGTCCGGCCCAGCGCCTGCTGATACCCAGCCAAAACTATCCCATTTCCTTCCGATTCCTCAATACAGGTGGATCTCCCATTAGCTCCGCCGTGCTCGGTTACAGCATTGATAACGGACCCGCGGTGACGATTCCTTTCAATACAGCCAACTCGGTAGCTCCGGGGGATTCGGCTCTGATCAACTTCAGCGGTCTCGGTCTAACCGCCCCTACTTCGGGTACCGTGACGCTGCGCGTTTGGACTTCGGCCCCCAACGGAGGGAACGATGGAAATCCGTCCAACGATACCCTAACGACCGTTTATTGTGTCGGTCTATCAGGAACCTATGTGGTTGGAAATGTCACAGGAGCAGCCTTCCCAACACCCGATGCTGCTTTGGCAATCATTAATTCTTGCGGCATTTATGGTCCGGTCACATTGTCCATAGCCCCAGGCACATACCCTGGTAATCGCACATTGGGCCTCTATACCGGTTCTACCCACGGCATCACCATCACCTCCCAAAGCGGAGTCGCCTCCGATGTCGTTCTCACCAACACGGGAAATGGAAATACATTCGCCTTAAACGGCGCATCCAATGTGACTTTCTACGGCATCACCATTTCAAATCCCGCCCTACCAGCAACAGGTGCAGTTGCTACTTCATGTATTGACATGACCGGCGGTACCAATATCACCGTAAGCAATTGCATTCTCAAGGGTGACCCCCTAAGCACAAGCTCTCTGAACAGAGCCATCTATATTTCTGGTTCTAACCAAGTGAATTTGATTGGAAACCAAATATCAGACGCATATTATGGTATTTATGTTTCTGCTACTAGTCCAGGCTTTTCATCGGATTACCAGATAGCCGGGAACCAAATGACCAATCTATACTACTACGGAATTTATCTCAACCGCTGTCAAAATATACAGGCGGTCGCTAACAAGATAACGGGCGCGGGCACTACCTACTACGGGTATTACATTGCTTCTTCCATGGGCATCGTTTTTCGCGAAAACGAATTGTATGGTAACATGAATTTTTATGGATACTATTTGAGCAATGTCACCGGATCGGCATCTATGCCTAATCAGCTAATCAACAATGTGGTATCCTGTAATTTTTCTGCCACAACACCTCGGGCCTTCTATTTCAGCACCAGCGCTACCGATGGATTGGATTACCTGGAGATGCACCACAATAGTTTTGAAGCAAGGGTCAACAGCACCTCGACCACAGCCAATGGACTGCTCTATTTCTTGGGCGGCTCGGCAACAGCACCATCCATGAGTCGCCTCATTATGCAGAATAACATCTTCCGATTGGTCCGCGCTGGTGGCACTTTTTCCGCAACGGGTCTGTATTATTTCTCCGGAAACTGGCTCATTGATTCAACGGTGTCCAACTACAATCTATTGCATTTTGAAGGTCAAGGAACATCCCCTATGGTCCGGGTATCCGCAACAAATTACACGTTGTCGGCATGGCAAACCACCTTTGCCGAAGACCTTAATTCCCTCAACGCGGATCCACTCTTCAACGGCGTTAATAACCTAACGCCTTTCGGTCTTTCTCCTGCTCGCAATGCCGGTACTCCCAGCTTTGTTACCAACGATATCGCTGGAAATATTCGCGACGTCAATCCAGACATGGGCGCCTACGAAATCCAACTGGGAGCGGCAGACGTCTATGTCGAAACCATTCTAAACCCACCCGCGATTGTTCAACCTTCGACCCTCTACCCGGTTACGGCACGCATCCTCAACGCATCTCTGAACCCTTTGACATCGGTACGCCTACACTATCAATTGGGCAACCAACCCGAGGTGGTGCAGGTTTTCCCCATGAGTCTGCTTAGTGGTGATAGCCTGGATTTAACATTTACCCAGAGCCTGACCACCCCAGCAAGCGGCAGCCTCATGCTCACGGTTTGGTCAGATCTACCCAACGGCATAAGCGATGCGAATCCCGGCAACGATACAGCCAGAGCCTTGCTTTGCCAACCTTTGGCCGGTGGCACGTATACGGTTGGGCAATCTACGGGCAATGATTTTAGCAGCTTTGCAAACCTCTTCGAAATTCTTAGCTGCGGTGGCGTTTCTGGTCCTATCACAATCCAATTGAATGCTGACAACAACTCGCTGAATGAGCAAATCATTGTTCCTGCGATTCCTGGAATCAGCGCAAACCAGCCATTGATATTGGATGGAATGGGTGATACGGTGACAGCAGCAAACAGCCAAGCCAGTCTTGCCGTCCTCGGTTTCCGCAACACCAAACACATTATCGCCCGAAATTTTGTCATCAAAACCCTGGGGACTGCTTCAGGTGTCATCTTCGCGAATTCCGACTCTTGTGGATTGATAGCGAATACCATTTTAGCAGATACCACTTCGACATCTTCCACAGTCAATGGTATCATAACCAGTGGCTCCCTAAATTCTACATCATCAGCCTCCTTAAGCAAGGGGCTTCTGATAGACTCCAACTTGATACAAGGAGGCTATTATGGTTTAAGATTATACGGGGATGCAGGCACTTACAGTGTTGGCAATACGGTTAAGAATAATGTGTTCTCGGATTTTTACCTTTACGGTATCTATAGCTATTACCAGGACGGCGCCCTGATTCGTAACAATGATATAAGTCGACCCTATCGCAGAACCTTATCGACTTTCTACGGAATTTATAACCTCTATTTCCTGAGAGGCGAAATATCTGCCAACCGAATTCATAACGGATTTGGGAGCAACCCACTGGGAACATCAACCGTGTACGGGATTTATATCTCAAATTCTCCTTCGCCAGCCAATCAACCCAATTTGATTTTTAACAACCTTGTTCATCAAATGAACAACGGAACTGGCTCTATTTACGGCCTGTACCATACCTCGTCTTCCAATACGCATTGGTACCACAATACGCTCCTATTTGACCAAGCGGCTAGTACATCGGGCTTGGTTTATGGCGCTTACTTCTTGGGCACGGGGAATAACAATCATTTCAAGAACAATCTTGTTTCGATCACGAGGGGCGGTACTGGCACGAAATATTGCGTTTACTACATAGGAACATCCGGCATGATTTCGGATAACAATGCCCTGCACATGGGCTCAACATCCGGATCCAACGGAATTGGATTCAACGTGACTGCCCAAGCAACATTGGTCGCTTGGAGAAATGCATCGGGTGGCCTGTTTGATATGAATTCAAGCGATGCCGATCCAATGTTTGCATCCACGACCACCTTACCCTTGGTGCCAACCAACTGGCCTTTGAACAATATCGGAGAAAACCTCGGGAACTTGGTTCCATTGGATTTTGGCGGTCAGGTCAGGTCTTTGACTCCTGATCCAGGTGCTTACGAATTCACGGTGAACGGTTGTTTTGGTATTCTAAATTTAAGATCGGACAATATTCAGGCTTACAGCGCCCGCGTGCTTTGGGCATCGGCAGCGTCCCAATGGGACATTGAATACGGACTGGCCGGTTTTGCGCAGGGCAGCGGTACCAGCCTCACCCTAACGCAATCCAACGCCGTTCTTAGCGGCCTGCTCCCCAACACAGCTTACCAGATTTATGTTCGCGAGGCCGGTTGCAGCAGTGGTCCCGGTACTTGGTCGACCATCGGATTTACCACCAAAAGGGATTTCGATCTCTCGGCGGTCGATTTAATTGCCCCGTTCAGTGGCCAATGCACCAACGCCAGCCTACCCGTACGAATGGTGGTGGCCAATACCGGTCTCTTGCCTATGTCGGGCTATACAGGCAGGGTTAGGGTCAGCGGTCCAACCAATGCCACTATTACCGCCACAACAACCAACACCCTCGCCCCGGGCCAGAAAGACACTTTGTTGGTTGGAAACCTCAACCTATTTCCGGGCCGTTTAGCTTCCTTTGAAGTGTCTGTAAGCAATCCTTCCGATTTTTTCCGCTTCAACGACACGCTGGATGTGGACAAGGAATTTATCGGTGTTTTCGCAGGTCAGGACACGACCATCACACCGGGGGATACCGCAACTTTGAACGCAAGTATTTTTGGATTTGCTTCGAGTTCCGTTTTGCCCGCTGCAACAGGTGCAAACAACGGATCGGGTGGTGTATCGTTCAATGTTCGCGCACTTCAAACCGCTTACCTTGACACAATCTACACCAATATCTACGGTACCCTGGGGAATCCTTGCACTGTCAGCTTGTGGTATATCCCTTCGGCGATCAACGGCAGTCCCAACATTTCGACAACCGGCGGTTGGACCCAGGTTCATTCAGCCTATGCGACCACGGTTGGGAATTCCAGCTTTACCAATGCGTTGGCCAATACGGCGATACCTCTGCCCGCAGGCTTCAATATTCCTGCAGGCTCAACGTATGGATTTTTCTTGCAGGCAACAGGTGGTAGTACAGCCTACAAAACCTGGGCATCCGGAGCGGTTGACACGTTTGCGAACAATGCCATCGTGATTTACACAGGCACCAACGTTGGTTACGGCGGAACAGCTCCGTCACCTGTCAACCATCCACGGCAATTCTGCGGTGCCGTCTCTGTACGGAATCGAGCAGTTGTGCAATGGACGGAACAAGGCTCTTCGACTGTTCTGGGTACGGGGACAACGCTTCGGGTTGCCCCTGCCCTTACCACCTCCTATGTGGCCACTTTGGTTGATAGCCTTTGTCCATCAACGGATGCTGTGACCGTTTTCAGCGGTACACTCAATGAAATAACGGGCTTGTTCCGCTACAACAATACCTCCCAAACGATCATGACCAACAGCATCGTTCAGCTCAAAGACCCCCAGAATGTGGTTGTCATGACTGCTCCAACCGATGCAACAGGCGCTTACCATTTGCTGCCGGTCGCTCCTGGATCCTACACGCTCACCGGTACCACCGGCAAGCCATGGGGCGGTGTGAATTCCGTGGATGCCTTGGGGATTTCCCGCAGCTTTACGGGGGCAGCACCCCTGGCGGGCCTTCGTGTGAAGGCCGCCGATGTCAACGGATCGAACACGGTGAATTCGTTGGACGCTCTCACGACATCCCGTCGATTCTCAGGATCCGTAACATCCTTTACGGTTGGCAATTGGGCCATTGAAAACCTCCCTCTCACCTTTAGTTCCGGAACCATCACAAGGAATCTCCTCGCCATTTGCTACGGGGATGTCAATGGCTCTTACAATCCCAGCACAGCCTTCCGCCAAGAACCCAAATTGGCCCTGGTTGCTCATGGAACTCAGGCCATGGTACAGAACTCAAGCACCAACCGTTGGGTTTGGTCAGCGGACCGAGACGTAACCCTAGGCGCTCTGGCCGTGGTGGTGACGATGCCCGAAGGCGTTAAGGTGAAGACCGTGCGCTCAAGGATGAACGACGGCTCCTTTGATTACCATCAAAATGGACGTGAATTGCGCATCTCGTGGTTCAGCTTGGAGGAAAATCACCGCAAAGCCGGGGAGGCCCTCCTTGAAATGGATTTGCTCGATCTTCCACTTGACGGATTATCAGCCTTGGACTTGGCGGTAGAGCCCTTGAGTGAAGGCGCATCACCCTTGGCCGAAGTCTACGACCTAACCTCCATTCGGATGCCTTCCTTGAAGCCAAATTTGGACTTTGAATGCAAGATCTACCCCAATCCCAGCCAAGGAACGGGAAGGATGAGTCTGCGCTTACCTGCCACCGGCAACACCCTCATTCAAATCTGGGATTGCAGCGGTCGTTTGGTCGCTAAGACCAACCGCTCTTGGTCAACCCCTGGAGCACAAGATTTTGATCTTCCTTTGGAGGGCCTCGCCCAGGGTCTCTACCGTGTTGAAGTGGTTTTTGTACCTGATGCCCTTGGTGCCAACCAAATCCTTCGAGCGCAGTTACCGCTCCAAATTCAACCTTAATTCAAATGGGAGGGGGTTGCCCCCTCCCATTCCTTTTCATGGTGGATTTTTGGATTAAA
>JBMOHV010000058.1:0-10333 GCA_049317645.1 Bacteroidia bacterium
GGATTTGAGGGCGCGGTGGGCGCCGTCCTGGTTTTCGTGGTCTACGTGTTCGCTGAAGTACGCTTTGACGGATTGATGCGTCAGGATTTTGTGCATGCATTCAAAAGATACTCCATCCGATGGCCATGAATGAGCCTCCGGGAAGCACATGATTTCAAAGGACTTCTCAAGAGCTTCTTTTCCGCTAAGTCCCGCTTGGCAGCACTTTAAATCCACCTGTTGGTTCAGCCAGCCCCAGTATAAATTGATCTGGTAAACCAAAAGTCGGTGCTTGTTATCAAAGTATCGGTAGACCGAGCTTTCGGTCGTTTGTAGGTTTTGGGCTAATTTTTTGAGGGTAAAGGCGTCAAATCCATCCTCACCAAGCATACGAGCCGATTCCTTCAAAAGCTTTTGGCCTAGGACCGAGCTCAAAGGGTCTTTGACAAAAAGGTTTTTGGATGAGGATGGGGCGGCAGTTAGCATTCAAACAGGCGTTTCTGAGCTTGTAAAGATATTGATAGTAGTAATACTACTGATAACGGACCAATAGGAAGTTTGTTTTAAGTTGTAGAAAGAAACTTCCATTTTCGTGTACTTTTGAGCGTTCAACGCTGGAGTTTGAAGACGAAAAAGTCATCTGTATGGCAAAGGTTCACGGTTTGGTTTCTCGCCGTTGCCTTTTTGGCGCCCAGTGGTTGGGGCCTGTTTCATGAAAATTCACAAGTTACCAATTCGGAGGCCAGGTACTCCGCAAATGTACCCTCTTCCCTAAATCAAGCTCAACCTCACTCCTTCCCGATGGACGAGCAACAAACCGGCTTGGGGGAATTGGAAATTATCGTAGAAGCAGGCATCGAAGGAGTCGACGAAAACAGCTCTGGGCCTTATTTTCAGTCGGGTGTTTTAGATTTCAATACTTGGAAGAGTCTTGCTCCCCTCGGGCTGTGGGCACGCATTAGAGAAAAGAATTTAGCCGTACCGCCGGCTTTGTACTTGAGGCATCACGCCTTGCGTATTCCTTCGTAAGAATCAGGATTTTGAACGATTCCGCATCGGGTGCTTGAACGCGCACGATGGGTTGGACACGTTCCATGATGGTAAAGCAATCGCTTTACCCTCCATTCATTCCTAACCTTAATTCGAAGTGAATAATTCATGCATTTATTAATAGAACACGCCCTTGAACATATCAGGCACTACCTTCCATCGCAGGCGTCCCTGAAAGATTTTATTCATCATAACACCCTGCATGGCTTTCAAGACCGGAGTTTTCACCAGGCCTGTTTCGAAGCAGCCGAGGTCTTTGGTTATTCTACCTACCTCTCCTTGGAAGAATACCGGGCTTTGTTTGCCAGCGGCCGAATTCGCGAGGATATTCTGGTGGAGCGAATCCGTTGGGCCCTTCATCAACAACAATCGAGCAACAATGGCACAGAAGCTGGCTCAATAACCGATCTGACCAAGGAATGGCTAGCAAAAGCCCTCAACAGCCGTTCGGACTATAACTACCGAGGGAGATTAGGCGGTTTTCGCCAAGGCTGGAAGGATGTCCTCAAAATGAACTTGAACAAGGCCGTTCACCCTTTGTTGCTTCGAATGGTTGCCGCCTATTTGGATCAGGGTATTTCATCTTGGAAGTTTCCTTTTGTTGAATCAGGATTGCTGGAGAACCTCCGTCAATTGGATCGTTCAACCGGTGGCGTGATTTTTGGTAAGCGCAGGGCCCATCATTTACTACACAATGCCCAAACAAGCCTGGAAGATTTGCTTGGAATTTTGGTGGGGGATCCCCGGTTTTTTGAGGCGTATTTGTGGGACCAACAATTGGAGCATCCCGGCTGGTCCGGCATGGTGGCCACCTTAGAATTTCAGGAAAGCGCGCTCTTGGACACGCGAAAGATTTCCTTTTATGATTGGGTTTGGTTCGAATGTTTACTGGAGATTGATGCCCTGGACCAGAAGTTCCCCAAGGGCTGGGATCCATTATCAAAACATGTTACGCCACCTTATCCCCATTTATTCAATGATTTAGAGTATTCCGGCGATTGGTTCATCCTTCGTTGTTGGCAAGAGGCCTATGAATGGACTTATTATCGGCAGGTATTGAACAAATTAGCCGCAAATTTCTCATCGGATCGTCGGCTCCAAAAGCCCGCTTCCGCTGATGTTCAGGCACTTTTTTGCATCGACGACCGAGAACATTCCTTGAGGCGGCATTTGGAGTTTGTAATCCCATCGTGTTCAACGTATGGAACGCCGGGGTTCTTTGGGGTTGCCTTTTATTTCAGGCCAGAGCATGGGCAATTTGTGACCAAATGTTGCCCTTTTCCCATTCATCCAGGGCATGTGATTTTTGAGACTGAACGCAAAAAACGATCGGCCCGAGACTATTCCATGGAATCTCACCGCCAATCGTTGTTACGGGGCATGCTAACCGCGGGTCATCTCAGCCTTTCATCAACGGCAAGGTTGCTTTTGAATCTGGTCAGGCCTTCCCCATCGCCGGTGATGGCTGATTCCGGGGCTCATATGGATGCCGATTCTTTGTTGGAAATAGAATTCAAAGGCGACTATTTTGAAGGGTTGCAACGAGGGTTCACTGTTCAAGAAATGGGGGTTCGTGTGAGTCAAACCCTCAAGAGCATCGGTTTAACCCATGATTATGCACCGTTGGTGTATGTAATTGGGCACGGAGCTTCTTCAGCAAACAATCCTTATTATGCCGGATACGATTGCGGGGCTTGCTGCGGTCGTCCAGGCTCGGTGAATGCCCGTATTCTGGCCATGATGGCGAATCGGTCGGATGTTCGACTTCTCTTGGAGCAAGAACACGGGATTCGAATACCTGATGATACACGCTTTGTGGCAGGTTTGCACGATACGACCCTTGATTCGGTGGTTTTTTATGACACGGCAGGCCTTCAAGACCCGGATACCTGGGCCAAACACCTGGATTTTGTGGAAGGATTTCACAAAGCTTTGCGTCTAAACAAATTGGAACGGACTTCTCGTTTTGATAACATTGATCCGCAATGGTCCGACTCCAAAAAAATTGAAGCCATTCGTCAAAGAGCCTATGCATTCTACGAGCCAAGACCTGAATGGAATCATACCGATAATGCATTGGTGCTTATTGGTTCAGCCCAATTGTACCGAGGTCATAACTGGGATAAAAGGCCTTTTATTAACAATTACGATTACAGCCAAGACCCCGACGGGGTCTTCCTTCAGTCAATCTTGTCAGCTGCCATTCCTGTTTGTGGTGGTATTAACCTGGAATATTACTTTTCGAGGGTCGATCCCCATCGTTTGGGTGCCGGAACCAAACTGCCTCACAATGTCGTGGGTCTGTTCGCCGTCAACAACGGGATAGACGGTGACCTGAGGCCGGGGCTACCATCCCAAATGGTGGAAATACATGAACCGATTCGCCTGCTTTATGTCGTGGAGCATCATCCGCAGGTTGTTCAAAAACTATTGAACAACAACCCTGCCTTGGCCCAGTGGGTGTACAACGGGTGGGTATGGTTGGCAGTCCATGACCCAGCCGACGGACTGTTTTATTTGGCCACTTCTCTTGAAGCTGATTTCTTACCTCTAACGACCCAATGATGCAACCTCTCCATTTATTATTTACGGCGCTGGTGGTTTGGCCCTTTTTGGGTTTTGGTTTAAGCCTTATGGTTCCCGAACGCTATGAAGGCTTGTTACGCCGGATTTCTTTTGGGACCGTTTTGATGCATGGATGCCTGATTTTGCTCTTCGCCCAAAGGTGGCTGCAATCCGGAGCGTCCATGGTGAACCTTCCCGAAATGGTCCTTTACAGGCATGTTGATTATGTCTTTTTAATCGATTTGTTTTTCGACCGTATTACCTTGGTTTACTTGGTTGTAGGTTCGTTTATTGCTGCCCTGGTTTTGTTTTATTCGGGACGTTATATGCATCGCGAAACCGGGTACAAGCGATTCTTTAACACTTTATTGTTTTTTTATGCCGGGTATGTTTTTTTGTTATGCGCAGGCAATTTTGAAACCCTCTTTATTGGATGGGAATTTATCGGATTGGCATCTTTTTTGCTGGTAGCTTTTTATCGTTTGCGTTATCAACCCGTTCGCAATGCCGTCAAAGTCTATACTGTTTATCGCATAGGTGATGTTGGATTGTTGTTGGCCATGTGGCTAAGCCACCATTTTTGGCATGCCAATATAACTTTTTGGGATTTGAGTCAACACCGATGGAGTGATTTGTATTTTGAACATCATGCCGGATTGGCTACGATGGTATCCATCATGGTTTTGGTGGCCGCTCTCGCCAAATCTGCCCAATTTCCCTTTACGTCTTGGTTGCCAAGGGCCATGGAGGGGCCAACACCTTCCTCCGCCGTCTTTTACGGTTCTTTATCGGTTCACCTCGGGGTTTATTTGTTGCTAAGGACCCATACCTTTTGGGAAATGCTTCCGTGGTTTCGATGGGTCATTGCGGGTTTTGGCTTGTTGACCGCCCTTGTATCCACTCTGATTGCGAGGGTCCAATCCACCATCAAGGGACAAATTGCTTATAGCTCTTCGGCTCAAATTGGCTTGATTTTTGTTGAAGTAGCGGCGGGTTTGGAGGGGCTGGCTTTGGTTCATTTTGCAGTTAATGCTTTGTTGCGGACCTACCAGTTGTTGATTTCTCCTTCGGTGGTTGGTTACTTGATTCGGGATCAGTTCTATCGATTCAAGCCTCGTACCTTGAAAATTTCCCGCCCTGAATGGTTGGAGCGCATTCAAAACCGTCTGTATTGGTGGAGCTTGATGGAGTGGAATTTGGATCAGGTGGTTTTTAGGGGAATTTTATGGCCGGTGAAGCAAGGAAGCCGACTGCGTCAATGGATTGGTTCTAAGGCCTTTTTGTTGGGAGGAGCCGCTTGGTTTGCTGGAATGATCCTGTATGCGGGTTTGGGTTTTTCAGGTTCGAATGATGCTGTTTTGAGGGCTTCCTTTTCGATAACTAGTGGCGTTTGGGCTGTTTTGGCCGTCATGTGGGCCTACAACGAAAGAGGTAATGCTTTGCACGCTTGGCTACTTTTGGGTTTGGCAAATCTGCTCATGTTGCCCTTGGTAGGTCTTAACCAGGAACTTACGGTGAAAGAAATAGGAATATACCTCGGCGGATTGATTCCTGCCTTGGTCGGTGGTATTCTCATCCTATTGAAACTTCGACAGCTCTACGGTCAACGATTGGATCTGAACGGCTTCAAAGGATGGATTCAAAGCCGCCCTCTTATCGGTTTCTTGTTTCTGTTGTGCGCCTTGGGGCTGACAGGTTTTCCTGTCTCTACGACCTTTTTGGGTGAAGATCTTCTTTTATCGCATATTGCGGAAGGGGATTATGGCAGGGCTTTCTTACTTTCCATCACCTTTGTGCTCAATGGTATCGCCGTAATTCGCCTCTATGCCCGCCTCTTTTTGGGTCATTATTCCAAATCAATGCAACATTCCACTCCTCTAACGATTTAATTTCCTAAAAATGAAAACGAAATCTCAAAGTACTTTTTCAGAGGGTCTAGCCCAAAATTGGCGAAGTGACCTGCTCTCTGGTTTTATGGTCTTTTTATTGGCCTTGCCTCTAAGTCTAGGTATCGCCAAGGCCTCCGGATATCCTGCAGCGATGGGGGTCCTCACCGCGATGGTCGGCGGCTTGGTCACCTCCTTTTTCAAAGTCGCTCCCCTAACCATCAAGGGGCCTGCGGCCGGATTGATTACCATTTGTTCCAGTGCCTTTTTGGAATTTGGCGGAGATCAGGCTTGGCCCATGGTCACGGCTGCCGTAATGGTTGCGGCTGTCATTCAAATCCTGATCGCCTTGGCTCGTTGGGGGTCGCTGAGTGATTTTTTTCCTGCTGCAGCGGTTCATGGCATGTTAGCGGCCATTGGAATTATCATTATCGCCAAACAATTTCCGGTTCTGATGGGTGTTGCTCCGGAGGCCTACAAAGGACGGGCACCCCTGGAACTCCTGACGTTATTCCCCGGCTTTGTTGCTTCTTGTAACCCGCATTTAGCCGTTCTGGGTTTGACTTCTGCCCTGATTATGTTTTTGCATCCTGTTTGGGCTAAGGGTTGGGTCAAAACAGTCCCTGCCCCGATGTGGGTCTTGCTGGTTGCTGTTCCTGCTTCGGTCCTTTTCAATTTTTCAGCAACGGAACCTGCGTATGCGCTGGTTTCGATTGGAGATTTTTGGGGTCAGTTTGGGTTTCATTTTGACTTTGGCTTGGTCGGTCAATTCGTCTTTTGGAAATATGTCTTTATGTTTTTGGTTGTGAATACGCTGGAATCCTTGTTGACGGTCAAAGCCATCGATCCCATGGACCCTTATCATCGCAAGTCCGATTACAACGGTGATTTGTTGGGTTTGGGTTTTGGTAATTTCGTTTCGGGAGCTTTGGGTGGTTTGCCCATGATTTCGGAAGTGGTCCGCAGCAGTTCCAACGTTGCTTACGGAGCCAGAACCAAATGGTCGAATTTTTTTCATGGGGTTTTTCTGCTTTTGGCGATGATTTTTTTGATTCCCTTGATCGAAAAGATACCCAATGCAGCCCTTGCGGCTATGTTAATCTTTGCCGGGTGGCGACTAACATCGCCCAAGCATTTTATTCATACCTATCATATAGGTCCAGAACAATTGGCGATTTTCTTGTTGACGGTTGTTGTTACTTTGGCCGAAGATTTGTTGTTGGGAATTGCCGCCGGTATATTTTTCAAGTTTGTTCTTCATTGGATTCGGGGGGTGCAATGGAACGAGTTTTTCAAAGCGGATTACCGATTGGAACATACAGGGAACGGTGCAGTTTTTCATTTCAAAAGCCCGGCGATATTTTCGAATCTTTTATCCTTCAAAAAACAACTCAACAAACTTCATAACGAATCGCCTTTGGTCCTGGACTTTAGCGATTGCAAGTTTGTGGATCATACGTTTTTGGAATTTATGGATCAGTTTGAACGCGAGAGGTATCAGGCTTCCAAGCCTTTAATTATTCGAAATTTGGAGCATTTGCAGGCCGTTTCTGGTTATAAAACCTCTACCCGGCGTAGGTCCAAAAATAACCCGATATAACAATGAATTTACGAACTTCAGACTTCCTCGTTGTGGCAGCCTTCTTTGGGTTCTTTGGTTTTGGAGCAACGGATCTTGTCACGGCCCAAACGACGATCGTTCATCCGCGCTCCCAGGTGGACCAGGTTCATGCCTGGTATGTTTGGAACGGTCAATACCAAATTCGCGGAAAATGGGGGCTTTATACGGAATATCACTTTCGGCGAGCAAGCCTCCTAAGCGAGTTTCAGCAATCCTTGTTGCGGGTGGGGCTTGAGTACAAAATTAGCCCTCAGGTTTCGGGCATCATGGGTTACGGGTTAATTCATACCGGTGTTTATGGGGAACAACCTTTGGCCCATCCCTTGGTCGAGCATCGATTGTGGCAACAAGTGTTATGGAAATATCCGAATCGCTTTGTGACCGTTTCTCAGCGGCTTCGAATGGAAGAACGGTTTATTGCTTCCTTGTCGGAGGCCGGCAATGCATCCTTACCGGTGGAGTATCGAATTCGTTATCGTTTGCAATTGGAACGAAATTTTGGATTCGGTTCTTGGCTCCATCCTCAGAAGAATTTTTGGTGCGTATCCAACGAGGTTTTTGGCAATTTGGGCTCTAACGCAGGACTGAATCGATTGGATCAGAACCGTTTCTACCTCGGATTGGGGCATCGTTTTGGCAAGGAGTGGCAGGTACAGGCCGGTTACTTACGGCAGCTTGTGGTCAAGAAATCAGGCTATGAGGAAGAGGATAACCATACCCTGATGGTCACGGTTTCACACACGGCTAGTCGCTAGTGACCAAGTCAATTTCTTGGCGCAAAATCCATAATTCAGGGGGCTGGATGGTGGTGGGTGTTTCGGAGCAAGGGGCTTTGGAAGCCGGTGATTGGACGGCCTCGTAGCGCAAGGCAGACACCGATACCGGGTTCAAGCAGGTTGGTAGGTCAGCGGGTCCAAAGGATGGGTTCAACCATGCATTGCTGCCGTCTTGGTCGAGGATAACGGGCATGCGGGATTCCCCGGATTTGCTTTGGTTGTGAACCAAAGCCATGGCGGGGTTGGCGGAGGTGGTCACGATGCTGCAACCGTGGTAGGGAACCCCGTTGGGCGTTGCTCCCCAAACGGCGTATAGCCCGGCGAGGCACAGGGGTTCTTCGTTGGGCCGGCTCATGCGGTGCAGAAACTTAGCCTTTCCTTGGTGATGGTATTCAAAGAAGGCATCCACAAGGATCAGGCATCGTTGGGTTCGGGCCGATTCCCGAAACGAGGGTTTTTCCCAAAGGGTTTCGGAACGGGCATTGAGGGTTTGTTTGGCCAATTGAGAGGCCTGTTCACGGTCTTGGACCCAGGAAGGCACCAAACCCCATCGAAAAAGGCGCGGACGCAGGGGATCCTGCTGGGTAAAAACCAAGAGGCGGGGATGCGAAAACCCACTCACCCAGCCCAAGGGCGGTTCATCCCGCAGGAGTTCTTCCAGCTCTTTTTCCAAAGACGCAATCAAGGCCGGATCATCCGAGCGGTGACGCGCATAATCCAATCGGGCCTTGGTCAGGGAACTAACGGAATAACACATTTTGCGAAAGGATAGCGCCCCGGTTGTTGAGGATTCGTGCGACGATCCGAGCGCCTTGTTTGTGCATGTTTTCGGGCAAACGAAGTCGGTAGGATGCTTGATCATCGCTTGTTTCCACCGGGACCGTGGCCAGCATGCGACCCAGTTCATCGAAAAAATCGATTTGAGACGGCAAAAGGTCGGCCGATTCTGCGCCCAAAGCAAGTTGGTGCTCCAATGGGCGGAAGTACAAATAGTCCCCTTGCAGCGGTTGAGGGTAAAAGACCCAGGAAGGGTGGGGGTTTCGCCCCGAACCCGTAACGTCCGAATTCCAAGTCCCGGCCGGGGGCTGGGTGGGGGGCTGTATTCGTACAATCAAATGCGTGTAGGGATCGGTATTGGCCCAGCTGTTTCCGTTGGTTGCCAGGTAAATTTCCTGGTTAGGCCCTACGGCGATATCCCGAAGGCGGCCGTAGCGGTTGTTGAGGTAAGCCATATCCGATACCACAGAATCTCCGGTCGCATTCAGCCCCAAGGCACGCAATTGTTTGTTTTTGAGGACGGTGAGCAATAATTTGTTATGGAATTCCGGAAAATAGGGGTTTTGGTAAAAAACCATGTCCGAGGGAGCAATGGTCGGGGTATAGGCCACCAAAGGCTCCACCACGGCATTGGCCTGACAAAACGAATTTTCGCTAGGGGTATTGCAAAACCCTTCGACCGATGGCCAACCGTAATTCCGGCCTTTGCGTAACCATTGGATTTCGTCATCGGTACTGGCCCCGTGTTCGGACAAAAGGATGGAATCGTTGGGCATTCGTAACATTCCCTGCACATTGCGGTGGCCTCGGCTGTACACCGGATTGCCGGGCCAGGGATTGTTGGCAGGAATGCTGCCGTCGGGGTTGATGCGAAGAATTTTGCCGTTCAGCGAGGCGAGGTTCTGGGGAGTGCTGAGGTTTTGGGCATCCCCGGTGGACAAATAGAGGGTGGTATCCGGCCCAAAGACCATTCGGCAACCGTTGTGGGTCCCGTTCCCGGTGATTTCATCCAGGATGGTGACGGGATTGATCAGGGCCTGTCCGTCAAATTCGTAGCGCACAATGCGCTCTTTGATGCCGCCGGAGGAATAGGTATAGGCCACAAAAACCTGGGGGGTCAACGGAAAGGCCGGATGCAGAGCCATGCCCAGCAGTCCGCTTTCGGATTGCTGGTAAATCACGGTGCTGAGGTCGAGGACCACGGTTTTGGCTTTGGTTACGCGATGGACCCTGCTGACCAGGCCGTGCCTTTCGGTCATCCACAGGTAATCGCCTTGAACCAGGATTTCCCAAGGCACATTGAGACCGGTGGCCACGGTATCCACTTGGCAAGTGGTTTGTCCGATGACCAAAGGGCTTTGGCCAAGGGTTGTCTTGGCGCAAAGTCCGAAAAAACCTATGGCCATCAAGACCAAGTTTCGAGCACTCCAACGAATTGCGGTCCGGGAAGTAAAATTTGCGCAATGTGATGCTTTCATTTTCCAAAACTAATGCGTGAATAGCATAGGTTGCTGCACAGCTATGCAACCCACCTGCTCGAAAGTGGTACGGATATTCGCTATATCCAGGAGCTGTTGGGCCACAGCAGTAGCCGAACCACCGAAATTTATACCCATGTCAGCAATCGTCAATTGCAGCAAATAAGGAGCCCCTTTGACGATTTGTGAGCGGGGTTATCG
>JBMOHV010000059.1:0-10270 GCA_049317645.1 Bacteroidia bacterium
GGGGCGGTTAACGGAGCCCGTAGGGGTGTTTAACGGAGGGTAAATCGGAAGGGCAGGTTGTATTGAACCCGAACCGGCATACCCCTCTGCTTGCCCGCTTTCCACTGAGGCATGGCTTTGACAACCCGAACAGCTTCTTCGTCGCAGCCTCCACCAATACCGCGAAGAACCTGGACCTTGTCGATGCGGCCTCTCTCGTCCACCACAAAGGTGACGACCACGATACCCTGTAGTCCGTTTTCGCGGGCAAGCGGGGGATACTTGGTGTTTTCGGCCATGAATTTGAGCAATTCCATGTCACCTCCAGGAAAAGAGGGCATTTCTTCGACAACGGTGAAGATCTCCGGTTCGGCCGCAACAACTTCTTCTTCCGCCTCAACCACCGGGACCTCAATACGAGTTTCCTGGGTCACCTCGGTTGAGGCGATTTCATCCTCTTCGATGACCTCTTCATCCGCTACAACTTCCAAAGTTGGAGGCGGCGGCGGCGGCGGCGGCGTTACCTTTTGTTCGGTCTGAGGAATTTCCATCTCGGTTAAATCCTCCATTTGGAGGGTTCCGAGGCTGGCGGCCTCATTATCACCTTCGCGCCAGTTGAAGGCGTAAAGCGTTCCAGCCAGGGCTACACAGAGCCCGATCTGAAAAAACAGAGTCCTTTGAAGGTTAAGGTCTGCTTTGGGGTTTTTCTTGAGTTCCATAAGCTTTCCACAAAGAACGCAAATTTTGAACAAAGTTGTTTTTCGCCAACGTTATTGTCTCTGGCGACTAAGGCGAACCAATCGCTCAAAGATCAGCATACCCAAAAGAACACCAACGATATCAGCCACATAATCCTCCAACCCAGCACTCCTTTCCCACAGCAAAAAGCCCTGAACCGCTTCCAAAGCCATCGCCCACAAGACACCGATGATCAAAACCGCAAAACCCCTGTAAAAACGGAGCACAGGCCAATGGGCCTGCTTATAAAAGCCTTGAGCCGTTAAAAAGCCCCAAATCCCGAACAAACCGGCATGAACCAGAAGGTCGATCCCTGAAAAGGACACTGAAGGATAGCCGGAACCCGGCACGAACAACAAAACAGCCATGATCCCCGACCAAAAAGCCGAAGGCATCATGTAATACGAAAAAGATTTCCCCCGGGAGCGCATTGGATAGATGAAGGGGGGGCAAGGGTGCCTTATAGTCCGGTATGCGACCGGTACCCGGCCGCATCCATCAAGGCATCCCATTCCTGGGGCTGATTGGTTTTGATCCGAATCATCCAACCATCGCCGTAGGGGGCTTGGTTGACCAATTCGGGGTTGCTGTTAATGTTCGGATTGACCTCAATAATTTCCCCTGAAACCGGCATATAAAGGTCTGATACCGTTTTGACCGCTTCAACGGTCCCAAAAACCTCGTTTTGGTTAAGGGTCCGGCCCAACGTATCCATTTCTACAAAGACAATATCTCCTAGTTCACGCTGCGCGAAGTCGGTAATACCTACGGTGGCGACCCCGTCTTGAAGTTCGACCCATTCGTGTTCGGCAGTATAGCGGAGGTTATCGGGGGTGTTCATGGAGCAACAAATTTTAAAAAGTCAAGTTAAATTATCAATATTTGGAGAAGAAAAAATTATAAAAAATTTAAACAAATCCCTACCCATAAACGCGTAACATATTTTCTTTCAAAAAGACGATAAAAAAGCCCTTTTAACAAGATTGATGGGGTTTAGTTAGCAAGGGTAAAGCGCAAGCTGACACCCCCGCTGGTTTGAGAGTTGGGAAACGAGGTGGAAATATACGGGGTTGAAAGCTGGTAATCCACAAAGAAACGTACGTTAATCATGTCGTTGAGGATGTAGTCAGCGCTTGGTTTAACTGAAACGGTTCGACCGCCCCCGGAAGGCTGGGGCTCTACCCCGTCCAAATCCCGCATGAGCATATAATTATCTCGTATGTTGAGGTCAAACCTCAGGTTGAGGTCGTTTTTGAGCTCGCGCAATTCTCCATTCACCAAAAAGGGGAGGCGGGGGTTGTTCCAGCGATAACCAGCGCCTACGGTCCATTCCCGCATTGTGTTTTCGTTGAGCCGGTTGTTGACAAGCGTCAAGACCAGGCTCCGCGATGTTTTGTATTCCAAGCGGAAGGTTAAGTTATTCTTGAGGGTTGCATCCACCCCAATCAAAGGTGAAAGCTGTTCGGCGATCCCGATTTGGGCGATTTGGTATTTGGGATAAAAGTCTTTGGTATTGATGCTATCTCTGCGTGATGCGGCACCGTTGGTTTCCTTGTAAATGAGGTTGGTCGAAAAATTACCAACCGAAAAAACGGAACGATACCCATGGCTGATCATGATGTTTTGAAAGCGGTCCTTGAACCATTCAAATCGGGTGAGCCCCGAATAATTCACCCGCCAATTGGGCATGGGGATGACGGGGAAATAAGAGGTTGAAACACGGCGGGGATCCTGACCGGTGTAGGCGGCCAAAAAAGAGGGGATCAAAACGTCGATGGATTTGCGGCTGTAGCCATCCGGGAACAATGAGTCAATGGCTCCGCGCCCCGAAGAATTGGGGTTGATGGCCGCTAACCTTTCGGCGATGTCCAGACGGCTGTCTTCAAATCGGCGGAAATTGGCCGAGCTTAGGTAATCCGCTTGACCGGGGATGGTCGGGATCCTTTCCAGGGCTCCCCGGAGGCTTAGGATCGAAATACTGAAATCCCCGTTTTCCATACCGTTAAAAGGGGTCACCTCTCCAAAACGATTGGCCCGAAAATTTTGCTGGAAACGCATTACGTCGGTTTTGGTAGCCGTTACCGTAATTCTAAATTCACGGAAAGGCTCCAAGGTGGCTTGCAACTGAGCGTTCAGATTTCGATTCGTAACATAGAGCGCCGTAATGTTGGTGTCGGTGCTCAGCCAATTCTTGGCGATGATCGTGGGACGAAGGTCCCGTTGATCACCCAACACAAAGGGAAACCCAGGAGCATTAAGAGCGGTGTTATTGCCCAGCAAGGTTGGCTCCAGGTTAAAGCCCGGGATCACCGTTCCCTCCGTCAGGCTTAGGTTGGCGGAAACGTTTTTGAGCATGGCCAGCATTTTGATGGTACCCCGCCACAAATTCTTGGAATAATCCTCTTCGGGGACAACGGGTGGTTTGCGCACCGATGTTCCTTTGGCCTTGGGGTCTTTGGGATTTGCTTTAGGATCCTTGGCGATCGATTTAGGATCCTTGGCGCCTGGTTTGGAGGGTATGGGGTCTTTGAGGGATTGATCAGCCAGGACTTTGCGCAAAAAGGCCCATCGATTGTACAAGGTGTTCATGGTCACGTTGAGATTCGCGCGCTGAGTTCTGGAATTCTGAATGGTATTGCCCAGGTTGCTGGCAGCCAAGGGCGCTGCCATCCATTCGTAATTGGCCTGGTATTGGAAGGCCAGGTTCACAAAATCCAAGAGCGGGAGTTTGTTGATAGGTACTTGGTAATTGGCGTTGAGGGTATGATTAAAGCGGGTGGGTCGACCGCCATTGCGCAGGTTTTGGAGGACGGTGTCTCTTTTGGCCTCGGTATCGAGAAGCCCAAAGGGTTCGTCAATACGTGCAGCCGCATTGGCATCGTATTCCAACCTTAGCCCTTGCGTCAAATCATAGCGCATTCCAAAAACCCGGTTCATCAAAAAATTCTTATTGACTGTTGGGGCAATTCCACGCCCCCCTTCCGCATTGTTACGAAGTTGGGTATGCTGAAAGAGACGGTCCACATCGACTCTAAAATTGAGCGATGTCGGAAGGTAATTAAAATTGAAATCCCGAATCAAGGCCAAGGGCTTGGCTTTGAGCCATGCCACATTCTGGAGAGGCCTAACCGGTGTTGTCCGACCCGAATACTGGTATCCTACGCTGGCTTTGTAGGTTTTGGTGGTGTTAAACGCCGTAAATGGATTGCGTTGGAAGTTCTCGGAATAGGCCACGGTTAGGTTAAAATTCTCCAAATCCCACGGCATGGGCATTCCGGAGCCGGTACGGGTCTTTTGGAGATTGGTAATATTAAAGGCTTTGCGTAGGTTGTAGGTTTCCGCTGCATTCACAATGGAATCTCTTTGGACGCCTTTTTGGTAGTTTTCTAACACATTTTTGAGCAAGACATCGCCATCAAGGGGATTGAATTCCGGGGTGCTAAACGTTTCACCGTAGGCCGCGTAAACCGGAATGCGCAAGCCCGATTTGGAACCAAAGAATTTGCCCAAGTCCAGGTTGGTGGATGCGTCGTATTGCAAAAGTTCTTCGCGGGAACGCTCACTGACCTTGCTCTCCAAACCACCAAATCCGATGCCTTTGTACAAACCGGTGGCATTCAAAGTTCCCAGGTCGGCCAATTTCATATTTAGATTGCCCGTCGCAGCGGTTCCTGAGCGATTATCAAAATCGGTGAGCCTTAATTCGTTAAACCAAAGTTCCCCGCACTTTTCCAGCCCATCGTCCGAGCTGCCCGATTCTTTGCGGGGGTTGCGAACGCCCAGCATAACGGTTTGGACCTGGCTAAGGTTGGGGTTGCCCAAGATGGTAACCCGGTGCCCGGATGCGGTGGTGATTCGAAAAGGGATGTTGAGTGGCCAATTTTGGAGGTTTCTTTCCTTTTTGGCTTCGTTGAGGTCGGTAAAATAGATCGTTAGGTTGTTGGCGGCCGGCCAAATGGTTTCGGGACTTCCAGAACCCGCCGGAGTGACCACCAGTTTCTGTTCGTATTCGTAATAATTCTGGTTGTAGTCGTTGCCCAAGCGAACAAAAGCGGCTACATCGCCGTCGTTCAAAAATTCTCCCTCGGCATGAATAAACATTTCGAGTCTTTTGTAGGCCCGTATATCAAAAGAGGTGTTTTTGAAGGCGGCCCGGCTGTCGCCATCCCTTAGTTTGCAAAAGCGAACTTGCAGAGATTGTTCGTTAAGTTGTTGGAAATTGGTGGTGTATACATTGCGAACACGATCGATGCCTGGAGGTAAGACATAGGGAATCGGTAATTTGTTGCCGTTTTCTTCGATGTTAACGGTGGATAACAAAAACACCGTGGGGTCCCCTTGGTCAACGGGCGTGTATTCGCCCGGAGGGGCCAAGCTTTGCAAATAGCGACGCCAATCGGTGCGTACCAATTGCAAGGAAGCCAGCCGGCATACGATGCTGTCGTTAAAACCCGTGAAATACATCCGGGCGAATCGAATGGACTTGTAATCGGAAATATTCCCAACCCGCCGATCGGGCGCCAAAACCGGGACCCTAAACTGGTACCATTTCACCGTTTCGGTGGTTCCGTTGCGAAGGGTCACCGGAGATTCGTAGATATCGGTGATGTAATTCTGCCCGATTTGCATTTCGCTGGGAAAAAGGTTCACCCGGTATTCAAAATAATCTTCGGTTTGGGTTAAGGTGTTGTCGTTGTTGAGGTCTTCGGAATTGGGCACGTTGGTGGCCGAGGTGGGATAGGGTTCCGGGGATTGTTGGTCGGTGGCTGAATTGCCCTGAGGCAGGTTGAAGCGCTTGTAACGCCCTAGAACCGATACTTTGGCTGCATCCAAGTCGCTGCCCCGGAAATGATGGTAATTGTCCGAGGCCGGGTCATTCAACGCCTTTTGGTAGGCTGTTGAGTTGGTGCCCAAGGCATTGGCAAGGGGGGTTAGGAAGCGGTCACCGTAGAACCCTCTTTCCGCTGGGTCGTCAAAACCATCCAGGCCGACATCTTGGGTTGTTCTGGAAGCCGGGTTGTTGTCAAAAGCGCTGACCAGAGGGGGTAGCTTGGGAACCAGGCCCCAGGCCGTCGTGTCTACCTGACCGGTTCCATCTGCCTTGGGGAATCCGTTTTCGAATGAACGGCGACCGTCTTTGAGTATGTCCTCGGAGCAGTTTCCTAGGTTAAAATAGAGGGTACCACCGCGGTGATTGGGTTGGTTGATGAAGGGGTCCATCATCCAGAATTCAATAAATTCGATGTTAGCGGCCTCGAAGTCGTTGGGCTCTACCCGCCTTTGCATTCCACCCCATCGAGAGGCCGGGTTCAAGAGGCGACCCGCTGTGTCGATGCCTGCGGACAACGGGCTTGAAAGGGCATCAAAATTGTAAGGCCCCTTCTCGGTGGGGTAATAGGCCAAATCAAAGGTGGGCAGATTGAGCGGTTGGTTGTTGGCCAGCTGTCGGTTGGGAAAAACTTCTTGAACCAAAACCTCCCGCATATAGTGGTTGGACTTCATGGCCACATCGTTTTGGATATGGGAGGGGGTCAGGGGAGAGTTCCGAAAAAACAGCGGGTCAATATTGTACCAACTTAGGTTGGCTCGGTTGTAACCATAGGGAAGGCTGTCTCTCAAGCGATGTTCCGGGTAACGCGATGGGGTGGACGAATGAAACCAACTGTTAAAACTGCGCAGGTCGTAATTGCTTTCGGAGCTTTCAAAATCGTCGATGTAGGAAACGCCAGCTGCCCCGAGGACTGCCGAGTTACCCGGAAGGAGATGGGCCACTTCGGCATTGAGCTGGTAATTGGACAATTCTTCGCTGCGATAAAGTGGCAGCAGGTTGAGCAAACGGGTGATCAGTCGGCTGTCTTTTTGCATGCTGATATCGGCGCCCAGGATATTGTTGGAAACCGGCTCTTCGCCTTGGTTGACCTTTGGGGTGACGGGTCGCTCCACCATGCGGACCACGGTTCCGCCCAGGCTGACATCCTTGCTGAGGCGATAATCCAAGCGGGCCCCCATCATGTTTCGTTGGTTGGACTGAAAAATGGGGTTGTTCTCAAAGGAAACCTGGATTGGCTCGGCCGACGAAAGGAGGCTGGAGTTGATAATGCGGACCTTGCCCATCATGTAATCCACCGTATAGTCTTGTCCCTCGCTTAGGAGTCGGCCGCCCGCGTTGACTCGGACCGAACCCTGGGGTACATTGGTGGCGCCCAAGCTGATTTCGCTACCCGAAGCAGACTGGTACTGCCCAATCAACCGAAAGCGATTGAGTTCAGGAAATTGTTGAGCCCAGGCTCGGGTGCTATCGTAGAGGGGTTGAAAAACATATTTTCGTTTGATCTCCGGAGCCGTTACGCCGGCCGCATCAAAGGCCGCCTCCAAATCCCTTCCAAAAGGCTCCACCCGAGGAAAAATAACCCGACCCCTGGCTTGGTCCACGGTGAGGTTGCTGACAAAGTCAAAAATCCCGTCGGGTTGAGGTTCCAATTGGGTGTTGAGTTGATCCAGGCCCAAGACGGAAATCAATTGCTGTCCGGCCAGACTCCCTTCGGGAATAAAATTCTTGTTACCGTTAAGAACATCGGTGTAAACGATGTCCAGACGAAAATTTTGATTCGATAATTGAAAAGCATTGAGGGAATAAATGTTTTTCATCATCAAATCCCAGGTGGGGAGATCCGTTCGAAGGGCGGTGCTTTTGAGGAGTTTGAGGAATAGAACGGTGGGGTCGTTTTGTTCACTGGGAACTTCCTGGGAAAATTCACCGACGCGAAATATTTCTCCGTTCACGCTGTATTCAAAGGCTACCGCCAAGACCTCATCGTTGTTAAGCGTCGTGTTGAGGGAAACATAGCCCAACAACGGATGAAAGCTGTATTGATTAGGTTGAAGCCGACGGGCAAAGAGGACTTCAAAGTCTTCACCAGCCGCCATGGAATCAAAGGGCGCTGTGTTCTCCAGGACATCAAAAATGCGGTTTATTTTGCGCGTACCCGTCTGGGCGTTGGCGATCAGGGCCCCGTAGAGACCGTTGGCGTCGTTGCCGGGAAAGAAAGCACCCGCTTGGGGTAAGATGATCGGGTTGTGGGGCCGGGGTTCGGCCAAGTCCATAAAGGCGGCGACATCGCGGACATCGCTGTTTATATTGTTACGGTTGGTTACCCAGACTTCAACCCGAGTGACAATAACACTGGATCGAACAATGGGAGGGGTTGCCATCGCCTGGTTGTATTGCTCTCTAAAAAAATTGGAGAGAAAAAAGTGGCGATTCATGTCGTATTGATCCACCGGTATAGAGAAGCGGGTGTTTTGAGCTCCGCCCTGTACTTGGATTTGTTGGTTTTGGCCGCGCTGCTGCGCTACCACCGCGTTGACGCGTAGATCACCGAATTGCATTTCGGATTTGATCCCAAAAAGGCTTTGGCTGCCCTGTATCAAACCGCTTCGAAGGGGTAAATTGACATTCCCCAGCTCCATTTTTTTGATGATCTCGTCTTCTTCGCCCGTATGCTCCAATTTCATCATGTTCTCGAAATTGAAAACAGCCTGGGTGTTCTGGGCGGTGTTAAAGCGGACTTTTTCGCCAATCGAACCGATCACATTCATTTGGATATTCATGTCAAAGTCGAAGTTGGTTATTCGCCTTTGTTGAACGTTCATGTTGGGATTGTTGATATAATTGGAATTAACCGCAAAGCGTAATTCGGCCGAACCCTGGGGGCGGATATCAATGGTATTTCCCCCAAATATTTTGTTGAATATTTTGGGGCCAACATATATTTTGGGAATGAGGCCACCGCGATCGTTGGCGGCCATCCCGCCACCGGAGCCCCCTTGGTTACGGGATCTCCAATAACTCTGTTTGTCTTTGTTTTCTTTCCAACGCAGGTATTCGGGCAGGGTCAAAGCGCGGTCTTGGCCTACGTTCAGGGTTCCCATGCGCCGCCGCAGGATGTACATCCCCGTCGAGGGATCGAATTCGGCTTTTTCTTCGATGGGGTCGGTGAGTTGGACGGCACCACCGGAAGCGGGGGGACGTGCTTGAAGGTCGCTACTATCCGGAACCGGGTTGGTGTTGGGATCTGGGAGGGTATCGGCGCCTGCTGCTTCGCCTTGTTGAGGACCTTCCATCACCGAGGCATTTCCCATTAGCAAGGCATCCCTCAGGCTGGGGTTCTGATAGGCGCGCACGGCTCCAGTCAGGGACCAGGCCAAGGCCAGGACCAGGACCAGGGCCCGCACGGTATGGGGGGCTTGCAGAGGTTTTTTGGGCAACATGGGCTCCAAAACAGCCTTAGAGGCTGTGCAATACAGCTTTGATCAGGCCCTGGGGGTCCGAGGGCGCGTTGGCTTGGGCCAGAATGGTTTGCAGACTTTTTTCCATAGCAGGGCGTGAAAAACCCAAAGCGACAAGGGCTAATAACGCTTCTTCGTGAACTTTCGTACGCGATTCACCCGGGGTACGGGATGCAGCGGTTGTTTCGTCGGAATCTATGGCGGTTACCCGGTCCCGCAGGTCTAGAACGAGCCTTTGGGCGGTTTTGGGCCCGATGCCTTTGATGCGTTGAATTTCGTGAACGGCGCCCCGACGTATGGCGTCTTGCAATTCCAAAGGCGAGGTCGAACTCAATACGGTGCGGGCGCTTTGGGGCCCAATTCCTTGAACAGACAAGAGATGTTGGAACATTACTTTTTCGTTCGCTTCGGCAAAGCCGTAAAGCACATGGGCATCTTCGCGGATACTCAAGTGGGTGAGGATTTTACAGGTTCCCTCATCGGGTAACAAACCGTACGTGTGCAATGAAATATGGATTTCATAACCAACCCCGCCGACATTCAGCAAGAGGAGGGTGGGGCTTTTGCGAACAATTTCGCCCTGAAGAAATGCTATCACCGCCTTCGGATTTGACCGCAAACATACGATTTTAGCATGTTCATGGAACAAACCAAGCGGCTGGGAGCTAATTTTCAGCGTATGACAAAGCGTTTTACCTATCGAAAGGCCGTAGGGGCCGTTCTTCTGCTGTTTTTGGCTTTGGGGGTTTCGAAAGGTGCTGCGAACCCTGTTTTGGAGGCCTTTGGGGCAGAATTGCCCACCTTGACAGCCGCCAAGGCCCCAGGGGTTTTGTCCATTGTACCGCCGTTGGTTGCGGTTTTGATGGCGCTTTTGTTGAAGGAGGTTTATATGTCTTTGCTTTTGGCGGTCTTGAGCGGTGCCTGGATATTGGCCCTGGAGCAGCAGGGATTTCCAGGCGGAATTTTGAGCGGATTGGTATCGGTGATGGATCGCTATGTGATGGGCGCTTTGTACGACCGGGATCATCTTTCGGTCTTGGTTTTTTCGATGTTGATTGGAGGGATGGTGGCCTTGTTGTCCCGGAATGGTGGCATGCAGGGCGTGGTTGTTTTTTTGTCGAAGTATGCCAATAATACCCGTTCCGGCCAATTGGTGACCTGGTTTTTGGGCATTGTTATCTTTTTTGATGATTATGCCAATACCCTCTTGGTTGGTAACACCATGCGACCGGTCACGGATCGGCTTCGTATATCCCGGGCCAAG
>JBMOHV010000060.1:0-10068 GCA_049317645.1 Bacteroidia bacterium
CCGGGGGCGCCGGGAGCACCGGGGAGGCCGGTGAAGGCCGGTGAGGTCTGGTCAGGACCCGCAAAACCTCCAGGGACGAAGGCCCCGAAACACGGAGCAGGGTGACCGCCCCCTGGCCCGCCGGATGCAGGGGCGCTACGATGGTGTCATCGCGTTGAACAAAAAAGGGCAGGTTACGATTCAAAGCCGGAGGTTCATGAAATTTATATAACATGGTCTCAACGAAGACTTTAAGCCATTAATTTGGAGCAACCAAAAAGGTTCTCTTTCATTCCGTTGAATTTCCATGGATAAGCTCGACAAAATACGCGCTTGGGCAAAGGATTTGGATGAACCCATCCTCTGCTTTGTAAACGGCTCCGATGCCGAAGTCATCAAGCTCGCCAAAGCTGTTTTGGAAGAAAAAATCGCTGAAATCATCCTGCTGGGGGACGAATTGGAGGTCTACGATCAATGCAGAGTTTACAGGCTTCCCGAAAGCAGGCTCTATGGAGTCATCAACCCCCAAAATCCCCCAGACCTGGAACAAATGGTGGACGACTACATGCAGGAATCCGGCGAAAGCGATCGCAAAAAAGCCATGCGATGGGTCAAGAACCCGGTGAACCTGGCGCAGACCCTCTGGCTACGCGGGGAGGTGGATTGGGTTATTCCCCAAACGGAGCCTTTTCCGGACCCTCCAGAGATGGACTAAGCCTTTGGAGAACAGCGTTGGGGGATCGCCCCGTTCTTGTTGCTTCTTCACCCAATCCAAAAAGAGCAAAATCCAACAAGGCCGGGTCTTGGGGATGAATGCGTCGAGCCGCCTCGGCCAACAAAACCACTTCTTTCCAACCAACCCCGTTGCCCGACGGCAACAAACCCAGGGACCGGGCGGTTCGAGCCGCATGCACATCCAGCGGTAACAACAGTTGATCCGGCGTCCACAAGGACCAACAACCCAAATCCACGCCGGCATCGTCCTTGCGGATCATCCATCTCAAAAACATGACCATGCGCTTGCAGGCCGAACCCTGCAGGGGCGATGCAAAGTGCTTGCGAAGACGATCCCCCAGCGGCAAGGCATCCCGCATCAAGGAGGCATAACGGGCCAAACCATCGGCCACGGTTGGCCCTTCAAACATACCCTGAAGGCTCCCGAATTGACGGATATAATCGGACCAAACCCCCATCATCCAAAGGGCATCGGTATCGCAGAGGGTCCGGTGAACAAAGCCCTTCATGGCCGCCGCATGGCGAGGTGACGGGTTTCGAAGAAAATCAGCCGGTCGGTTCTCCATCCGGTTCAACCAATCGCCGGCCTTGGAAAGGATGGTTTCTCGCCGCCCCCAGGCCAAATGAGCCGCCAAGAGTCCCGCAACCTCGATATTCACCGGGTCGGTTCCCAAGAAACGCCGGGGTATGGACACCGGGTCCTTGGTCACAAACCATGGGGCGTTGTAATAACGAGCCGCATGCAGCAAGGCCTGGGATAAAGCGACTGCAGGATCCACGCGGAGACGCGATGGCATCAAAAACGACCTTAGACGCCGGCCAAAGCGGATTCCAGGTCCTGTAACAAATCCTTGGCGCCTTCGACCCCGACACTGAGCCGGAGCAGGGTATCCGTAACACCGGATGCCAGGCGTTGTTCACGCGGAATGCTGGCGTGGGTCATGCTGGCTGGATGCCCAATCAGGGATTCCACCCCACCGAGGGATTCGGCCAGTGCAAATAGCCGGGTGGAGCTCGCCACCTTCATGGCATCTTCGAGGCGACCCGAAGCCAAATCAAAAGAAATCATCCCCCCAAATCCCCTCATCTGGGCCGCTGCAATGGCATGGCCGGGGTGGTCCGGGAGTCCGGGCCAATAGACCTTGCCCACTTTGGGATGCGCCACCAAAAAGTGAGCCACGGCCTGGCCATTTTCGCAATGGGCTTTCATCCGCAGGTGCAATGTTTTGATTCCACGCAGGGCCAGATAACAATCCATGGGGCCTGGATTGGCTCCCGAACTATTCAAAATAAAAGCCAACTCCTCGTGCAATTCTTTTTGGTTGGTGGCCAAAAATCCCATCACCAAATCACTGTGTCCGCCCAAGTACTTCGTCGCCGAATGCATGACCAAATGCGCACCCAAATCCAGTGGATTCTGGAGGTAGGGCGATGCAAAGGTGTTATCCACCGCCAGCAGAACCCCCTTTTCATTGGCCAAAGCAGCCAAACCTCGGATATCGGCCACTTTCATAAGGGGGTTGGTGGGGGTCTCGGCCCAAATCAATCGGGTCTTGGCGTTGATCGCAGCACGTACGGCAGCAAGGTCGGTTTGGTCCACCCAATGGAAGTGAATCCCCATGGGCTCGTATTGACGGGTAAACAAGCGATACGATCCTCCGTACAAATCATCCCCGCACACGACTTCGTCGCCAGGTCTTAGTCTTTTGAGGACCGCGTCAATCGCCCCCATTCCACTCGAAAAACAAAGCCCGTGGCTTGCGTTTTCGAGGGCCGCCAGCGCCGATTCCAATTGGCTACGAGTTGGGTTTTTGCCACGAGCGTAGGCATAGCCTTTGTGTTGTCCCGGGGATTCCTGGACATAGGTCGACGTCTGAAAAATAGGCGTCATGATGGCCCCGGTGGTTGGATCTGGGAAAACCCCGGCATGGACTGCTTTGGTCGAAAAATCCCAGGATGCCCCATCGTTGGAATGGCCTTCGTCGGATTGTGGAGAAAATAATGGCCCGTTTTGCATACCCAAATAAACAACAGGACGAGGGCTCCCCGAACGGCCGTGTATTTTTGTCTTGAAACAACCGCCTCGCCCCGTGATTTCCCGCCAAACCATCGACCGTATTCTGGATACGGCCCGCATCGAAGAAGTGGTCGGGGATTATGTAACACTCAAAAAAAGAGGAGGTAACTACCTAGGGCTCTGTCCTTTTCACAACGAAAAATCCCCCTCCTTTACGGTGACCCCCTCCAAGGGTATCTACAAATGTTTTGGGTGCGGGGTGGCCGGCAACGCCGTGGGCTTCCTTATGGCCCACGATCAGCTCACCTACCCCGATGCCTTGCGCCAATTGGCCATGCGCTACCAGATCGAAGTCGAAGAAGACAACCGGGCCGGGGATGACCCTCGCTTTCAAGCCGAAAAATCCCAGCGGGACCGCCTATGGGACCTCATGACCTTTGCGCATCAGTATTACCAAAAGTTGCTTTGGGACCACCCCCGAGGGGTGGCGGTGGGCCTCTCTTACTTTCGAGAAAGGGGGTTAACCGACGAAAGTATTCGTCATTACGGCCTGGGCTACAGCCTCGAAGAATCCGATGCCTTGGCACGCATGGCCTCCGATAGCGGGTTCACCACCGAGGAGCTGGAATTGGCCGGGCTTTGCTCCACCCACGAAAGTAGGGGCCTCTACGACCGTTTCCGCGGCCGCGTTTTGTTCCCGATTTACCACCTCAACGGCAAAGTCTTGGGATTCGGCGGACGGACCCTCAAAACCGATCGCAAAGAGGCCAAGTACATCAATTCACCCGAAACGCCCCTTTATCGCAAAAGCGAAACCCTGTTTGGGCTCCACCAGGCCCGCAAATCCATGACCCAAAACAACCATGCCTACCTGGTCGAGGGGTACATGGATGTCATCTCGCTCTACCAAGCCGGGGTCCCTCATGTGGTCGCTAGCAGCGGAACCGCCCTGACCCAAGAACAGGCCCGCCTGCTCAAGCGTTTTGTGTCCGAGGTCACCCTCATCTATGATGGCGACAGCGCAGGAATCAAAGCCGCCCTGCGAGGGATCGATTTGTTGTTGGAGAACGAGTTGAACCTGCGGGTGGTGGCTTTGCCACCCAACGAAGACCCGGACAGCCTGGCTCAACGCATGCAGGGCAGCGAACTTACAGAATGGCTAAAGTCTAATTCCCAAGACTTTATGGATTTTCAACAAAATCTTTTGTTGAAAGAAGCAGGTCAAGACCCCATCCTCCGTAGCCAGGCCCTGCAGGTGGTTGCCGCCAGCATTGCCTGTGTGCGTGATCCCCTGCTTCAGGCGACTTACGTTCAACGCCTTGCCCAGGATGCCGGGCTGCCGGCCCAGGCCGTTCAGGAAGCGGTCACCAGGCATACCCATCAGAGGGCCAAACAAAGCCTCGAACAACGAAGCGCTCAGCGCGATGGCTTCAGCCCCACCGAAATCCCTGCAGACCGGCCTTCGTTACCCGAGGCGGCCCACCAAGCCCCTACCCAGGGCCTCAACGATATCCCGCAGGAAAGCGAAATCCTACGGATCCTCGTTCAATCAGGAACCATGGAGGGGCTGGACGGCCGGCCTATGGTGGAATTTTTGGCCGATACCCTGCACGAACTTCAATGGGATCATCCCGCCTGCGGTCAACTTTTGGAGGAATGCATCCATCGTTGGCAGACAGACCGCCGCCTACCCGACATCAAAGAATTGGTTCAGCATCCCGACCCCTCCATTGCCAGCCTGACGTCTTCTTGGCTGGACAAGGATCACCGCGTTAGCCCCAATTGGGACCGTATGCACGATATCCCTGTTCGGGATCCCTCTGAGAACCTAAGTCGCGAATTCGAAGAGGCTTTCCATCGGCTCCTCCACAAAAAAGTCCTGCAACTGCACCGCACCAAAATCCAAGAGCTCAAAGAAAGCCTGGAGCCCGAAGCCCTCCTTCAACAAATCCACGAGCTCAAGGAAACCGAAACCATGCTCGCCAAAAAATTGGGCATGGTCATCACGCATTGAGTCACCGAGGGTAGGCCACGCACCACAACCAAGCTCGGCCCCCATGGTCGACCCACCCAGCCTCAAAGGCCATCCACTCCTCGGGCATGAGCCCCTGCCTGACCTCACCAGACCAAAGAGGCCTGCACTCGTTGAGAGTAAACCCAGCCTGCTGGCCCCGCGGTATACCAACCGATTCAGCCGGTACAATTGAGGTCGGTGTGATTTTATTTAAAGTGGTAATTATTTGATTTTTACCAAACAAAGAGCCTTCAATTAAACCTCCTTTGAAGCATGCCTCCTTGATAACCCACAGAAGTCCCGCACCCATTTCGGGCCCGGCCACCTCCCTAACAAGCCGCGCTTCTTCCTCTTGGCTAATGCGCGCTAGCACCCTGGCCTGCCGGTCGCTGCAGCATTCGATATCCACGCCCACCCTCTGCAGGCCTTCATGTCCTTGCGTAGCTGCAGCCCCCATACCCGGCGTATGCGATAGCGAAACAGCCAAGGAACGCCCCTCCCCCCCCAGAACCGGTTGGCCCTCCGTCGTCCTGGCCAAACGATGGAGGTCATCCCCCACCAAGAGGAACAGGGCCGATCTTGAAGACAGCCATTGACGTTGGGCGGGAATGGCCTGTCCTTTTCCGCCCTCCGGCCTTCCAGGCCAGGCAGCAGCGATGGAAGGGTTCGATTCGGCCCAAGACCAAGCCGATTCTTCAGGAACCAATGCCAGGCCCCAGGAACCGTTTTGAGCCCTCGCCATCCATGCCTCCCTTGTTTCGCCTGGGTTGGCAGCGCTCCGATTATCTTTGGCGTCCATCGCTGCAAAATACCATGATTCTATCCGACCAACGTATCCTCGCCGAGATTGCCCAAGGCCATATTTTGATAGAGCCCTTTGACCGTCAACACCTGGGCACCAATTCCTACGATGTTCATTTGGGCCGCTATTTGGCCGTCTATACCTCCAGGATCCTGGATGCCCGGCAAGACAATCCCGTTGAAGAAATCATCATCCCCGCCGAGGGCCTGGTATTGCAGCCGGGGACCCTCTACCTGGGTGTTACCGAAGAATACACCGAAACCCACCGCCATGTCCCATTCCTGGAAGGCAAATCGTCGGTAGGCCGCCTGGGCATTGACATCCATGCGACCGCCGGCAAAGGCGATGTTGGGTTTTGCAATACCTGGACGTTGGAAATTTCTTGCACCCAGGCGGTTCGGGTCTATGCAGGGATGCCGATCGGTCAGTTAATCTACTTTGAGGTGGCCGGCGACATCGAACAATTGTACCATACCAAAAAGAACGCCAAATACACAACCCGCACCGTCAAGCCCATGCCATCGCAGATGTGGCGCAATTCCTTTTGAATGAAAGCCTAGGGGGATGGGACTCGTTAAACCTTCGGCGGTTGGCACTAAGTGCGGTGAACCATTCCACTGCCCGCCTGGGCCTTGGGCATCACCAAAATATCGGCGATTTGGACATGGTCCGGACGGGTCGCCATAAACCCGATGACTTCGGCCACATCCTCGGCATGCAGTGGCTCCAGCCCGTCGTAAACACTTCTCGCGCGCTCTGCATCGCCTTTGAAGCGAACCAGCGAAAATTCCGTGTCCACCATGCCAGGGGAAACGGTTCCCACTTTGACCCCAAACGGTAACAATTCCTGACGCATGGTCTTGGCAAGGGCCTCCACCCCAAACTTGGAAGCGCAATAAACCCCGCCGCCGGGATAGGTTTCTTTGCCAGCGGTGGAGCTGACATGCAGAACTTGACCGCGTCCGGCCTTTTTCATGTCCGGAACGACCACCCGTGTCACGTTGATCAAGCCCTTGAGATTGGTATCCAAGACCCGGTCCACATCCTCAGGGTCCGAATCGTGCACGGCGTTGAGGCCCTGGGACAATCCGGCATTGTTTAACAAAAGCTGGACGGGTTTCCAGGCCTCGGGCAACAAACGGTACGCCGATTCAACCGAAGCTCGGTCCCGCACATCCACCTCTGCAATGACAATACCGGCACCGGTTCCGGTTCCGGCGGCCCGATGATCTTGTTCCAAATGCCCTTTCAATTCCTCCAGCCGGTCGATTCGCCGGGCCCATAGGACCAGATTCCAGCCCCTTTCCCAAAACCAACGCGCGGTGGCCTGGCCAATACCAGAACTCGCACCGGTTAGGAGGGCCGTTGGCCTGGACGATGAATCGAATTGAAAATCAGTTGGCAAAACCTGGGGGGTTAACGAAAGTCTAACAGAAGCGCCGGCCCCTTATTCAAACGTGAAGGATACAATCCATGTCCTGGAGCGCAGACTCTGGATGAAATTAGCGTACACATGTTGTTCCGGCACCATCACATTTCGCAATCCGTTGGCCACCTTGATTTCGGGGGATAACTTGAAATACTGCAAGTAGAGGTCCAGCCCCACCCCGGTTTCAACCGAATAATCCATGCGACGCAGCTTGACGCGGTCCACATCGTCCACGACTTTTTCTTGGGAGGCCATATCAATGCTGGCTTTGATCCCTCCCAAAACATAGACGCGGTAATCCTTCATGCGCTTGGACCGGAATTTGAGGGTCAAAGGCAGGTCCACATTCGCCATTTGGACGGATTTTTTGACCGGTAGGCTTTGGTTGGCAAAATCAAATAGGAAATTGCGCTGCGAAAACATCAAAGTCGGCGTAAACCGAAGCGCCAGGTATTCGTGCAATCGGGCATCCGATACAATGCCCAACTGAAAGCCCGGACCAAAAACCGGGGATACATAATTGAGGTTGGTCAGGCCGGGAAGGGTTAACGAATCTTTGAGCAGGAGGTGATGGCTGCTGCGATTGATGCCCACATGGAATCCAAAGTGAAAGGCCTTGGTATCGTAATAGGCATTGTTTTGGGCAAGGGCCGATGGAACGCAGAACCACCCCCCGGCCACCACCAAGCCCAAGCCAAGCCAAAAGGCCCTCAACGCGGTTCTCATCCTTTGCGTGCGATATAAACGGAACTAATGCCCATGCTGAGCCGACGTTGACCCAGGGGCTGAAGGCCTGCCCGCTGAAGGCGCTCTTCGAAGGCATCGCCTTCGGGGAAAACCTGTACAGAAGCCGGCAAATAGGCGTAGGCTGCCCTGTCTTTGGATAGCCACCCCCCAAGGGCGGGCATCAAGGATCGTGAATAAAGATTCATGAGGCCTTTGACCAAAGGCGATGTAGGCCTGGAAAATTCAAGGACCATCAAATGCCCCCCGGGCCGTAGCACCCTTTGGAGTTCACCCAGACCCTTGTCCAGATTTTCAAAATTCCTTACACCAAAAGCCACCGTCACTGCGTCAAAAGAACCATCCTCAAAGGGAAGGTTTTCGGCATCGGCTTGATCGAGGCGAACCCGGGGATGTAGTCCGTTTCGCACTACTTTTTGGCGGCCAACCTCCAACATGCCCTCCGATATGTCGACGCCGATGACCTCGGCCTGCGGAAGATCTGCAGCCAGGGCCAAGGCCAAGTCGGCCGTGCCGGTCGCGACGTCCAAAACCCGACCGGGGATACCCCGCTCTCGGAGCATACGCAGAGCCACACGCCGCCAATGGGTATCAATCCCCATGGACAGCAAACGGTTCAGCAAGTCGTAGCGTCCCGATATCCCATCAAACATTCGGGCGACCTGATCCTTTTTGGAATCCAAGCCTTCGCCGTAGGGCTTGATGGAGATGGATGTTGAATTGGATTCGGTTTTTGGGGTCATGGCTTATCCTTCAAACGAAGGGAGGGCAAAGATAGTTCACAACAATCAGGCATACTTTTGGGCCTATGAACCCAAAAACACCGGATGACATTCCCGTCAAGGCCTCCTACCTCTCCAGCGGAGTGCGCATGGATCAACTTCCGGCGGCCGATCGTCCCGAATTTGCCCTGATAGGCCGCTCCAATGTCGGCAAATCCTCCCTGATTAATCGTTTGGCCCATCACCAGGGTCTGGCCAAAAGTTCGGCCAGCCCCGGCAAAACCCGCCTTATCAACCATTTTCTTTTTGAAATCCCCCCGTCCATCTCGATGTACTTGGTGGACCTACCGGGGTATGGCTATGCTCGGGCCTCCAAAAAAGAAATTGAGGCGTGGAATGTGATGATGAAACGCTACCTCCGCGAACGCCCCAACTTGGTCTGCGTTCTTCAGTTAATTGACAGTCGCCTGAGTCCCCAAAAGGCGGATTTGGATTTTGCGAATCAAATGGGCGAATGGGGCCTACCCTTGGTCTTGGTTTTTACCAAAACCGACAAAGACTCCATGGTCCAAGCCAGCCGTAACGCGGACCTCTACGGCAAAGCCATGTTGGAAACCTGGGAAAGCCTCCCTCCTACCTTCATGAGTTCCGCCACCAACGGCCGAGGGCGCAACGAAATTCTAAAATTCCTGATGGATTGCAGCAAACAGTGGGCCCAACAAGGTTAGGGCGCCAAGCGAGCCGGAATCGGCCCCATGGTACGACGCAGCACTTGGGGATTCAGTCCGAGGCGAGTTTGCGTTAGTTCCAAATAAGCAACCACCGGCGCCGGGTTGACGCCTTGAATGCGGCCATCCTCGCATTCGTTTTCCAGGATTCCGGATTCCAACAAGCGACCGTCCAAACCGCGCAAAACCCAGGCCCACCGGCCTTCACGTCCATTCTCTGGGACCTTGACCGACCAAGAACCCGGACTCCACGGATCGCATACCAAACGCCAATCTCCGGCCCCCTGTCCAACCGACGCATCCTGGGTTGGGTCTTGGACGGACGAAGGAATGGTCGGCCCCACCGCCAATTTGAGAACCACGGGTAGGTGGTCCGAAATATCGTAGAGCGCGTTGGCGACCGAAAGCGGAACCGACGCGTTAAACGTGCCATTCACATTCCCGTTAAAGCGGTTCCCGTCGTTGCCCAAAATCCGAAAAGAGGCCGGGACATAACGCAGGCCTGCACTATCCCCCATCACAAAATCATTCACCAAAATATGGTCGTACCGATCATCCAACCCCCCACCGCTGGCACAGCCATTGGAGGTGGTTCGAGGCGATTGGGTATGCCACAAGGCAAAGCTGGAATTATTGCTCCAAGAACCAAGCCGGGAGACCGGGTCCTTGAGTTGATGATTCGGCACAGAACCCGCGTTTAGGAGGCTGTCAAAGGCCGGTTCCGTGGATGCGCTCACATTCAAATCCCCCATGACCAAGAGGTTCCCTCGAAGTCCGGTGGATCTCCAATGTTGAACCAAACTTCCGGCCTCCTGACCTCTTTGAGCAATATCCGATGCAGTCCCCCCTGCCTTGAGGTGACCAACCGCCACATAAAGCCAGACGGTATCGTTGTTGG
>JBMOHV010000061.1:0-9686 GCA_049317645.1 Bacteroidia bacterium
GGAAACGAGAGGATGAAGAAACGAGAGGATGGGGAACGAAGTGGAAAACCAAAAATACAGCACTGGTGCAGTGGGTCCTTGCCTAACTTTGGGGTTGTTATGGAAACCTTGCTACCTGTTTTTGTTTTGACTTTGGTCTTTATGAGCCTGAGCTTTGCAGGGCTCGCGATTCGCATGTTTTTTCTCAAAAAAGGGGAATTCCGCGGTACCTGTTCCACGCACAATCCTTTGCTAAGAGATCGCGGGGTGGATTGTGCCGGTTGCCCGAACCGCTACTTGGATCGCTGCCCCGCTACCCAATCCTGATAAAAAGGATCATCGCGCAGGCCGGGTGTTGCGTAAAGCCGGTAAGGGGCCTGGGGGGAAGGGTTCTGGGTTGAACCCACCAAAATCGCGTTGATTTCTGGATGTTTTTCGAGCATAACGATGGCCTCTTTCCAGCCCAATGCCATGCACGCCGTCGCATAGGCATCCGCCATCATGCAATTTTCAGTGACAACCGTCGCAGCAAGGACATCGGTGGGGGTCGGATAACCGGTGGACACCTGAAGAGTATGGGCCATTTTTTGGCCGTTATGCATAAAGAAATTACGATAATTCCCGGAGCTGGCCATACTGAGGTTGTTCAAAGGAAATTGAAGCAGATAATCGCGCTGTACGCCCGATGGATCGTCAATGGGCTTTTCGACCGCCACGGTCCAGGGTTGACCGGGGTTCTTTTCACCGCGGGCCCTCACTTCGCCGCCAATTTCGACCAGGTAATTTTGGTGTCCCAACGACTCCAAATACCAACCCACCACATCCACCCCGTAGCCTTTTGCAATTGCACTAAAATCCAACATTTGCCCAGGGGTTGTTTTGCAGAGCGAGTCCCCCTGCAAACGAAATTGCCCAAGCCCCACCAGCGAGAGGAGCGAACGGACCAAGGCCGAATCAGGAACCCCCGCTCTGGGTTGAGGGCCGAATCCCCAAGCCTGGACCAGGGGATACACCGAAGGATCAAAGGCCCCAGACGAGGCCTGATGCACCTGCTGAGAAGCTTTGAAATTCCGGATAATCATCGAGTCCACTTGGTAACATTGGGTACAGAGATTGAACCGACTTAGCAGAGACGTGGGTAGATAGGTGCTGAGGGATGCGTTAACCCGTTCCAGAACCGAATCCAATTGGAACGCGCTTGGAGCCTGGGGACCCTTCTCGCTGATCACCACCTTCACCAGGTACGTGGTGCCCATGGTCGAACCTTTCAAGGCCCATAGTTCTCCGCTGGGCTTCGGCGGCGAGCAAGCCGCGAGGCCCAAAGCCCATCCAAAAATCATCCAATGGATAGGCTGGAAATCAACCGGGAATAGAAAACGAAATTTTGGGAACATGGGGACCAAAGGTTTCAATTGAGGTTAGGGTGCCGGGGGTATCGAGCCATGGCTGCGTACTCACCGCCCATACCGATCAACAAGGAGGACCACAAATCGTCTTGGTCCATGGAGGATAACCAATCGAATCCACATCGGCACAGGATCCAGGCCTTTTGGGTTAATTCTTCTTGGAGTTGGCCCGGAGACCAACCGGCATAACCCCTAAAATAGGCCCTAAATGTCTGGAGGGCCGATTCGGTTAGCAGTTCCCCTTGATACCCTTCCAGCGCCCTATCATCCCCCAATTGGGTGAAACGCAATTCGACACGGGATGAATGAAGATTGCGCAATTCCAAGGCAAACCAGGTGTCGATATCAACCGGTCCCCCGCTCCGGTAAGGCGAACCGGGTAATTCACCCGGCAACCGGCGATTCAGAACCAAACCCAATCCTTCTTGACCCTCCAAATCGGTATGCAAAACCAAAACGACCGAACGCTCAAACGAGGGATCGCTCATAAAAGGGTCGGCCAGTAACAAATCGCCTGGCCGCAACGGGTCCTGGTTGGCATCCGATGCCGAACAGGCATGGGGATCGCGTTGGGTTGGCTTCACACGGCAAACATAAAATGTGACTTGCGCTTTGAATCATCGGGGCCTTACCTTTAATAAATCTTAACGATGAACAACGTCAACGATCCCTTGCAATTGCTGCGCAAAGAATACGCCGAAAGGATGCTCCGGCGTGATGAATTGAATACCAATCCGTTGATGCAGTTTGACGCATGGATGAACGAGGCCGTGCGGGTTCAAATGCAGGAGCCCAATGCGGCCTGCCTTTCAACCTGTGGTTCGGATGGACTACCTCGAGGACGCATGGTCCTGTTGAGGGGCGTCGATGAAGATGGCTTTGTTTTTTTTAGCAATTACAACAGCGACAAAGGCCAACAATTGGAGGAGAACCCGCGTGCGGCTCTGACCTTTTTTTGGGATGTCCTCGAAAGGCAGGTACGAATTGCGGGGAATGTTCACCGGATTAGCTCGGTGGAATCGGACCGCTATTTCCAGAGTCGTCCCCGTGGAAGTCGTATCGGGGCCTGGGCCAGTCCCCAAAGCCAGGTGGTCGCTTCCAGAACCGAACTTAACCGCATTATGGACGTGACGATGAGTCGTTATGCAGCGGATGTACCCATCCCCCGCCCACCCCACTGGGGCGGGTACCGTTTGTTACCTTTGGAAATTGAATTTTGGCAGGGTCGCCCCAATCGCCTTCACGATCGCCTTCGTTACCGTCGCACCGACTTCAACGAACCCTGGATTCTAGAAAGGTTGGCTCCCTAACATCGTTAGATTTCCGCCCCTATCAGTCCTGCGTTCCCCAACGGATTTCATCCACAAAAATAAAACTCTCCCCTCCGGCCCCGGGATGCCAGGCGGGCAAAGGGCCGAATTGTTCAGCGACGATTTTGAGTTGGCTCAACCGAAATGGCTTTTTCAACTCAATGCCCAAATCATTTCGGAGAACGGACAAATCTGCCACCCCTACCGACGGATCCACGTTGCCCAGAAATTGCCAATCTTGGTTTTCATCGCTACGACCCCAATAGGTCACTTTGGACGGAAAAACAATCCAAGACCTCACATCCTGTAGGAACCCCGCTTGGATAGAACGAACCCATGAAGGGTCCGGCCATTGCAAAACCACCTCAAAAGGCCAACCCTGCACCCCGTGCCAAGCGCCTTTGCGCCAATCCTTCTCCCCCTCCACCCCATCAACCAGAGCCAAAACACCACCGGCCGCATACTGCGGGTTGGGGGCATGGGTCACCTGAACCTTGAGCCGTGGGTCCACACGACGATAGACCGCGGTGGATACAAAACCCGGGCGACCCTCCGCATCGATACCAACCGCGGAAACCGTATCCGATCGACGCAAAACCAAAGGACCTGTGTACGGTTGACCCTCTTGGATCGGATCCAAACCACCGGTGGCCACCCGGATTTGTTGACCAGGGCCCTGAACCCGAACGGTCACACGGAGGGAATCTCCAAAAATTCTCGAATCGGATTCAATGAGCGGCAGGGTCCCGCGGAACTCCGTGGACTCCAAGCGTTTGGGCAATTCGTAGGTCGAAGGAGCCTCTTTCATTGGGCTGTAGGTCCAGGAGCCCCCTTCCATCAGGGTCGAATGCTCCAGCGCCAAGGCTTGGGTGAATCTGCGTCCGTTGATTCTTCGTTCCGGCCATTGGGTTCCACGGATGCAAGAAGTATCCGTTGTTACATCCAATGAACGTCCATTCGGAAGTCGTAGGCGATAGGATTCCAAGGAAGGAACCGACCAAACCCACTCGGTCGAACCCGGTGTTACGGGGTAAAATCCCAACATACTCAGCACGTACCAAGCACTCATTTGACCACAGTCCTCGTTGCCCACCAATCCGTCGGGCCGATCCGAATAAAAATCGTTTTGGATTTGACGAACATATTTCAGTGTTTTTTCGGGACGACCCAAGGAATGGTAGAGGTAAGCGATGTGATGCGACGGCTCGTTGCCGTGGGCGTATTGCCCGATAAGACCGGTAATATCGGCCTGGGTCCGACCGCTGGTTTGGGAACCGGTCCCAAACAAGGTATCCAGCAAGGCCTCCGCGCGTTGGGGGCCACCGACGGCTTCGATCCAGCCATAAACATCCTGCGGTACATAAAAGGAAGTCTGCCAAGCGTTGGCTTCGGTGTAGTGGTTGTTCACCTCGCGGGGGTCAAAGGGGGTCAACCATTGCCCGTTTTGTCGCGGGCGCATCATTCCGGTCACGGAGTCCAACAGATTGCGCCAAGATCCGGAACGGCGCAGGTAGGTCTGGTAGCCCTCAAGATCACCACGCAAACGAGCCGTTTGGGCCAAACACCAATCATCGTAGGCGTATTCCAAGTTTTTGGAGACCGACTCCGAACAAGCCTCCACGCTGAGGTGTCCGTGATCCCGCAGCCAAGCAATGCCCTCATAATCCTGGTTGGCGCTATGCACCATGGCTTCCCAAGCTAACTGGGTATCAATGCCCGTAACACCTTTGACCAAAGCATCCGCCATCACCGATACGGAATGGTAACCAATCATGCAGTTGGTTTCATTGGAAGCAAATTCCCATACCGGCAAGCGCCCGACTTGCTTGAATTGTTCCAAAAAAGTCAACAGAAAATCCCTGGTACGCAGAGGATCCAGCAGGGTCAAAAGAGGATGCAAGGCACGGTAGGTATCCCAAAGTGAAAAAACCGTGTAATACTGAAATCCATCAGCTCGGTGGATGAGACCATCCCTTCCCCTGTATCGTCCATCGGCATCGCTGGCCAGGCTGGGATGGATAAAACAATGATACAAAGCCGTATAAAAGGTTCGCATTTTGGCCGTATCAGGGTCCTTGACTTCCACCACCGACAGGGCTTGATCCCAAGCCATGGTCACCGAATCCAAAAGCCGATCGCGGTCCCATCCAGCGATATCGGAACGCAAATTCAGGAGCGCTCCCTCCGCATCCACCGTGGACAGGCCCACTTTGACCCTCAAGGTTCGTGGCTCGGCCACGCCTTTGGCTGTTGGGGTATTTTCAAAAGACCAAACCACCTTGAGGGATGCGGAGTCCATAACAACCGTCGCCGGCTCGGAGAATTCGATGAAAGCATAGGCATGCTGATCCTTGGCCCAGGCCTCGCTACGACGAAAGACTTTCCATCGATACGCATCCACCCTTTCGATTCGACCGTCAATCAACCGATCGCGGTGCAGAAGGTCCATGAGTACATAGGCTTTTTGCCCTTCCGGAAAACGATAGGTATGCAGGCCGGAGCGAAGACCCGCCACCAAGTCCACGGCAATCCCGTTGGCTAATTTCACCGAATAATGCCCGGGAGATGCCGTTTCGTCTTCGTGACGAAAAGCCGTTCGATACCGAACGGGATCCAAGGACCAAGATCCGGAGGAAGGCATGAGCAAAAAGTCACCGTAATCGCTTACGCCCGTTCCACTCAGGTGGGTATGCGAAAATCCATAAATCAGCGAGTCCGAATAATGATACCCACTGCATCCATCCCAAGAACCGTCAATACGGGTATCGGGGGATAATTGCACCATCCCAAATGGCCAAACCGCCCCCGGAAAAGTATGCCCATGGCCATCGGTCCCCACCAGAGGCCTGACCCATGCCGACTGCGACCATGCACGAGGCGCCCAGGCCTGAAGGCAAATCCATAACACCAAAATAATTCTGACGTGTTTCATGTTCTAAACGTTTTCTTGGCGGTGAAAATTAATGGGGAGGCGAAATCATCCTCGGTTGTTCTGTGTTGGGAACATCGTCCTTGGTGAGGATGGTTCGGTCCACCCCGTGACGGGACGGACACCAACGATGAATTTCAACCGATTGAATAGATTGCAAACGACCTTTGTATGGAACGGCCGTATCGGTATGAGGCGCTAAATCCAAACTGTTTTCCCCCCAAACCAAATCATCCGCTTGCAACCAAAGGCGGTGAACAGGAACAGACGAACGCAAAATCAAACGCCCAGAATCGGCGGTAATGGGTTCCCAACGATGGGAGATTTGGTCCATGCTGCAAGGCCAATTCCACATCTTATCCGGTTGACTCGTAGGCAAATCCGGCAATGTAGGCGCATAGGCTCTGCGCACCGCAAACCAAGCCGGCTTGGGACGGGCCGTATAATCCAAGAGGCTCCACGAAACCACCGGCCAGGCATCGTTCCATTGCCAAACAATCGATCCACCACAACGCGGACGGGCTTGTCGTTGGGCTCGAATCGCGAATTCCATGGCATCCGATTGCAACATACCAGACCAATAAATCCAATCACGGTCGGTGGCCGAATCGGCGCGTTGCGCGTAGGGCCCCAAATAATCCCGTTGCAAATAATCCCGGATGGTTTCAAAACCCCGTGGATGGTTTTGGTGGATTCGTAACACCGAATCATTCAAATCAGCAAAGCGATCCCATCCGTATTCCCGCATGCATTCAAGGGTTGGAAATCCTTGGAAACCAAATTCCGAAACAAAGCGACCGATTCGTTCCCCGTAATGGCGAAAGGGTTTCATACCCCACCAAACAGCCCATTGATGTACATCGCCTTCGCGATAAGCGACATCTCGACCCCAACCGTTGGCCGGTGACGATGGATGGTAGGGGCGATAGCCATCCCACTCATGAATAAGTTGGGGTAAATCCCTGTGAAAAAAATCGCGATACGCCTGCCATACCCGCATTGAATCAGCCTCCGAATAACGCATCTCCTTCACCCAACCCCAATTCAACCATCCTTCTTCGCTCTCGTTGTTACCACACCACAGGATCAGAGCCGGATGCTTTCGCAAACGGATGATCTGTTCTTGGGCCTCGGCCAAGGCCTCTTCGCGAAAAGCCGAATCCAACGGGAACATAGCGCAGGCATAAGGAAAGTCATGCCAAACCATCAAACCCAAACGATCGCAACGATTCATCCAATCCTCCGACGCATAGTGTCCCCCTCCCCAAACTCGTAACAGGTTGAGATTGCCTTGAACGGCCTTGTCCAAAAGAACGATGTTACGGGCGGTATCCGCTTCCGCTGGCCAAATATCATGGGGCACCCAGTTCGCACCCCGTATATAACAATCCTTGCCATTCACCCTAAACCCAAAGGACCGTCCCCCGGAATCCGCCTCTTGAACCCATTCCACACGCCGAATCCCAAAATGCAAGGAATCGCTCCATTGGATTTGACCCATAGGATCCATCAGCGTCAACAACGCACCCACCATGGTTGGTTCCCCCATGCCCGACGGCCACCAAAGGGGAGGATTTTCCATCACAAAGGATTGGGATTCCGATCCACCTCGGGCGTCGATTCCGGGACCTTGGAGCTCCCAGTGCCAATCTTTCAACGAGTCAAAGTGTAACCCGCCCATCCATTCCAAGCGAGCCCAACGATGCAGGGAATCCAATGCAAGGGTCCGGACATGCAGACCTTGGCGCAGGCGGCGAACCAAGGGATCCCCCACGATCTGCAAAACCACGGGGCCGCTCAAACCCACGGAGGGCATGGCCCGAGCCCAATCCCAACCAAATTGATAGGCCGCTTTGCGGGAGTGCAGCCATAACCCTCCAGGGAGAGGCAGGGCGGACTGTTCAGCCACCCTTTGGACTCGCTGGATGGGAGGCTCAAGCACCCATTCCAAGGTGTTGGGTCCCGAATTCATAACCCCTTCTTGGGAAGTCGATTGGGCGGATTGCGATGGCAATCGAACGGTATAGGTCCGGTGGGGATTCCCCAAAGAAATCAAGCGTTTTCCGTTTAACCAAAGCGAACCGTAGGTATCCACCCCGCTCATCACCAAGGCCAGGTCGTGGCCGTATCGCATGAATTTGGAGTCGCCCAAAAGATTCGTGACATCAAAGTCAGCACGGTAAACCCAGGTGCAATCCCCCACCCAAGCCGAAGCCAAAGCGTTCTTGCCGATGTAAGGGTGTTGGATGACCCCGTTACGTACCAAATCCCAGGTGACCGAACCAAGGGGCCCACCGTCTGCAGGCAGCCAACGCTTCCAGCCCTTGGCCTGAAAGGTCCAACGAACCCCGTTTTTCTTTAAATCGTAGGATCTGGTCGGCTCCCCAATCAAAGGCCGCTTCGGGTCGGAGGCCTCGGTTGCTTGGACCTTGTTGAGGAGGATTCCAAGCACCGCCCCCAAAAGAAGAAGGAACTTCATGACTTTAACGCCAAAAGTAGGCGATTTAATTCTTCTTCATCCGCAGAGTCGGAGCCCGCTGGTATACAAGACGCATGCAATCCGGCTCGAGGCCAAAGACCCCGATCTGGATAGCGATTCATCAGGTCTTGAACAGGACCTGAACGTAGTCCTCCGCCGGCAAGCAATTCCAATCCGGGGCAAGCCGCCTGCCAGGCCATTAGGTTTTCCCATCCCTCGAAAGCTGATGGAGCCCCACCACTGCTCAAAATCCTTCGGAAACCCAAGGTTTCCAGGTGCTTCAGACTTTGAAGTGGGTCCGGCAAACGATCCACAAGACGATGAAAAACCCATTCCTTTTGGGGGGCCAACTTCATAACGGCCTGCAACCATTCATGGGCGATTTCAAGGTGTCCGGTTTGGTGAGAAACCTCCGCAAAGCCAATAACAAAACCATCCACTCCTTCGTTCTTCCAAAGGCGAACCGCGTCGGTCACCGATTTTAACTTGTGTTCGGAACAAAGGGTATCGTCCGAATCCGGCCGAAGCATCACCATCAATCGTGGATGTCCCTGCTGTCGAGAACGGAGGGCGCACTCGACCATGGCATCCTCCGGTGTCAGCCCCTCTTGGTCGCGTTGGGAACACAGTTCCAGGCGATCCACACCCCTCGCACAGCCCAAAAGAACGGCATCGGTATCGAAGCAAGCCAACTCAAAGCTTGGACCAGACATGCGGGGCTTGAAGGAGTCGGTTCCCTTGTTCGGTGTCTTGAACGGCGTAGGTGAAGCCGGGCTGAAGTGCGCAGGCTCCGTATTGTCCATCCTTGGTGAGAGCCATAAAACAAGCTTGGTACAGGGCCGGATCTTTGCCGCGGTGGCGCAATTGTTGGAGAACTCTCTGGGCAACCTGCCTGCAGGCTTCTTCGGGATCCAAACCCCTGCGCATTCCCTCAACGACCAGGAGAGAGCCCCCTGCCCTCACAATTTCTTCGCCGTGACCGCTCGCTGCCACCGCCCCTACTTCGGGATCAACATAAAGACCGCTACCAATGATTGGGGTATCCCCCACCCGTCCATGCATTTTGTAGGCCATGCCGCTGGTGGTGCAAACCCCGGCCAAGCGGCCTTGGGCATCCAATCCAACAAGGCCCATGGTATCGTGATTTTCGACATTCACCCCGGGTTGATAACGCGAAGTTTCCAACCAACGCTTCCAAGCCGCTTCGGAGGAAGGCGTCAAAAGGTTCATGGTTTCAAAACCTTGTTCCTGGGCAAATTGAAGGGCCCCGTCGCCCACCAAAAGGGTATGCGGGGTGCGTTCCATCACAGCCCTGGCCAGGGCAGCCGCCCGTGGGACTTGTTCGAGTCCAGCCACCATCCCCGTGTTATAACCATGATCCATGACCGAGGCATCCAAGGTCACGATGCCGTCGCGATCCGGAAACCCGCCCAAGCCAACATAGGCGTTGTCGGGATCCATTTCTGCGAATTCAGCTCCGGCCAAAACAGCATCCAGGGCGGCACCGCCTTGGCTCAAAAGACGCCAGGCCACTTCGTTGGTCCGCAACCCATAATCCCATGTCGATAGGACCATCGGTTTAG
>JBMOHV010000062.1:0-9444 GCA_049317645.1 Bacteroidia bacterium
GGGTTGGGGTTTGAGTTTGAGAATGCCGACTTCATCGGCCAGGTATTCCTTGCCTGAATTCACAAATTTGACCCGCTCCCCGCTGCGGATTCTTCCGTTAAAAACCCGGAAATAAGCCACAACGCCTCGGTAGTTGTTGTACATCGAGTCAAAAATCAAGGCCTGCAAAGGAGCCTCTGGATCGCCCAGGGGTGCGGGGATTCGATGCACGATGGCTTCGAGGATGAGGTCCACGCCCTGCCCGGTTTTGCCACTGGCGGGCAGAATATCCTCCCGTTTGCAGCCGATTAATTCAACGATCTGGTCCTTAACTTCTTCGGGGGATGCCGAAGGAAGGTCCATTTTGTTAAGAACGGGTATGATTTCCAAATCATGTTCCAGGGCCAGGTACAGATTCGAAATCGTTTGAGCTTCAATGCCTTGGGAGGCATCTACAATCAACAAAGCCCCCTCGCAGGATGCAATGGCTCGGGACACCTCGTACGAAAAATCCACGTGGCCGGGGGTATCGATCAAATTAAGTATATAGTCCTGATTATCAAGACGATAATTCATTTGAATCGCATGGCTCTTGATGGTGATGCCCCTTTCCCGCTCCAAATCCATATCGTCCAGGGTCTGCGCCTGCAGGTCCCGGTCTCCCACAGTTCCTGTAATCTGCAGGAGTCGATCCGCCAGGGTGCTTTTGCCGTGATCAATGTGGGCGATGATGCAGAAATTCCGGATATGTTTCATGGGTATGCAAAAGTAAGCCAACCGGACCTCGTATTGGGACCTTTAAAAGCGGATTAAACCTTGAAATTTGCGGTCTTGGCTAAGGTTTTTGAGCAAATCAGCGGTATTTTTCGTCCTGACTAATTCCATATCCCTCCGGACCTTCGCCGATTCATGACCCCAGCTCTCTTCCTTCGTTCTCTGTTCCTAACTCTTTTGTTGGGATGGGGCCCCCTGGCCGTTTGGGGCCAGACCTACACCATTACGCCGGTTCCCTTTCTGCCGGCCCCGTACGGTGGCACTTCGCTGACCGGGCAATTCAGTTCGGCCGATGACGGGGTGGCGGGTCCCTTTCCGTTGGGGTTTAGTTTTTGTTATTTCGGGAACACCTATACCCAGTTTTGGGTCGGTACCAACGGTTGGGTGAGTTTCTCTCCGGGACAGCCCAGCACGTACACCTCAGCGCCCATCCCCAGCACCAACGCATCGGTTCCACGCAATTGTGTGATGGGGCCTTGGCAGGACTGGTGGTCCAACCTGAACGGAAGCGGCAATATTTCCTATCAGCAGGTTGGAACTTATCCCAACCGCAAAATGGTGGTTTCCTTCTTCCAATTACCGATGTATCAATGCACGTCGCTGTTAGGGACTTTCCAAATCGTCCTGAACGAGTGCAACAATACCATCGAGGTATTTATTGAGAACAAGCCCAATTGCACCACTTGGGCCGGTGGTACGGCCGTTTTGGGTCTTCATAATGCGACCGGTACCGTCGCCTTTGCAGTGCCCGCCCGCAATTCGACCCCGTGGATCGTTTCCCCTACCACCCCGGGGTTGGTCTATCCCAATTCTTCGCAGAGCGAAGGTTGGTTGTTCTCTCCGGTAGGTCAGTGCCAGGGGGTCTATTTTGGGGGGTTCAAATCCATCGATACCACATCGTACTGGCCGGTGGTTTCCCCGGCTTGCTATACCCGTCAAATAGGTATCAAGGTCAAGGCGGGGGCTTTGGCCTGCAACAGCATTGATACCAACGGAACGGATTTTCGGCTTTACAACCCGGCCGGCCAATTAATGCAGATCCGCAAGGTTTCGTATACCTGCCTCAACAACCGCACCGATTCGATTACGATTGAATCGGCCATTGACTTTCTAGTGAACGGAGACCATTACCTGGTGGTGCGTCAAGGGCTTGATAACAACACCCTCCTGGGGGACTGCGGCTCCGGGGCCCAGGAATTTGATACGATCATCGTGCGCTTGAATGACTGTTACGAGTACAATACCCCGGTTCGTATGCTCAATGTGGATGTCGCGCCGAACAACGAGGAAATTACCTTGACTTGGTCCACCCCGGCCGATTTTGATACCACCTATTTCAAGCGCTATGTCTTGTTCAAAAACGACGGGCTCGATTCCGACCGTTGGTTTCGTTTTGGGTCTACGGATCGTTTGACCGATACAACCATGGTCACCCGGGTTCAGGACCCAACCGAAGGCCCCCGGGATTTCCTGGCCGTCTTGGAAATGAAATATTACGGGTTGACCGACAACGGGGATTCGGTCAACAATATTTTTGTTCAACCAGCGGATACCGCATTGCGCAATGGCAATAGGGGACCGGGGCGTATCCAATGGACCCCTTACAAGGCCTTCGAGAACCCACGCTACAATATTTTCACCACCCTGGTCAACGACACGGTTGGCTATTGGGCTGGTTCAACAACGGATACCCTTTTTGAAATCCAAAAAAGCACCAAATTGGGTCGTTACCGGATTTGGGTACAGGCGGTGAACGACGATAGCAGTTTCACGGCCCATTCCAATTGGATTACGTTTGATATCCTCGATCGGCCGGTGATTGTTTACAACGTGGTAACCCCTAACGGGGATGGCTCCAACGATTTTTTCACCATCAAGGACCTGGTTTATTTCCCCGGTACCAAAGTCACCATCTACGATCGTTGGAATCAAGTGGTTTACAATTCCGACGATTACCAAAACGATTGGTCACCATCCGATATCCCTGCCGGTAATTATTTCTACGTTGTTCGGGTCATTGACAAAGAACCTTTGTTTGGCCCCCTTCAAATAATCAAATAAAATGACACGAATTCCACAATTCATCTTTGGCTTGTTTGTATTGGCTTTGTTTTGGTTAGCCCCTGGGGTTTCCCAAGCAACCCACTTGGCCGGTGGTAATATTACCTATACCAAACTTGCCAACCCGAACGAATACCAAATTACCCTGACCATCTACCGGGATTGCAATTCGATTATGCAGGGACCGTTTACCAATCCTACCATGAACATGTACTATCGGAACGGTTGTGGTCAGACCTATACGCTTCCTGTTGCATGGGTACCGGGTACCGGGATTGAGGTTGTGACCGCTTGTACGATTGATCCCAGTACTTGCAACGGAGGAACCCGGTACGGGTTGCAGGAATACAAGTGGACCGGGACCGTCACCTTGCCTTTCTCAACCACGAATCCAACCTGCAACGATTGGTATTTTGTTTGGGGAAACTCAGCAACCGCCGGTTGGTGTTGCCGTAATACCAACAATACCTTGGGACCTGCTCCAGGTCAACAGAACTTTTTTATCGATTCCTATCTCAACAACAATATTCCAAACGGTAATTCCTCGGCCCGCTTTAATTCCTTTCAGGTTCCGGCCTATTGCATTCAGGAGCCGGTGACCGTTGTTTTTGATGTTTCAGAGACCCAGGGGGATTCGGTGGTCTATTCCTTAACGCCTGCTCGGACCGGGTGGAATACCAACGCCAATTACCTGGCACCTCGGACCGCCCAAGTCCCCGCCAATGTCGTCGGTAATGTCATTAATATCAACCCCAACAACGGCAATATTAGCTTTTTATCGAATGTTCAACAGACGGCCATTTTTGTATTGCAGGTGAGCGAATACCGACAGGGAATCCTAATCGGTTATGTCAAGGTGGATGTTCAGGTTATTTTGGGGATCGGGCGCTATTGCGATAATATCCGGCCGGCCTTCAAGAACGATACGGCCGCAGTGCAGTGCACCATCGATACCACGTTCAAGGTTGAATTGAATTCTCTGGTAGCCTGCAATTCCATTGCTCGGGATGGGTCCGAATTCAGGCTCTACGATCCGAATGGTGATTTGGTACAAATCCAGAGCGCCCGCCCGGATACCTGCATTAGCGATGGCCGGACTCGGAATATTTGGTTGCGCTTGACCAAAGGTTTTGAGAAAAACGGGACGTATCATTTGGTCAGCCGCAAAGGGACGGATAACAACACCTTTGGGAATCGTTGCGATCTCTATATGAACGAATTTGATACCCTCGAAATCAAAGTAACGGGGTGTCCTGATTACAGGGCTCCGCTTCTTTTGGAAAACGTTACCTTGGATACCATCAACGAGAATGCGGTTATCTTGAATTGGAAAATCGACCCGGATAACGATACGCTGCAGCGGTCTTGGTTCAACGGGTTCAATCTTTTTAGGTACCGTCCCGGTGAAAACCCGATCCGTTTTTCGAATCGTTTTTGGATCGAACCCAACGTAGATACCGTGACGCATCGGGATGTCTATGCGCCGGTCCTGCCACGTGATGAGTCGTTGAGTTACAATTTGAACCTGAATCTCATTAACGGATTTCAAAACCTTCGCTCCAATACCGTGAGCACCATTCGGCTTGTGAATGATCCCCCGACGACCGATGACGATACCACCATGCAACTCCGTTGGAATACCTATGTAGGCTGGGACACGGCACGTTACAACCTGGAGGTCTTGGATCTCAAGCGGCCTGAATTTGGTTGGAACTTGCGGGATTCCATGGTTACCGATACCGTTTGGAATTTGCGCAAGCCTCTCAAAAGAGGCTCCTATAAACTTCGATTGTACACGATGCGCCCGGATGCCGTTTTCCGCTCCTATTCCAATGTTCTCGAATTTGGGGTACCGTTCAAAGAAGTCGTGGTGCCCAATGTGATAACACCCAACGGGGACGATATCAACGACAAGGTTCGTATCAAGTATCTCTACCTCTATCCCGGCTCGGCGTTTACGATCTTCAATCGCTGGGGTCAAACCGTCTATCATTCCGATGATTACCAAAACGATTGGGATGCCCCAGGTCTGGAATCCGGTAACTACTATTACCTGCTCAAGGTCCGGGATGACGATAACATCGTTTCGTACTCCGGAACGATCCGTGTGATTCGCTAAGAGCGGGACTTGGGCTTGCTCAGCCCAAAGCGTTCAATCTTGTTGTACAAGTGCGAACGTTGGATGCCCATGTTTTCGGCTGTTTTGGCAATGTTCCAGCCATGATCTTCCAATTTCCTTTCCACAAAGAGTTTCTCGGCCTGCTCTTTAAAGCGCTGAAAGCTATCCTCTTGAAGCATTGTTTCAAGCGTTGTGCCGTTCGAATGGTTCGACCCGGTTGAACCCCTATCGACGGCTGGGGCCGCAGGTCGCAAGTAAAGGTCGATATCGGCCGTTGTAATGGGAGATCCACCCAAAAGCGCCAGGCGCTCGACCGCGTTTTTGAGTTCCCGAAGGTTTCCTGTCCACGGCATGGCCTGCAGGGCCCGCAGTGCATCGGAATCCCAGGAACGGGGCGGTAGTTGATATTGGCGGCAGATTTGGTTGAGGTAGATCCCTGCCAGCATGGGGATGTCTTCCCGACGCTGGCTTAACGAAGGCAGATGGACCAAAATCACGCTCAACAAATGATACAAGTCCAAACGGAACCGCCCCTGTTCGATGAGTTGAAGAAGGTCTTTTTGGCTACCAGCCAAGATCCGAACCCCGTTGCGGGTATGTCCACCGGTATGGCCCATGGACTCCAAAACCCGAACCAAGGTGAGCTGAGCAGGCCCTGGAAGGTCGGCAATTTCATCCAAAAAGAGGGTGCCTCCCGTCGCCTGATTAAAGGTGCCCCGGTGGATGGCATCCGCGCCCTGTTCATCGCTGCGCCCAAAAAGCCGGTATTCCAAACTATCTGCAGGGATGGTGGCGCAATTGAGGGAAACAAAGGGTCCGTTTTTGCGCGGACTTAGGCGATGGATAAAGCGAGCAATCCACTCCTTTCCAGTGCCAGCTTGACCCGAAATGAGGATGCGGACTTCGGTGGGGGCCACCCTTTGAAGGGTTTCTTTGAGGCTGATCAGGGCAGGGGAGCGTCCTTGCAGTTCCACCGGGTCGGTATCGTCGTTGGACCAGGAGAGCGCTTCTTGTTTGAGGGTGCTGATCTGCAAAGCATTACGCAGCGTGATGAGCAATCGATCCAGGTCCAGTGGTTTGGTGATAAAGTCAAAGGCCCCTAGTTTGGTGGCTTCCACCGCGGTTTGAACCGTTCCGTGGGCCGAAATCATAACAACCGGTAATCGGGGGAAATTCTTGGCCAAATGGGTCAACAATTCCATGCCATCCATTCGCGGCATTTTGATATCACTCAGAACCAGGTCGTATTCGGTATCGGTCAGGATTTGGAGGGCCTGAAGACCATCCCCGGCCAATCCGACCTCAAAACCCTCGCTTTCAAGGATTTCTTGGAGGCTATCCCGGATAGGGGCCTCGTCGTCAACAACCAGGATACGCATTGGAATGTCTAATTTAGTGAACAACCGGCGGGTTGTTCGCTTCGAAAACAAAAAAAGGTTGCGCTGTAAGCCAGATTCTGTATGCCTTGCGACATTTCCACCATTTATCTGAGCGGCCTACCCCCCGGGAACGCGCGAGCAACGCTGCCCCGGTATACACGGCCTTGCAACCCAGGAGGTTTACCCCAAACCGATGTCTCCACCGGAGCGCGTGAGCTCTTACCTCACGTTTTCACCCTTGGCCTTGCGGCCGGTTCTTTTCTGTGGCACTTTCTACCGGGTTCCCCCGGCCTTTGTTTCCAAAGCCTGGCGCTCTGCGTTGTCCGGACTTTCCTCTAGCACCAAAGTGCCAGCGGTGGAACGCGCAACCGCTCCAAAGTTACACCCCGTAAAGGGTGGTTTGGGCGGCTTTGAGAATTGCTTCGGTTTCGGAACGGGAATTGGATTCGGCGTAAATCCTAAGGACCGGCTCCGTGCCCGATGCGCGAAACATGACCCATTCGTCATCGGTTAACCAGCATTTGTAGCCATCGACGGTTTCCATTCGTTGGACCGTGTAAGGGCCAAAGGAAGGGTAGGCCCCGGAGGCCAATCCCTCCATAACACGGGCCTTGTGGTCGTTTTCGATATGCAAATCCCAACGATCGTAAAAAAAAGGTCCGGAAACCGCGTACACTTCCTCGATCAGGGATTCCAACGTCTTGCCCGACTTGGCCATGTATTCCATCAAGGTTAGACCAATCCAAAGGCCGTCCCGCTCGGGGATGTACCCATCGATGGCAATGCCCCCCGATTCTTCGCCTCCAACCAAAACGCCACCTTGGGTCATGATTTCACAGATATACTTGAATCCAATGGGGGTCACCACCAGGTTGAGACCAAAGTGTCGGCACACACGCTCCATGCGCGGGCTTACGGAAAAGGAAACCACCACATCGCCTTTTTTGCCTTGGACACCGGCCAAGTAGGCCACCAAAAGCATCAAAATATGATGGGAATCCACAAAATCTCCCGAGGCGTTCAACAAGCCGATACGGTCCGCATCCCCATCCACGGCAAGACCGATCTCAAGTGAAGGGTCGTTTGCCAATCTTTCAGAAAGCTCGGTCAAATTACGGGCAATGGGCTCGGGTGCCTGGCCGCCAAATCCAGGGTTGTGGCTGCAATGCAAGAGCCGGGCATGGGGGAATAAATCAGGAATCACACGTTGACCAGCCCCGTACATGGCATCAAACGCCAAACGCTCCGAAAGGGGTTGCATCGCCCCCAAGTCAAAATTCTGTCGAATTTCATCCAGATAGGCCGAGTAAAGATCCACGTCTACGATCAGGCCCTTTTCTTTCCAGTAGGCCACCGACTTTTGTAGAATCGGGGCCTGTTCAGGGATCAGGGCTTCCACTTCGGAGATCATCGAAGGAACGGCGGGCCCGCCATAGGATGCCTTGATCTTGAAGCCGTTGTACGAAGGTGGGTTGTGGCTGGCGGTCAAAATAACCCCGGCCTGGGCTCCGTGTTGAACGGTTCCCAACGATACCATGGGGGTCGAAACAAAGTCATTACGGTCCCAAAGGACTTTGACGCCGTTTTGGGCCATGACCAGGGCGACGGTTTCCGCAAACATGCGGCCTCCAAATCGACAATCCGATCCCAAGACCAGCTTAGGGGAGGGATTCGTCTTCAAAAGCCATTCGGCGGTACCCTGGGCAACGCGAGCTACGTTGTCAACCGTAAAATCCTTGGCTATAATGGCTCGCCATCCGTCGGTTCCAAATTTGATTGTCATGTCCCAAAGATAAATCCCGACTTAGCCAGTCCAAGTGGTTGTATTTTTGGAGTATCAAGTACATCGCCGTGAAAACCAACCCTATTGAAGACGATTTGTTGCATTTGGTCACTTTGAGGAACCGCCTGGCCGAATTGGGCTACGCGGATCCGGAATACGACGAGGCCGAAGACCTTTTGCTGGAGGCCGAAGACGCTTTCAACCGTGAACACGGAGCCTTTTTGGAAAACCTATTGCAGAAATTGCACGAAGCCCATTTTCCAGGGCAGGAAGTCCTTCTACCGACCGCCTACATGGCGGCGGTCTACCGGGATTCCGTGGTCGAAGAAGGGGCCTACGAACTCCCCATGGACGAAGGCATCTTGGTAGACTGGGAATTATCGGATCGCTCAACGCGCAAAGCCAAATTGGTTTTGGTCCCGTCCCCCGTACGATGGATGCTTTTTGACGGGGAAGGGATGCAATGCCTGTGGTCCATGGAGGAACCGGACCTTTTTCGGACACCCCACACCAACAACGCTGAGAATCAATAACGATGAAGGTTTTCGTTCATTATGTGTTATGGGGCGTATGGGCGCTAGCCATCGCCTTTCAATCCTGCGATCCCCGCACGCCGACACCGCCTGTCCAAAACACCGAGGGTCTCTACCTTCGTTTGGACCATCGTTACGATTCCTCTTCCTTGGAATTGAACAGGGCCTGGTTGCCCACCCTCCTAAATCAGGTCGAGATCAACCATTGCCAGTATTACCTCAGTGGCTTTGCCTTGCAACGCACGGATAGTTCTTGGCTTGAATTCCCCGACGCGGTTTTTTATGCCGATTTGGAGCGTCAAGCCCAATCGCGTTGGCGTTTGGCTCCTTCGGTTCCCGCCGGTACCTACACCGCCTTGCGTTTTCGTGTTGGATTGGACTCCCTGCTCAACCACAGCGATCCGGCTTCATGGCCTCCCAGCCATCCGCTTTCCTTGCTTAGCAGCGCCCACATGCATTGGAATTGGAACAGCGGTTATATTTTCTTCAAAATGGAGGGACAATACCAGCGACCTTCCATGCCGGTGAACGGTGGTTTTTCGTATCATTTGGGAGGGGATGAAATGTTACGAACCGTGATTCTTCCGTTTTCACCCCTCGCCATGGAGGGTCCCGAGACGGACCTTTCGGTTCATCTCCAAATGCGTGGTTTTTTTGATGGCAGCCATACCCACTTTATCACGGATTCCTCTTCCTTTTCGCATTCTTCCTTGGGGGATCGAGTGGCCTCCAAACTCGCCTACAACCTGGCCTCGGCTTTTGTTTGGAAAGGCCGAGTCAATCCCATGTAATTCATTTGTTCCCAAAAATTTCATT
>JBMOHV010000063.1:0-9169 GCA_049317645.1 Bacteroidia bacterium
AGGAATTTCAACGGGGGCAGGAATTTCAACGGGGGCAGGAATTTCAACGGTGGGTACCTGGATGCGGACTTTCGCAGGGGTTTTGAAATCCGATGGGGAAGGGACCTTGTCGCTTATCCCGGCCAGGGGATGTGCATTGACCAGGGGTTCTGTTGAGGTCGCTTGGGTTGTTCCGGCGGTCTGCTGCTGCCTGTTGGCAAGGTAGCCAATCTTGAAGAGGGCGGTTTCCACCAAAAGTCGCGGTTGACGGGCCTGGCGGTATTGCAATTCCGCCTGGTTGAGCAAATGAAGGGCTCCCAAAAGGAAACTTGTATCGCTTCGCAACGCTTGTTGTAGCAGTTTTTCTTTGAATTCGGCCCCTGATTCAACCAAATCCAGGGTACCCGGTGCTTTGGCCATCAAAAGGTTCCTTAGGTGAACCGCCATGCCCAGTACCCACTGAATGGGATCGTAGCCCCTGGCTATCAGGGTCCCGAGGAATTGGAGGGTGGGTCCCGGGTCGCCTTTTTGAAGGGTTTCGGTGGCATCCAAAAACCCCTGCTGATTCAAAACGCCCAATTGCTCGGCCACCACGGTTTGCCCCAAGTGACCCCCGCCATAGCCGGCCAATTGGTCCAGCATGGTAAGGGCATCGCGCAGGGCCCCGTCGGATCGGCCGGCGATGGTTAGCAGGGCCTCTGCGTCGTAGGTGATTTGTTCGGCCTTGCAGACCAAAGCCAGGCGGTCGGCAATATCCTGGGGTCGAATGCGCTTGAAGTCAAAAATCTGGCAACGTGACAGAATGGTTGGCAGGATTTTGTGCTTTTCGGTAGTGGCCAGGATGAATTTGGCGTAGGATGGAGGTTCCTCCAGGGTTTTGAGGAGGGCATTAAAGGCCGATGTGCTCAACATGTGGACCTCGTCCACGATATAAACCTTGAAGGCACTGCCCTGGGGAGGATAACGTACTTGCTCAACCAGGGAGCGAATGTCATCCACCGAATTGTTCGAGGCAGCGTCCAATTCATGGATGGAGAGCGAACCTCCTTGGTCAAAAGAACGACAGGTGGTGCAGGTTCCACAAGCCTCCCCGGAGGCATCTCGGTTGCTGCAATTGATGGTTTTGGCAAAAATGCGTGCGCAAGATGTCTTCCCTACCCCCCTGGGACCGCAAAACAGATAGGCCTGGGCCAATTGGTCCTTGGCAATCGCGTTCAAAAGGGTGGTGGTAATGTGCTCCTGCCCCACCAATTCATCAAAACGGGGGGGGCGGTACTTACGGGCGGAGACCTGATAGCCTTGCATATCGACAAAGTTAGGATTCATGGGGCGTTAAGAGTCGATTTTCGCTTATATTTGCGCTCCCCAAATCAAATGGGGGTCTTTCTAAAAATTGATCCTATGAATCAATACGAAACCGTATTCATCCTTACCCCGGTCTTGACCGAGGAGATGGTCCGTGAGGCGGTCTTGAAGTTCGAAAAGGTGCTGAAGGAAAACGGCGCCGAGCTGGTGCATCAGGCCCATTGGGGTCTACGCAAGCTGGCTTATCCCATTCGCAAAAAAGCGACCGGTTTTTATCATTTGTACGAGTTCAAGGCCACTGGCCTTGCCGTCGATAAGCTGGAGCTTGAACTGCGCAGGGACGAGAGAATTTTGCGCTTTTTGACCGTTTCATTGGATAAGTTTGCCGTGACTTACAACGAGTCCCGTCGCCGTCCCAAAACTGCCAAAGAGGAGGTTAACCCATGATTACAAACAGCTTCGCGTCCGTTCCCGTCAAAGAGGAAACCCGCAAAAAATACTGCCGATTCCGCAAGAATGGTATCCGTTACATTGACTACAAGGATCCTGACTTTTTGCTAAAGCTCGTCAACGAGCAGGGCAAATTGTTGCCACGTCGTCTAACCGGCACCTCCCTCAAATTCCAGCGCAAGGTGGCTCAGGCCGTCAAAAGGGCCCGTCATTTGGCCTTGATGCCTTACGTGGCCGACGGCCTGCGTTAAGGTTTTCTTATTGTTCAACCCGCCCTTAGGCATCCAACCGCATTTTGATATGCAAGTCATTCTCAAACAAGACGTTAAAGGCCTCGGCTTCAAACACGACGTGATCAAAGTCCGCAACGGTTACGGGCTGAATTTTCTGATTCCCCAAGGCCTTGCCGTGGTTGCCAGTCGTCCAGCTCTGAACGACCGGGCTGAAGCGGTTCGTCAAGCAGAATTTCGTCAATCAGGTTTGCGCCAAGCCGCCAACGACCTTGCCGACAAGCTGGGTCAATTGACGGTAACGCTTTCGGTGCGGACAGGGGAAAATCGTCGAATTTTTGGTGCAGTGACCACTCTCATGGTTGCGGAAGCCCTGACGGCTCTGGGACACGAAGTGGATCGCCGCAAAATGTCCATCCGCGGCGAAATCCGTGAATTGGGTACCTACCAAGTCGAGGCTGAATTGTACCGCGATATCAAGGCGGTCTTCAACCTCGAGGTCACGGCCCTGGCCTAAGGCCACCAACCGATTCGTTCAAATTTCAAGGTCCAACAAGGCCTTGGCTTTGGTTTGGCATTCCTGCCATTCGGTCTTTGCGTCGGAATCCCAGGTAATGGCGCCTCCTGTCTTTAGGGACATCCATCCTTGGTTTTGGTCATAGACCAGACTTCGAATGATCACATTGAGGTCAAAATTCCCTTCGGTATCAAACCAACCCGCACTGCCTGAGTAAATGCCCCTTCGGGTTTTTTCGAGGAGGTCGATCCAGGCGCAGACAGCTTCTTTGGGGGCTCCGGTCATGGAACCCATTGGAAAACATGCGTTTAAAATTCCAGATAGGCTTTGTCCTGGCATCGTGGTGGCGGAGATACTGCTAATGAGATGGTGCACCGCCGGAAAGGCATAGCAGCCCATGAGATCATCGACCTGAACGCTGCATGGGTCCGCACATCGGGCCAGGTCGTTTCGTACCAGATCCACAATCATGAGGTGTTCAGCGTTTTCCTTGATGTTCGTCTTCAGTGCTTTGGCCTCTTGTTGGTCGATGTGGGGGTCGGTTGACCGCGGTGCGGTGCCTTTGATGGGTTGGCTCAGAAGACGATCCCCGTCCTTTCTCAAAAATCGCTCAGGACTGGCGCTGATGACCCAGGTATCTTGGTTTTTGATCAAGGCCGAAAAGGCTCCCCCGGCTTTGGTAGCCAACTGATGCCAAAGGGCCACCGGGTCCTGAATTGGAACCTGGCCAGCCCATTCAATGCAATAATTTAACTCGTAAAAATCCCCATCCCGTATGCGCTCACGGATGGCACCTATCTGCTCATGGTATTCTTTTTCTGTTGTTTGAACAAAGATTTTATCGCGGAGCCGGCAACCCTGTGTTTCGATTTTGTTGCGATCGAGAATCCCGGTTTTGGTTTCTTCCAACCATGCTTGGAGTACGTCCCGTCCTTGGTTTTGTTCATCGGACAGGAATTCCAAACGAGAGCCTATGCATCGAACATGAATTCTAGGTCGAAACCAAAAGGAGGGATCAGGGTCCGCCGTGGCCGGTGGCAAAGGGGAGGGTTGGCTCAGGCTTTGGGCCTTGAGGTCGTACCCAAAATATCCCATGCGGAAACCAGGACGGTCCCGCAACATTTGTTCAAAGTCTTCAAAACCAAAGTCAAGACCCTGTTTTTTGGGTTCAGGGTCCGCATCTTCGTCCGCAAGGCCTATACCCAGGATCCAATCCAGGGTTCGGTAGTCGGGAGGATGGCTATTCGTGGGATGGCTAGGGCAGGTCCAAAAGGCGGAGAGGTACGGAGCTTTTTCAAAGCCCTTGATCAAGGCCAGCAGGACGGCAGAAGACTCCAATCCTTGGGGCAGATGGACGAATCGATCCTCCAAGGAATCAGCGACGGGTCTGCAAGGTGCTGTGACGATCCGGTCCCAGCGATACCCAATGAACCGGGCAATCCAGGGATTCTTCCAAGAAGCTCAGATAGGCCCTCAAAGCCATGGGCAATTCTTCCAAACGTTGGTAGTTTTTGCCGGGGGTCAGTGACCAGCCTTCAAAAGTCCGGTAGACCGGAATACAATCATCTTGATGGGTGGGGTAGGAATCGCGGTGGGAATGCGTCCCTTCGTAACGTACGGCGATCTTCACCTCGCCAAATCCCGACAGAACATCGGCCTTGGTAACAATGAGTTTATTGACGCCGCTGAGTCGAGCTGCGTAATGCAGGGCCGCTAGGTCCAGCCAACCGCATCGGCGTGGACGGCCCGTGGTGGCGCCAAACTCATGACCCGCTCTGCGGAGGGTTTCGCCTTGTTCGTCGTGAAGCTCGGTGGGGAAGGGGCCGCTTCCAACCCGGGTGCAATAGGCTTTGAACAAGCCGTAAACATCCCCAATGCGGGATGGGGCCAGACCCAACCCGGTGCAGGCGGCAGCGGCGGTGGTATGCGATGACGTCACAAAAGGATAAGCCCCGTATTCCACATCCAACATACTTCCCTGAGCACCTTCGGCCAGGACTTTTTGGCCTTGGTCAAGGGCCTGGTTCAAGAGCCAAGAGCCATCGACCGGGGGGAATTCTTGGAGCAAGGTCTGGAGGCTTTCCATCCAGGCTTCGGTTTGGGCGTCCAAATCATCCGGCTCGGGATAACCCAAGGCTTGGAGGCCCTGGCGATGCGTGTTCATGCTGTTCTGTAGGCGGGCCATGGCATCTGGACCGGCCATATCCCCGTAGCGCAATCCATGCCGGGCGTATTTATCGGTATAGGCTGGGCCAATTCCCCGCAGGGTGGACCCGATTTTTTGGTCCCCTTTGGCCGCCTCCTGGGCCTGGTCCATGAGCCGATGGCCGGGGGTGATTAAATGGGCTTTGTCTGAAATCAAAAGACGCCGACCCAGGTCCATTCCCTTTTCTTGGAGGGCTGTGATTTCGGCCAGGAGGGAGGGTGGGTGCAAGACAACACCGTTTCCGATGAGGTTTTGGCAGTCTTCCCGAAAGACCCCGGAAGGTATCGTATGGAGTACGACTTTCTGACCATCCAGCCACAGGGTATGACCCGCATTGGGTCCTCCCTGGAAACGGGCAATCCAAGTATAGTCCGGGGCCAGGACATCCACCGCTTTGCCTTTGCCTTCATCGCCCCACTGCAAGCCCAGCAACACATCTGCTTTCATACGCGTTCTTAAAACTCAAATTTAGTGCAAAGCAGGGCTTGATGACGAAGGATTTGCCTTGGAACTTTCATGGTGCGGGCATTGCCCGGTGCTTTGGAGCAGGAGGCATTCACCGTGCAGGTGCAATTCATGTTGAAGGACCCTTTGGCCCAAAACCTGACCGGTATCCTGCAAAATAGAGTGCAGTCGGGGGTCGCAGAACTCTTGAATTCGACCGCAATTGGTGCATAGCAAATGGTCGGCCTGCCGTCGTCCGTGGCTTTTTTCGTAATAGGACCCAAAACGTCCAAATTGATGATGCGCCACCAGCCTGCATTCCAGTAGCAATTCCAGGGTATTGTAAACGGTGGCTCTGGACAAACGGCTATCGGAGGAACGAAGATCCTCCAGAAGGGTATCGGCGGTGAAAGGACCGTTCATGGCATAGACACGACGAAGGATGCATTGTCTTTCGGGGGTTTGCCTCAAACCCCGCACCTGCAGAAATTCAAAAAAAGCAGCCTCAACGGGTTCCAGGTTCATGCTTCGTTGGGGGTTGATTTTTCGATACGGTCCACCTTGTGAACGCCTTTGACTTTTCGAAGTCTTCGTAACAAATCCTGCAATACCTGGGTATCTTCGAGGTAGACCATGATCTGCCCTTCAAAGATGCCGTCCTCGGATAGAACCGAAATGGATCGCATGTTGAGTTGCATTTCTTCGGTGATGACCCTGGAAATACCGCTAATGATGCCCTTGTCGTCCACACCACGCAGTTGGATGCCCGTCAAAAAGGCAACTCTCGCTCCCTTGTTCCAGCGGGTGCGAATGGTGCGGTGATGGGCGGTGGAATGGGTGAGGGCGGCGTTGAGGCAGTTTTGGCGATGCACCAGCATTTCGGAACCGGGTTGTGGAATCCCGACAATTTCATCCCCTGGGATGGGGTTGCAACAAGGGGCTAGACTGTACCGGAATTCACGATCGCTTCCATCCATCCAAACCGAAGGATGGTTGATAACCAAGGCGTCGCCGTTGGGGCGTTCGGGGCTCGCTTCGGCCGGCAGGGTATCTCCGTTTGATTTCCGGTATTTTTTGCGAACGGCCTGCTGGACCTCGCTCCAGTTAATCTTGTTGATTTCGCTGAGGTAATACAGGTCCGTAACACTGGGGAGGCCCAAATGGAAGGCGATGCGGTGCAACATATCTTCACCGACCTCTGTGGTCATGGTTTGTAGCTTGTCCAAAAATTTGTTCTGGCCTTTCTCGGCCAGTTTTCGGCGCTGATCCCGTAAATGTTGCCGCACCCGGTTTTTGGCCTTGGCAGTGGTCAAAAAATCCAACCAATCCGGCCCTGGTTCTTGGATTTTGGAACTGAGGATTTCAACCTGATCCCCGTTTTTTAACACATAACTGAGAGGCACCAATTTGTGGTGAACTTTGGCACCTATACACTTGAGGCCTAGTTCTGTATGAATTTCAAAGGCCATATCAAGAGCCGTTGAACCGGCCGACATTTTGAGGAGATGGCCTTTGGGTGTAAACACAAAGATCTCTTTGGAATACAATTGCAGCTTGAACTCATCCATGAATTCCATGGTATTGTGCTGCGGGGATTCCAATATTTCTCTCACTTTCGAAATCCAGGCATCCAGGGCAGGGTCTCCGTCCTGGTCCTTGTATTTCCAGTGGGCGGCGAGTCCTTTTTCGGCCACTGCGTTCATGCGGCGACTGCGGATTTGGATTTCCACCCATTTGCCTTCGGGGCCCATGACGGTCGTATGCAGGGATTCATAGCCGTTGATCTTGGGGGTGGAGATCCAGTCTCTGAGTCGGTTGGGGTTGGGCTGGTATTGATCCGTGATCAGGGCATAGACCTGCCAACAATCGGTTTTTTCGAGGCTTGGTGGGCTATCAAGGATGATTCGGATCGCAAACAAATCATAGACTTCTTCGAATTCTATGTTTTGTTTTTTCATTTTGTGGAGGATGGACGAAATGCTCTTGGGCCTTCCCTTGATTTCGGCTTGCAAACCGGCTTCGGTTAATTTATTCTGAAGAGGTTCAATGAAATCACGGATGTACCGGTCTCTTTTGGATTTGGTTTCTTGGAGCTTGCGAACAATAGACCGAAAGGTATCGGGTTCAATGTACTTGAGCGCCAGATCTTCCAGTTCGGATTTGATGTTATAAAGACCCAGTCGATGGGCCAAGGGCGCAAAGAGGTAGGAGGTTTCGTGAGCGATTTTGAGTTGCTTGTCCGAGGGCATATTGTCCAGGGTCCGCATGTTATGAAGACGGTCGGCCAATTTGATGAGAATCACCCGAATGTCATCGGCCAGGGTCAAAAGCATTTTGCGGAAGTTCTCAAGCTGTTGCGTGGAATCCGACGATTTATTGTAAAGTCCAGAGATTTTGGTCAAGCCATCGATGATGCGGGCCACAACATTCCCAAATTCGTTTTCGATTTCCCCGAGCGTCAGGCCGGTATCCTCCACCGTATCGTGCAGGAGGGCTGCTACCACGGCCGTTGTGCCCAAGCCGATTTCTTCGGCTGTGATTCGGGCTACTTCGATAGGATGAAAGATGTAGGGTTCCCCAGACCGCCGGCGCATGTCCTTGTGGGCATCCACAGCGATTTCAAAGGCCCGTCGAATGAGCTTTCGGTTGGCCTTGTCCAAAAACGGTCGACAGGTTTTGAGGAGGCTGCGGTAGCGTTTCGCAATTTCCTTGATTTCCTCATCGGGCGTTAGGTTCCAGGAACTGACGGTCAGGGTTGGTTTTTGCACCTTGTAAAAATACACGATGGCTCATTCGATGGCTATATTTGACCCCCTTTTGAGGGATAATTAGGGCCTACCCCAAACTTTTTATCCCCGGGAAATGTTAAGCGGATGTGGCGAAATTGGTAGACGTGCCAGACTTAGGATCTGGTGCCGCAAGGCGTGTGGGTTCGAGTCCCTCCATCCGCACCAAGCCAGCCGAGCCCCCCGGGGTTCGGAGCTTGTTGTCATACACCCTCTAAACCTCTGTTTTGAATATCACTGTTGAATACCCGTCCAGCCTAGAGGCGCGTCTTACCCTGAGCCTAACCCCGGAAGATTACCAGCCCCGGGTTGACAAAGCGCTCAAAGACCTTCGTAAGAACATCAAAATGCCGGGTTTTCGTCCTGGAATGGTGCCAGCCGGTCTGGTTCTCAAAAACTACGGAATGTCCGTGCTTCAGGAGGAACTCAGTCGTGTTGTCAACGATCAGTTGATGGACTATGCCCGCGCTGAGGGTCTGGATTTCTTCGGTCAACCTTTGCCGGTTTCGGGCCATAATCCTTTTGTGCAAGGTTTGGATTTTGGTTTGACCTATGAGTTTCGCTACGATTTGGGGCTTCGCCCCAAGGTTGAAATCAGGAGCCTGGACGGGCAATCCTTTGCCAAAATTCAGCCCATACCCGGCAAAACCGAGATGGATGAAACCATTGACCAATGGAGGACTCGCTTTTTTGAAGGGGCCTACCCCGAAAAAGCCGAGCCTGGTGACCGGGTTTTTCTGCGGTTGTCGGCCACGGAGGCCCCAAACAGCGGGGATGCAGCCCGCAAATCCGTGGTTCTCGTAGGTTTGGACGAAATCGTTTCACCCGAGCTCCGTGCTGCTTTGTTGGGTCAAGGCAAAGGAACCACCGGTTCCCTAACGGTGGGGGACTTGTACGGGGAGGACCGAGCCGCCGCTGCCAAGGCCTTCAAAGTGGATGAAAGCGAGGCGCCTGAATCCAATTCAACGTGGACCTACGAAATCTCCAATGTCTTCCGTGAAGGCAAGGCCGATATGAACGAAGCCTTTTTTACCAAAGTATTTGGGGAGGCGATGACCGAGGAGGAATTTATGAAACGCACCGAGGACCTTATCAAGGCCCGTTGGGACCAAGAATCGGAGCAATTACTTCGTTATCGCATGATGGAGGCTTTTTTTGGTGAACATCCCATGGAACTTCCGGATAACTTTTTGAAACGCCTCCTGCGCAGCAACGATCACAAGGGGGACGCCAGTCATCAACACGACCACGA
>JBMOHV010000064.1:0-8952 GCA_049317645.1 Bacteroidia bacterium
TCTGCGAATTCATCGGCGAATTCACAATTCCCTGGTGTTGCCACGTCCCAGTTGATGCTGGTATTTCCGGTGGCCAAAACGCGGAACCGTAGATTAAACATGGTACCGCTTACCGTCACCGGGGTTAAGGCGAACCAGGCAGCCCTGAACTGCCTGCGGGTTGTGGTATTGAAAGGTGCGTTGGGTGAAAGGTTGCTAAATAGACCGCAATTGCTCAAAAATCCGGCACTAATGGCGGAATTGAGGCCGGTGACCGAGCTGATGCACTGCAATTTGGTGGAGTCGTAATCAATCGCCAAAGAAATCGCTGAGGTGCTGATCCCTGATGCCATGACAGCGGTCACAGGAATGACCAAGGTGTCACCGACTGCACAAGTCGAGGAATTGATGGTGCCTATGGTGGCGGTGATGTTTTGGGCACGCAGACCGGGCGCCAAGCCCAGGATTGCGATTGCAAAAGCCAAAAAAAGCGTTTTGACGTTGAAATTGGACGTTTTCATGGTGGCAGGTAGGTTATTTTGCATTCTATGCGGGTATATTTTGTTTTAAATATACAACGATGAGGTTGCACTTGAAGTCATTATCCAAGGACATGTGCATAACTCGTATACATTTAATAAATTCTTAAAAATGGGGGTGGATCAAAGACAGCTAGTGTCCTTCGATCCCCAAAAGCCTTGACCCGGCCCGGATTAATTACAAGGATCGCTCGCGGTCCTAGAACCAGCGCATCCGCCGGAAAAGCAGGAAAACCACGGATATCATCGCCCCGCTAAGGCCCAGCAACCCCCAAAACGCTGTTTCGGTCTGGGCATAGGGCAAAGGGATGTTCATGCCGTACAAGCTGGCAAAGAGGGTCGGAATGGCCAGGCAGATGGTCACAAAGGTGAGGGTCTTCATGACATTGTTCATGTTGTTGTTGATGACCGAGCTAAAGGCCTCCATCATTTGTCCCATGATTCGTATGGATACGGTGGTCATTTGCAGGGCCTGTTGATTTTCGATTTGGACATCCTCGAGTAAATCCACATCCTCTTCGTAGGCAAAATGCCGGAGCCTGCGCAATCGTTCCATCATGGCACCGTTGGTCTGCAACGCGGTGGTATAATAAATGAGGGTCTTTTCGTATTGAAGGAGACCGACGATTTCTTTGTTTTTGAGGGAATTCTCGAGTTCATCCTCCAATTTTTCGACCACTTTGTTGATATTCCGCAGGTGGGTTAGGAACTTGGTGGCTGTTTTTAAGAGAATTTGAAGCAAGAAGGTGTCCTTTTTGTTGGTCTTGAAGCCACGGACCCTTTCACGGACAAATTCCTGCAAAATGGCGTTTTCGTCTTTGCAGAGCGTGATGGTGAACTGTTCTGTCTGCATGATCAAAAGGGGAAGGGTAATAAAAGGGATATCGAATTCCATACCCCTGAAATGGGGAATACGAAGGACCACCAGCAGGTAATCGTTTTCTTTTTCGACCCTCGACAATTCGTCTTGGTCCAAGGAGTCGGTTAAATACTCCACCGCCAAGGGACAATGCTCCTCAAGCCACGCCTTGTCCTGTTCGTTGGGGTCAACAATATTGATCCAGCACCCGTTTTCTACCTGCTGTATGGCACGAAGGCCCGCGTCGTTGGTCTGAAAAAGCTGAATCATAAGGTAATGAGCCCGCAAAAATAGGATTTTTGGGGGACCTTGGGGCCGATACGACCAAGTCCAGTGGTCCTAGGGCATGACTTGCGTTTCCCGGCAAGTGATACCCCATGCTTCCAAACCCTTCAAGATGGGTTGGTACCAATGCGGGGCCAATGGTCTTTGGAGTCCGGTTTCTTGAATATGGCCTTGGAGGAAGCACTCCACAGCCATCGCTAAGGTCCAACCCACGGTTTGGGCCATCGCAGAATTTTCACCCCCTTCTCCTTCAAGGACCAGCTCGCTTCGGTGTTCAACGACCCGACCTTGGTGGTCCTTGGAGCGGATGCGATGGCACATCACAACCATATCCCGGTCCATGACCCCCAATGACATACGCTCCACCATCCGTTGCTCGATGTTTTGGGCGGGATTGGTGGCATACGTGTCGTCGGCAGCTACCTCCCAAAAACCCAGAAAAGCCCATAATTCGATAACTTTTTGGGTTTCCTCGAGGGAATAATGCAATTCCTCGCCCAAAATTTTGGTTAATTCGGTGGCTGTTGGCCATTTTAGGGGATCATTGGGAAGGTTGGTATCCACGTTGAGCCCCAAATAGGCCAAAGGGAACCAAGCCAAGCAGAAATCACGGTGCCGAAGGGTGCCGCGGATGACGGTGTCGGCCTGCTCCAAGCCGTACAAGGTCCGGTAAGGCAGGGAATTTCTATTAAAATACCCCACAAGATCCTTGTGGCCCGTAAGTTCCAATGGCTGAACGGCGCGAAACAAGCGGGGGTAGGGAATGACTTCAATTTGGTTGTTTTGCCAATAAACCGCAGGGCCGCTTTGTCCGGCTAGCACCACATTGCGAGGATTCCACGAAAATTTGTAATGCCAAGGATTATCGTCGGATACCGGGGCCACAAGTCCCCCTGTATAACCTTCGTAGGACAAGATGCCGTGCCCGGCATCGCGCAAACGATCCATGATTTGAAGGGCGGTCATATGGTCCAAACCAGGATCGCAACCGCATTCATTGAGGAACAAGAGGCCATTGGCTTGGATATCGGGCGCTAGGGCCTCCATTTCAACACTTTGGTAGGAGGCTGTAAACAACGAAACCTTGTTTTTGAGGCAGCATATGGCTACTTGCATATGCAACGAAACCGGAAGAAGGGAGATGACAACCACGGATTCTTTGACCAAAGCATCCAGGATTTCGGGCTGAGCAAGGGGGTCCAAGGCCACGGCTCGGCAGTTGGGAAGTCCTTCGATTTTGGCTTGGGCATGGTGAAGATCTTGATCGGCCACGATAAGGTCACATTCCAAAACGGCGGAATGTTGGGCCAAATAGCGAATGAGGTAGCCGGAGGAGCGTCCTGCGCCGAGAACAAGAATGGAGCGGTGAGGCATCGTTAGAAAGGAAGAGGGACGAAGGTTAACGACTAGGCTGGTAATTCGGAATTTCTTTGAAAACGAGGGAACCTTTTTCCCAAACAAGGCCATCGAAGGTTCCGTCGGGGATGTAGTCGAAATCAGCACTGGAGGGGTCCAGCCCTCGGCTGATCAGGTGGTCAAAGTAAATCAGCCCTTGTTCTTGGTCCCACTTCATTTGGACCCTTACATCCCTTGGGTAGATGAGCTGCAGACGGGTCTGTGTTTTTGGACCCATTCGAATCAAAGGAGCACCGACGAAAGCTCGGTTTTGGAGGGTATCGGGACAAATCCAATCCACGACTTTTCGTTGGCAAAAAGGCTCCCGGGCGTCGTAACCAATGACGGCGTAACAAGGCAAGCCCGCATGGGTGGCCTTCAAAGGCAAAATTTCGAAATAAACAGCCCCTGGCCATTGGGGGCCCTCGTAAATCGTATCGACTTCGAATCGATTGGCTTGCTGATCCAAGAGGGGATAGAGACGGCCCTCCTGGTCAAAAAGACAACCGTAATGGCGACGGGCATTTTGCTCCAATTGCACCGACCAGGTTAGGATTTTCCATTGTCCATCCGGGCTGTTCAAGGCCGATACCGGGTACAATTCAGACCAGGGAAAATTCCAGGCAGCGTTGGAACGAATCAAGCGCCCCAAATCTTGAACAAAGCGATGGTTGGCTACCCGGCGACGGGCCACCGAAGTATCGGTGTTCCAAGCAAGGATTTTGTTCTGCAAAGCTTCCAAAACCGTATCCTCCACCGCTGGTTCGGGTCGGGATGGTTGTGCATGGACGGTGCTGTTGCCTGCGTTCCAAAAAGCCACCAAGGCCAGGCTAAACAAGAGGCAGATGCTTCGGCTTTGTGGCATGAATCAGGGGGCGGATTTGATCCATCGAAAACGATAGAAACGGGCAAAGCCGGGGTTGGAATGCGTGTATTCTTCCATGAGGATGCTGTACATCCCCGGGGCGATGGAGGGTAGTTCCCATGCGCAGTCCTCCCCGTTTGAAGAAGTCATGTCGCTGCTCCAGATGGTTTGGCCCGCGGTATTCAACAGATTCAAGCGAAGGGCTTTGGGGTTGCCAGGAGTTCGGTAATGCACGCGATTATGGGCCGAAGGGTTGGGGTAAATCCAGCGTAATGGTTGGTTGGAGTCATAGCTGGAACTTTCGTTTGATGCGGCAAAGACTCGATACATCGCAACATTGGTTACATAAAGATTCCCCCCAAAATCGTTAAGGGTGGTGAATCGCAAACGATAAGACCCGGGTGTATTTTGTTGTAACAATGAATCATTGATAATGATTCGTCGAAAAGCGCTGCTATCAGCAGGGTTGATTCCGGAATGGGTCCGAAGGCTGTCTCCTCCGTTGCGATAAATGATTCGAAAATTTTGTCCGCAATTATCGGATAGTTCCACCCACAAAGAATCTCGAAAGGTGGTGCTTCGATTGGCGTAGGCAACATCAAACGACAAACGATAGCCTTGGCCCCAGGGTGCGGCAGCTTTGAAGAAAGGTGGCGACAGGAGATGGTCTTTTTGGCGGAGTCGTGAGGAGTAATCCCTCATTTTGATACCGGCGGCCCATCCCGATCCGACGCCAATCGATCCCGACCCGGATGGATGCGGCGGCGATGGTGTGGATGGCAAACGAACCAACGCCCAGGTGGCTGGTAGGCCGTTGGCGCTGTAATCATCGTTATCCGGATTCTCGATCAACCAATCGTTGGCTCGGTGATTTTCTGTAACAAAAGGCAAACGAAGGCTATCGTCAAAATGTTCCGTGATAAGGTCTTGAGCAGATTCGATGTTATCAAATGCAACGGCGAAATAGTTGTTGAGGGTATCGCTTTCGGTTCCTATGAGGGAAGGGAGAGGACTGCTGCTAATTCGGAACATCCACCTTTCGGTGTTTCTCAAAGGGTTCCGAACAAGGGATTGAATGGTGAGGGTGGTGGATTGGCCTGGCTGCAAGTTCAGGTTGCCAAACGAAACCGAATGATGCCACGTGCGGTGGTCGTAAAGCCCTATATAAAAGCCCTGAACGGTGGTGTCTCCTCGGTTCACAACGCGGAGCCGTAATGGGATGGAGCCCGCTGCATTGATGGAGCAGCGAAGGCCCAATTGGTTCATTTGGGGGGAATCCAAACCCAAAATGGCCAGATCCGGCCCCCCGTTCATCGGGGGTTGAACAGGGTAACGGGAAGCCAAGAAGGCATAGGCCGCGTCTGTTTGAATCAGCCCTCTCCCAAAGAGTTGATCCTCGCCTGCTGGACCCAGGTCCAGGGCGGTTTGGTACAAGGCATTGAGGATTTGACGCCCGCTCACTTGCGGGAAGGCTTCCTTGAGCAATAGAACAGCCCCGCTCACATGGGGTGAAGCCATGCTGGTTCCTGATTTTTGACCGTAACCGGTGGGTCCGTCGGCGGAGCGAATGTTGACGCCCGGGGCGGATACTTCGGGTTTGATGATTCCCAAGGAATCGGTTCCGCAGCGACTGGGACCGTTACTCGAAAAACCTGCCAAGGCATTGGTGGGTTCCAATGCCCCGATACAGAACACATTCAACGTGTCGTAGACAATCTGGGCAGGTACCCCAATGGTGAAGGGACCAGGTCCGTTATTGCCGGCCGAAAAGACATTGGCGATACCAGCGGCTTCGACGGATAACAATGCTTGAGCAACAACGGTCGCTTGGCAAACACTGTCAAATCCGGCATTGGCTCTTCCCCATGAATTATTGATAACATCCGGTACATCGGTGGTTGTCGAGGTATCACCGTCCGGATTCAAGGCCCATTGAAAGGCCTGCATCAGCTGGGTCCAAGAACGCACATAAGCTAGGTTGGTAACAATGGGGTCGGTGGCCAAAAAATAGGCCCCCATGGCCATTCCGATGGTATCCTTGGTCGCCGTATCCAGTCCCAAAATGGTTCCAACAACGTGGGTTCCGTGGTTGCCGCTTTTGTCAGCAGGTAAGGGTTCGTCGTAAGGCAGCCAGGCCTGATCAAGGCCCAAGCGATGCCCCAAAAATTTTCCTCGAAGGGCCGGATGCTGTGGCCAAACCCCGGTATCCATCAACAAGGCACGACGTCCTTTGCCTGTATAACCCCGGGCCCACATTTGCGGGGCTTGAACGGCGATGAGGCCCGGTTCTTTGCCGTTGACCAATCCTGTGTTTTCGGGCTCGAATGCTTCCTGGCAGGCCGACGCCTCTTGGCCTTCGGTATACCCCATGGGTAAGGCCGAGGCTGGCAACAATTGGCCAACCCAGGATTCCTTTTGGAGTGCCTCGAATTGGTTGGAATCCAAGATCAAAGTCACCGCATTGCTAATCCAAAACGTATCCAGGATTTGGACATTCTCGAAACGGTTTTTTGCAAGCCAATTCGATAGGACCGTTAGGGATTCCTTGGACAGGTTGAGCCCATTGCGTTGCACCATTTTGACCCTTTCGCTCAAGGGGGTCCCTTCCCGCTCAAATTGCAGCATGGCTGAACGCGCATCCCATTGGCGATCGAACACCAACAAGGTAGGTTGCTTCGTGGATTCTTGAACGAGTTCCTGGCCCGTGGCCGTCTTGCCGCACCAGGTCATCACCAAGAGGAACGCTCCGACGATGACCCACCTTGGGTGCTTTATCGGGCTGTAGGAGAACGAAATTCCTTTCATTGGACGAATATTCAAAAATATTTATGCGAAGCGTTCGACAACGGAAGAAGAATCCCATGGTTGGAATATCTTTGCCGCCTGCACGCCCAGGTGGCGGAATTGGTAGACGCGCTGGTCTCAAACACCAGTGAGCTAACACTCGTACCGGTTCGACTCCGGTCCTGGGCACATCTAGAAGTGTTCCTTGGGGTCTTTTGAAACGAAAGACCCCCAAGGTAGCTTCCACCCTCAAGATAGCTTCCAAGAAAGGATGAGGCGCGGTGCATGCTAGTCATTTCAACCTTGGTTTGAAGGTAATCCACCCTACTTAACGAAAAACATGCTGCAAGAGGTCGTTGCCAAAGGCAAAAACCATCAGCAAGATCAAGAGAACCATGCCCGCATATTGGGCCGCCATCAAAAAGCGTTCGCTCAGGGGTTTGCCGGTTACCATTTCTACGAGCAGAAAGACCACATGCCCCCCGTCCAAGGCAGGAATGGGGAGTAAATTCATAAAGGCCAGAATCATCGACAAAAGCGCCGTTGTCATCCAAAATCGTTGCCAATCCCAACGACCACCGTACATTTTTTTGGCGATGGCGATCGGCCCGCCCAATGATTTTTCGACCGGAACCTCACCGCGAAAGATCATCCCAAAGCCAGCAATATTGTCCCGAATGGTTTTGACACCCAACGCATAACCAGCGGGCAATGCCTTGGCCCAGGTGTATCGCAGGGATTCGGTGGGCAGGGTTTCAGGGGCCGATACAAAGCCAATCGTGCCCTGTTCACTGACGGTCACCGCGAGGAGGAGAGGCGACTCGCTGGCCTTCGTGGATGGGTTCCTAATCAAGGTGAGGGTGCAGGTTTGGGCCGCAGATGCTTTGAGTGCTTTTTGGAGTTCATCAAAAAAACGAACGGGAAGACCATTGACCGCAACGATGGAATCCCCGGATTGAAGGCCGGCTTTTTCGGCGGGCATCCCAGCAACCACTTCGCCGACCGCAAAGCGGACCCGTGGCATCAGGTACAAGGGCTTGGCCTGATCCAACCATTTGTTGGCGAAATCTTGGGGCATTCGCAGTTGGACTTCGGCGCCCTCCCGAATCAGGGTCATTTTGGGAGGACCGTTGGTGAGCCAACGGGGGTCGTAGAGGTCTTCGACGTAGCGGATGGGGGTGCCGTTCAGGGCTACCAAGCGATCGCCAGGTTTAAAGCCCAGGCTTTCGGCCCATTCGGTGGGTGCCAGGCCGTTTTTGAGCCCCTGGACGGGGGTTTTTTGTTCTCCCCAAACCCAGAGGATCATCGCGAAAAGCAAAATCCCAAGAATAGCGTTGACGGTCACCCCGCCAATCATGACAATCAAGCGTTGCCATGCTGGCTTGGAACGAAATTCATCCGGACGTGGGGGGGCGGCCAATTGATCCTTGTCCACCGATTCGTCGACCATACCGGCGATTTTTACATATCCGCCGATGGGGAGCCAGCCCAACCCAAATTCGGTATCGCCTCGACGAAAAGAGAAGATCTTTTTGCCCCAGGCGTCAATGAAAACATAAAATTTCTCAACCCGGATACCAAACATGCGGGCTGTGAAGTAATGCCCCCATTCATGGAGTAAAACCAAAATACATAGACCCAAAATCAATTGGGAAGCCATAATCAATACATCCATGGGAGCGAAGGGTTGGGGTCGTTGGTGGGCGGTTTGGGTCGGCTAAATTAGGGGTTATTGGGCGTATCCCCCGAATAATAGGAAGCGAATCGTAGGTTTGTTCCATGATGGACCGCGATGCCCTTCTTCAAATGATGGGGAAAATTTGGAATGCCTATGGGTTGCGTTTGGAGCAGTCATTTCGGGAGGCCGGATTGCCTATGAATGCTGAGCAATATCGTTTTCTGAAGGTGGTTCAAGAACGACCGGGGCAGTACCAGGAAATCTATGCCCGTTTGTTGGGGCGCGATCGTTCCAGCACGACCCGTATGATCCAGAGTTTGCACCGACGGGGGTGGGTTCAACGCAGCCTGGACAAGGAACAATCCGGGCCCGAACCGCGAGACACCCGGGTCAAGCGCATCCGCTTAACCGAAGAAGGAGACGCCATCTTGGCGAAGGCGGTTCAACCGGCGATGTCGGCCCTCTTTCCGGCCTGGGAGAATTTCCCCGGAGAGGAGAGGGAAGTCCTGGAGCAATTGCTCAAAAGGATTTACATCAATATTCAATAGAGGAACCCCGGAGGAACCCC